>JANQPY010000018.1 GCA_028285245.1 Gammaproteobacteria bacterium | reverse complement strand
TGGTGGAGGGGGTAGGATTCGAACCTACGTAGGCATAGCCAGCAGATTTACAGTCTGCCCTCGTTGACCGCTTGAGTACCCCTCCGCGGACGCAAGCCGTTAATTTTCCAGCCCTGACCGGGGGCTGTCAACACGGCTGGACGACTGTTGATAGCGCACCTGCCGGATCTGCCGGAAGAGGGACTTGAACCCCCAACCTACGGTTTACAAAACCGTTGCTCTACCAGTTGAGCTATTCCGGCACCGGAGTTGAATAAGGCGGCGCTATTCTAGGGAATCGGCAGGCCCTGGGCTATCGGCAGCCGAGGCGCAGGGCACCGGCTCAACCCGAAGAATGTCGGGGCCGCCAGCGACAAGGCGGCCGAGCTCGGGCGAGCTGTCCTCATCGTGGGCTACCTCAAGCCAGAACTCACGGCCCTCGGTGAAACGGTCTTCCACCAGCGGCTCAAAGCCTGCCTCGCGGGCCTGATCGGCTATGCGGCGAGCGCCCTGACGCGAGCGAAATACGCCCAGCGACAGGCGCTGTTCCTCGCCGCCACCTACTAAATAAGCGTCTTCCAGCCCCGCGGCGGCGAGCTCGGCAAGCGCCGTTTCGGCAGTACCCCGGATACCGGTGACCTGCACCCAGTACCCCATCCAAACCTGCGATGCCTCCTCAAGCCCCGCCACCTGCATGCCGCGGCGGCGCAGCGCCTGTGCGGCCTCGTCGGACAGGTCCCGGGTGGCGAACGGCCCGAGCCTTGTGCATCGCTGAGCCGGCCCCGGGCTGGCAAGCGGTGGCGATGCGGCAGCGCCGGGTTGCGGCTCCAGTAAGACCAGCGTTGGGATCTCAGCGTCTGCCAGTGCGTAGGGGTCTGCCGCCGGCGGGCCAACAATCCACCGCTGCCAACCCCAAATCAGCAGATTGACGAGCAGCAGCAGCAAGAAAACCTGGCGCATCAGCGGCTCGATGCCTGCAGCAGCAGGCCCTCCAGGACGAGTGCCGGGCGGGTCTCAACGCCATCGCGCGCCAGCCATGGCCGCAATCTGTCCGCGCTGCCACCGGTCAGAATGATATCGATTGACGCTCTGCCGAAAACGCGGCGCGCCCGCTCCGCCATCCCCGCCGCTGCCAGCATCGCACCACGCTCAATGGCACTGGCGGTGCTGAAGCCAGGCTCTATGGCATCGGGCACGCTCGGCTCCGCGCTGCTGGCGGCCGCAATGGCGCCACTGCGTTCGCGTAGCGCGGCCGTCATCATGTCAATGCCGGGTGAGATAAAACCGCCCTGATGCCGGCCGTCCGCCGCGATCAGGTCAACAGTCACCGCGGTGCCTGCGTCCACCACGCACACGGCTGCCTGACGCTGCTGCCACGCAGCAAGCAGGGCGAGCCATCGATCAACGCCCATCTGCCGGTGGTCGGCATAGCCGTTAACCAAGCTGCCGGCGGCGGCTTCTGGCTGCGCGAATTCTGGCTGCACACCCCAAAGGTCTTCGGTATGGCTGCTGGCCGCGCCGGCAAGCCCGGGGCCCGCCACATTGCTAATGAGGACCCGCGCCGGCGGCGGTCCGGCCGCCGCAATCGTATCGAATACCCTGCGCAGATCCTCACCAGGCCACCCGGCCTGCCCAGGTGCAGACAGCTCAGCCCCGTCAGCCCAGGCCCATTTGATCCGGCTATTGCCGATATCCAGCAGCAGCATCAAAGCGCGCCCAACGAAACCTCGCCGGCGGCAACCGTACGCATGCCAGCAGCAGTCTCAAGCTGCAGTTCACCCGCAGGATTAATGCCACGCGCCACGCCAACTAGCTGTGCATTGCCAAGCTGAACGGTTAGCTCCCGCCCATCCAGGGCATCGTGTTGCTGCCAGTCTGCCGAGAATGCGGAGAAGCCCTCGGCCATGTACTTCATTAGACCATCCGCAAGACTGTTGATCAGACGCGCAGCCAGGGCGCTGCGGCCGAGCGGCACTGAAGTGCGTCCGCGCAGCGCGGCTGGCTGCAGCCCCGCTGCGGGCTGCACCGGTTCCACGTTCACGCCGAGTCCAACAATCACGCGCGCAGCTCCTTTGTTGCTGCTGTCTGTCTCGACCAGCAACCCGCCGAGCTTTTCATCGTTAATCATCAGATCGTTCGGCCATTTGAGCTTCAGTCCGCTGACTCCCAGCGCGCTGATGCCACGATGAACAGCAACTCCCAACGCCAGGCTGAGGGTGCCAATCTGTGCCAGCGGGCTGCTCAGCGCGGTGGAGATGGAAAGGCAAATGCCGCTGGCAAACGGAGACACCCACTCGCGACCCAGGCGACCGCGGCCCGCAGTCTGAAACTCAGCCAAAGCAACCGCGAATCGGCCGGGGCCCGGGGCGGCGCGGGTGCGCAGATCATCGTTGGTGGATTGGGTTACCGCGGTCACCGTGAGCGCATCGAGCCGCGATGCAACCTGGCTGGACAGATCAGCGCGAATCGTCTGTGCGGTCAGCAAGTCCAAAGGCCGGGAGAGCTGCCAGTTGTTCTGTGCCGGGGTCTCGACGTGCAGTCCCAGCGCCGGCAGCTCTGCAATCTCGCAAACCACCTGTGCGGCAGGCGCGGACAGCCCACGCGCCAAGCCGGAGGTCGTGTGGCGTTCTCCATCGGCCAGCTCGCGGACCAGTCGCGCGCGCAAACCCATTAACCGGAACGGCGCCGAAACAGCATGGCTTTTGCCCACCGACTCTCC
The DNA here is from genome assembly GCA_028285245.1 of Gammaproteobacteria bacterium. GTDB lineage: Bacteria > Pseudomonadota > Gammaproteobacteria > Steroidobacterales > J054. The sequence continues at coordinate 35,002 of JANQPY010000018.1, read as the reverse complement.
TCGCCGGCCATGATTCGACGGACGTTGGAGCGATGCGTGAAGAGAATGAAGATGGCCAGCCAACCGAGAAACAAAAGCAGGTAAGGATTACCAACTCCGTCGCGGATGCCGGCGTATAACGGCAGGGCGCCAGCAGCCAGGATGGTTGCCAGACCGACCATGCCTGACACGACCAGCGTGAGCAGCCAAACGGCCGCGAAGGCCAGCACCAGCACAGGCGCGATCCCGGCGAGCGCGCCGACCGCCGTGGCCGCACCCTTGCCGCCCGCAAAACCAAACCAAACGGGATAACAATGCCCAACGATGGCGGCGGCTGCGCACGCCAGCGGCAACATCAAGGCCAGCCGGGCAGCGATCGGGCCGGCAACAGCCGTTTCCCCGGGCGCCAGCGCAAGCCCGGGTACTAGCGCCGCAGCAAGATAGCCTTTCCCCACGTCGATAATGATCACCAGCAACGCAAACAGTGCCCCCTGGGTGCGCAGCGCGTTCGTGCCGCCCGCATTACCGCTCCCTGAGGTGCGAATATCCACGCCCTTTAACCGGCCGAGCACGAGGCTCCCATTGATGGAGCCCAGGAGATAGCTCAGCAAGACTTTCAGGCCGAGTTCAAGCATGGCGGATCCGTGGCGTCAGCTCGTTTGATGTTACTACCCGCGCCACGAGCAGGTTGTAAAAACAGCGCGGCTAGCTGCCCAGCCAGAGCTCACGGCGGTTCAGCGAAGCTTCATCGGCTCCGGCATCCAGGCTCAGCCAGGCCGTATCTCGCGGTGAACGCGATGGTGCGACCTCCAATTCGATCAGGCGGCCGCGGCGAAACAGACTGAGCCGCCCCGGCTCACCCACAGCGAGCTCCGCAAAACGCGCCGCTGGGTTTGCAGCGTCTACGCGCCAGCCGTTAATCGCAATAAGTTCGTCCCCCGGCGAAACGCCGGCCGCAGCGGCCGGGCCGTCGGCCGCGACCTGTCGAATCTTAAGCTGCTCCCCATCGCGAGCCATAGAAATCCCCAACCAGGGCCTCGCCGGGCCCTCCCGCTGCGGTGCCTGCCCACCGCGGTCGGCGTCCGACTCGGCAGCGCGCAGCTGCAGGTGCACACCGAACTGCGCCAGCAGAATGCCTACGGGCGGATCCACCGTAGAGCGCAGGTTTTGGTCAAAGAACTCAGCCATCGATTGGCCACACAACTCTTCAGTCAGGCGCTCAAACGCGCCGGCCGGCAACGCGCGGCCAACTCCGCCGTAGTCCCGCCACAGGGCGCGCATGACATCATCGAGTGAAACGTCATTGTCCGTGCGCAAGCGCAGCTCGAGGTCCAGCGCCAAGGCAACCATGGCACCTTTTGCGTAATAACTGACCGTCGCGTTGCCGGAGTTTTCATCGGGCCGGTAGAACTTTACCCAGGCATCAAAGCTGGCATCTTCCAGCGTCTGCGCGCGCCGGCCGCGGCTACGGTACACCCGCGTTAAGTTCTCGCCGACCAGGCGCAGGTAGCCTTGCACGCCGAGGAGACCGCTGCGCAACAACGCTAAATCGTCGTAGTAGGACGTGATGCCCTCAAACAACCACAGCTGGCGCGTGTAGTTCTCGCGATCGAGCCGGTAGGGAGTGAGGCCCGCCGGGCGAATCCGCTTGATGTTCCAAAGATGAAAATACTCGTGGCTGGCTAGACCCAGGAACTTTCGATAGCCGCTGGTTACTTCCTGTTGACTGGGAACCGGCAAGTCGCGACGCGCACAGATCAGCGCCGATGAATCACGATGTTCCAAACCGCCATAGCCGCTGTCCTGAACCATCACGAGAAAGTCGTAGCGAGACATAGGCAACGGCAGACCGAACAAGTCCGCCTGCCACGCACAGACCAGCGCCAGATCAGCAGCGAGCCGATCTACGTCCGCGTGCTCACCACCACAGAGACTGATCGAATGCGGCACCCCCGCCACGGTGAATTCACCGGTTGTTAGCGGCCCCATCAGCAGCGGACGATCAATCAGCGCGTCATAGTTTTGCGCAGCGAACACGCCGAACTGACCCGGCTCTCCGGTGCGCCGCTCCAGCGCCGTTGCGACCGACCACCCATCAACACCCTCGGGCGGCTGGGTCTGCACGAGGCAAGGCTCATCTTCCTGGCCATGCACGCGCAGGCACAGGCAGGCTGGGTTCAAAAACGCGTGACCGCCGTCAACAAATGCGCCGCGCACGGATAAGTCGTGCGCGTAAATGCTGGCCCTGACTACGAGCGGACCATCGCACGGAGCAATCTGAAAACTACTCTTGTCGAGCTTGTGCAAGCCGACTGGAGCGCCGCGTTCGCTGGCGGCAATGGCCGTGATGTGCTTGGCAAACTCGCGCATCAGATAGCTGCCCGGAATCCAGGCTGGCAGCGAAACGATCTGTCCGGCCGGGTCGGGGTTTTCGATCCGGCAAACGACAGTAATCATGTGCCGGGCGGGATCGGTAAGCTCCAGGCTGTAGATCAAGTCTGCGGAGAGGGCTTCGTCATTCATAGGCGGCATAGTTTAGAGCCTGTTGCGATCTACATGGTTGCAACTCAGGTGATTGGTCGCGGTTAATTCAGTATCTGCCGAGCAGCCGCGTTCGACGAGGGCGCGATGCCTCTGTGCGCATGCAGAGCAGGGTTTAGGGTAGATTCTGGCCATGTCAACAAAGTGCCTTGTGATTAGCGACTACGCGGCGCCGACTCACATCGTACGGCCGGAGGCGGAGATGCTGCTTGGGCTGCAGCGACGCGGCATGGAGATTGAGGTCATGACCCGCGCCCATAGCCACTATGCCGCGCGGATGAGCGACGCCGGCATCACACTTTACGACTATCAACCCGAGCGGCACCTGTCAGCAGCAGCAGTGCGCAAGATCAGAGCGACTCTGAAGCGTGGTGGCCACGACGCACTATATTTGTTCAATAATCATGCGATAAGCAACGGAGCGGCGGCGGCGATCGGCCTGCCGGTGCGCGTTGTGACTTACCGCGGGCAGGTCGGCAATATCAACCGGTACGATCCAAGTGCCTACCTGAAACACCTGAATCCCCGCGTCGATCGAATTGTCTGCGTCGCCCGGGCCGTGCGGGATCATTTGCGCAAGCAGCTATCGCACCCGCACCAGGCGTTGACGATCTACAAGGGTCACGACCCGGCCTGGTACCAGAATGTGACGCCCATCGACCGGGCCAGGCTTGGCGTGCCGGACGACGCGTTCCTGGTCATTACAGCAGCTCACAATCGCCCGCGAAAAGGCATCCCCATTCTGATCAAAGCCATCGCCGGGCTCCCTGAGGACATGCCGGTACACGCGCTGCTGATGGGTACTGGCATGGACGGGGCTGCACTGCGCAACCAGGTTGCCGCGACCGGCAAGCCTGAGCGATTCCACTTATTTGGCTACCGCGCCGATGTGCTGTCTTGCATTGCCGCCGCGGACGTCGCCGTGCTGCCAACCATCCGCCGCGAGGGTTTGCCCCGGTTAATTCTCGAATCGATGGGCGTGGCTATTCCTGCCATCGTCACAGACAGTGGTGGCAGCCCTGAACTGGTTGATCCTGGCCGTTCAGGCCTGGTTGTCGAGGCGGGCAATGTCAGACAGCTGACAGCAGCAATCTCCCAGCTCGCCAGGAACAAGAATCAGCGCCTCGCGATGGGCCAGGCAGCGCAACAGCGACTTGCGAAGCACTTTAATTTGCGGCGATCCATTGACCAGCATCTCGAACTGTTTGCCAGCCTTTGACGGCAATCGCGCTCAGGGCTCCGACGTCTTGTAATCGGGCCGGTTCGACAGGCTCTCAATCACACGCCGCCGCTCATCGTCGCTCATCCGGCCCCAGTCCTGAATTTCCTCGCGCGTGCGCTTACAGCCGGTGCACCGCCCCGTGCCGGGATCGAGTATGCAAATGTTCATGCACGGGGAGAGGACTGAGCCCATGTTGTTTCCCGGTTGAAATAGCCACGTGCGACACAGATTGCCCCGCAGCCGACCAAGTTGGTATGGCGGCCTATCTTACTCTCATCACGTGGCCGCTCAGAGCCTTTGCGCTATCCTCTCGCAGTGACTAAGGATTCAACATTCGCCGAGCCGCAGCGAATTCTCGTCATCCTTCTGCCAGTGCTAGGCGACGTGCTACTCGGCACCCCAATCTTGCGAGCGTTGCGCAAACGCTACCCTTCCGCCCGCATTGATGTCCTGCTTCGGCAGGGCTGCGAAGCAATGCTGGAGGGCAATCCTGATGTCAGCGGGATCTTGACCGTAGGGCAACGCCAGCCGCTACGCGACGATCTGCGGCTCTATCGGCGGCTGTTTCGCCAATACGACCTGGCGATATCGAACTCCGTGAGTGACCGGGCGGCTGGCTACAGCTGGGCGGCAGCACGCCAACGAATCGCCTGGCACGAGCCTGATCCGCTCCGGAAAATGGGGCAGTGGAAACGCCGCGCGTTTCAACGCTGGCCCGACGCCCCGGGCAAAGCGAGTCATCCATTGATTCATCATGCCGCCACGGCCGAGCTACTCGGTCTGGACTTTCGCTATGACCTGACGCTGCCCAGTTCACCCGATTCAGCCAAACGTGTCGCTCGGATTCTTGAGCCGGCAGACCAGACCAAGCCCACTGCGATACTGCATCCGTTGGCCAGTCAGAGATACAAGCGATGGCGGGCCGAGGGGTGGAGTCAACTATCGAGCGACCTTGTTGCCCGAGGCTTCCAGATTGTTGTCACTGGTGGTGGGGGAACCGCTGAGCTTGAGTACATACGCGAGATTTTCGACGGCCAGCCTGGGGTACTCGTCGCCGCAGGCAAACTAAGGCTGGCCGATTTCCAGGCACTGTTCGCGCGGGCGAATCTATACGTGGGCGTCGACACCTGCATCAGTCACATGGCCGCGAGTACGGGTTTGGCTTCGGTTGTTTTGTTCGGTGCGGAACGCGCCGACATTTGGGGCGCGTGGCCTGCGGCAGTGGCGGCTGGCGATGAGCCTGTTTGGCCGGAGCGAGAACCAGGTCGCGTCAAAAACGTATCGATCCTGAGAGACCCGCTACCCTGCTTGCCGTGCCGCCGGAGCGGCTGCGACAACCACAGGGACAGCCACAGTTTGTGTGTTGAGAACGTGACTGAGAAGCAGATCTTATCCGCGTTGCATGAATTGCTGCCCGATCACGCACTGGCCTGACGATAGGAAGACACCGGGTCATGAGCAGCGTCGCGATAGTTGCCACCTTCGCCAACGCGGCCGGTGGAAGTGAGCAAGAAGCACTTGAGCTCTACCGGATGCTTGCCGAAGCCCATGACGTATCGCTGTGGACTGAGCAGGAGCCGGACCCCGAGCTCTGCCGCGACTACCCAATTGAGCGGATCTCTCTGCTGAACAGCAGGTTCCCGCGGGATTCACACCTCATCTTTGTAGGAGCTCCCCGTTTCGGCAGGTGGGTGTGGTTCTCTCGCGCAAAGGTCATCAGCCTGATTGCCAATACGCTACACCCGAAGCGACTGCGGCGGCGGTTGCGAAAGCTCCGCTGGGTGCCGAAGCAAAAGCTAAAGATCTTCTACGTTAGCGACGTGCTGGCCGGACAGATGCCGTTTCCCGGCGAGATACTGCTGTCGCCAATCGACATCAGGAAATTCATACCCGGCACAAAAGCGCGCGATGGCCTGACGCTTGGGCGTCTGAGTCGAGACGAGGCCTATAAGCACGGCGAGACGGATGCAAATATTTACCGCACCCTGTCGGCTGAAGGGTGGACCATCAAACTGCGCGGCGCCCAGTGTCTTGTCAATGAACTCGCGAACGTCCCCGGCATAGAAATTTCGCCTCCGTCTGCCCACGCACCGGAAAAGTTCTTGCAAGACCTGGATGTATTCTTTTACCGCACTCGCACTGACTGGTTCGAGGGATTTGGGCGAGTTGTACTAGAGGCTATGGCCTGCGGCGTGCCGGTCGTCGCAGAGGATCGCGGCGGCTACGCGAAACATATCCGGCATGGAATCAACGGGTTCAAGTTTCAGACGGATGCCCAGGCCCTGGAGCAAATCAGGCTGCTCAAGGCTGACCCGGGTCTGCTCGCAAGCATGCGGCAAGCTGCCAGAGAAACAGCGGAGCAGCTCTATGGACCGGAGCGAAGCCGCCAGCTGTCGCAGAGATTCACAGATGGATAGCGATCTCAATGATGCCGCGTCAACGCCGCGGCATGTTCATCTGCTTGAATCCGCGCCGATGGGACACGGTCCGTCATGGCTTGAGCTCTTTATTGAGGCTGTCAGCCCGTGCTCGCCAAGACTCACGCTCAGCTACCCGCGCAATGCCCGGTACGAGTCCTGGCTCCGCTCTCAGGAATGTCTGCCTCCCGATACTGTTCTCCGTCCCATGCCGGTGCGCGAGGGACGGTTGCACAAGCACACGTTAGCCGAAGCTGCAGAGGTGAACGCTGACGTCACGCTAATCACATACCTGGACGACATCGTGCACGGGCGCGTTGGACCCATCCACACCTGGAACGGGGGATCGGTATGGGGTATCTGGTTTAACCCTGTCAGTCCGCAGACCATGAGCTGGATGAACCCGAAGCTTCTCATTAGCGGCCGGACCAGGCGGCGGCATCAGCAGCAGCGGGCGCTCCGTGAGCCAGGCGAATGGCTTACAGGTATCTTTGTTCTGGACAACATGCTGGCTGACCGTATCTGTCAATCGGAATCGAGGTCCACAGTCGTGCTGCCTGATCCTTGGTTTTCCGATCCAAAGGGCGAGAAAGCCGCCGCAAGAAGGCAACTCGGTTTGCCCGAGGGCGGGACGCTTTTTCTGCACGCGGGCGTCGCCGATCCCCGCAAAGGCATTGGCGACGCCGTGCGTGCATGGCAAACACTCGACCAATCGACGAATGCCTGTCTGCTCCGCGTAGGTGACGTGCCGGACGCAGACGCCACCCAACTGCAAGCGCTTGCCGACAGTGGCACCGCGATATTCAGGCCAGGGTGGGCATCTGCCAGCGACCTGGACAAGTACCTCATCTCCAGCGACTGGGTCTTGCTGCCCTATCGCGATCACGAGGGCTCATCCGCTTTCCTGGCAGGCGCCGCGCAGGCGGGAAGGCCGATTCTGGCTGCGGACTATGGCGTTATCGGCGCCCGGGTCACTCAGTACGTGATGGGTGAAACGTTTGCTCACAAGTCAGTGGAAGATCTATCAGGCACTATCGCAGCGGCGGTCAACAAAGACACGTTCCGTTACCAACAAGGCCTGGCTCAATATGCCAGCGAACACAGCCGGAGCAGATTCTTGAGCGTAGTTCGCCGCGCTTGGGGCCTGACAACAGCCTATGGACCTGCAGGCAGTGATGACTAGGCCGCGCGTGCTACTCCTGTCCAGGTCGGCTCCCTGGCCACCGGTGAAGGGCGACGCCCAGCGGACGAATCTGCTTTACCGCGCCCTGGCCCAGGTGGCGGAAGTAGATCTGCTGCTCATTGAGCATCGATTGCCCGCATCGGAATTGCAGGTACTGCGGGACGACTTCCGCATGCTTGAATGCCTTGCGCCTGCCGACTATTGGCGAAAAATCCGCTGGCTACACGCAACCAAACTAGTGCCCGGTGCGCGCTCGGCCATTAAGCCATTCCTGGCCAACCCCGCGTTTCGCGAGCGCCTGCGGCGAGCCTTGGCTGACACTGACTATGCTGCAATTGTTTGCCGTTACCTCCCCACGCTGGCTAAGTTTGACGCGTTGTCTCTGCCGGGACGCCCTCCGGTCCTGGTTGATATTGACGATATGGACCACCGTCAGGTCGCCAGCGAAGCAGCGCTTGTTTCCGGCTGGCGAAAATTCGAATACACAATCAGGTATCAGATAACCAGGTCGGCAGTGCTGCGGCTCGTCAGGCAGGCAGACCATGCATGGATCACCCGATCAAGCGACATCAGCGAGCTTCCGGAAGAGACACGCAGCCACTCAATTCTGGCCAACATCCCGTTCCGGGATCATCAGCCTGGACCCACATCGGCAAAAGCACGCGGCGACTCCATTCTATTCGTGGGCACCATGCAATGGTATGTGAACGTCCGCGCAATCGATCACTTCATACGGCACGTCTGGCCGCAAATTCGGCGCACATGCGGCACAGCGGAGTTACGCATCGTGGGCTCAGGCCCGAGGCCAGTAGCGGCAGCCAGCTGGGACGCGCAAGACGGAGTAAATTTCATCGGATTCGTGGAGGATCTGGCCGGGGAGTACGCCCGCAGCCTGTTCTCAATCGTGCCGATTCGGGAGGGGGCTGGCACAAAGATCAAGGTGCTTGAGTGCTTCGCCTTTAAACGGACCTGTGTGACAACCCGACACTCACTGACAGGCTATGAACACGCATTGGAGCACGAGAAAGCGCTGCTCGTCGCCGACAGCGATGCCGAGTTCTCGGCACAGTGCATAAGGCTGCTTCAAGATCCAGTGCTCCGGGATGGCCTGGCGGAGGCTGGCGAGCGAAAGGTTGCAGAGAATTTTTCTTTCGATTCCTTCTCGTCGCAAGTGCACGCAGACATGCAAAAGTACCTGAGCCGGGAACGTCCTAAATAACCGGTGCTTCCATCCACTTAAGTAAGTCCTCGAGCTGACTCTGTTTTGCGGCGGCCAACTGCTGCAGAACCCGGCGAGTATTCCGGCGGTATGCCGCGAACGACTCGCTGTCTTCCAGCAATCGCCGCAGGCAATCCACATAGGCCTGAGGGCTGTCAAACTGACTAACGAGCAAACCGCCCCCGCTGACGATCTCTGGGGCCGCGCCCAGCGCGCTGGATACCACCGGAACTCCAAAGGCAAAAGCTTCAGGCACGACACGGCCGAAAGCCTCCGGTACCTGGCTGGGCGCAAGCAGCACCCGGGTTCGTGCGTACACCTCGTCCATCGATTTCGTGTTCGGGACGACGGTGATATTGGGCACATCCCGAAGCGCCCTTAGCATCACAGCAGGATTCGAATCTGGCCAGCCTCCCTCTATCGCAAGAAACCTCTGTTCCGGCATGGCCCTGGCGATCGCCGGCAGCAGATGAGCGCCCTTCGCTTCATGAATGTTGACTAAGGTGATGTACTTTCCCTGTGACTCGGGCTTTTCCACGAGCGAGTGAGCAGGCATCGGGTGGAGGACAAAAGGTGTTACGCCGACAACCTCCTCAGCCAGAGACGCGATAAACCGTGAGCCAACCACCAGTCGAAACTCGATTGCAAGATCACGCACAGACTGCAGATCGTGTTTCGATGCAGAATGCAGCCAAAGCAGATTCTTTGGGGCACCAAGCTTAGCCAGCAATCTCAATCGGTCATTGAGCCGGCCGCCGACACCCAGGTCAGTCATCACACAAAGCGGCTGGCGCGGCTGGCCGCCGCGTGCGATCTGCGCACGAACCAGGCCCGTAAACTTGGCATATCTTTCGATTGTGTACCGGGAGCTGACCGACTGGTCCAGCGTCGGTCCGGAAACCACGTCCATCGCCTTGCGCCATGCCCGGTGTAGCGATCCGGTGCGTCGCTGACGATCGGCGACGATGGCCCGTATGGACCAACCGGCTGCGTGCAGTTCTTCTAACAGCTCGTGCGTTGCCCACTGAGCGCCGCCGGCATTCTGCGGCAAGTAGCCGGCGTTAGTGATAAAGGCCAGCCTGCGATCTGCGGCGTTGTTCTCGTTACGCTGCATGGCATTGACAACCGGTCAGCCAGCTCAGACTTTCGCAGGCCGTAACTTCCGGTAGGCCAGCAAGCCACGGAAAAGCGCCATGCCCCGAAGACTCCGTAACTGTTCCTTCGCACGATGACGGGCATGCTTGTAGGCATGCTTGTAACCGCGGGCCTTGAAAGTCTTTGCGGATGCTGCGCAAAACTCAAACGCGTTTCCATGGTGGCGCCCGGACTCCACCACGCGATCCAGAAATAGCGAACACAGATCGTTGCACTCCGCGTACGCTACATTGGCAAGCGTGCGAGTGCCTTGCGCATCATGCAGACGCGACTCAATAAGTGTGACTGGCAGGTGACGAAACTCAAACTCCTCGGCAATATCAAACCAGAGCATGTAATCCTGAGTTGTTCTTAGTTGTTCATCGAAAAACCCCACCTGCTCAAAACAGGCCCTTGGAATCAACAACGTGCACCCATGCAGGTTGTTAACCTGGGTAATGTACTCCTGAAAAAACTTCGGCTCCGGCGGCGTTAATTTCATTTCATTCGTTCGCGCGCCGTTTGCATCGATAAAGTAGTAGTCAGAGAAGAGTACGGCGTCGAAGGCCTGCGCGGATTGCAGGTACTCAATTTGTGCAGATATTTTGTTTGGCAGGTAGCGGTCATCGTGGCTGAGCCAGGAGATGTATTCACCGGCGGAACTTTGAATTGCCAGATTTAGCGCGGTTGCCACACCGCCATTCGGCTTCGACAAGAACGTGACTTTTGATGCGTACTGCTGCACGACACGCGCAGTCGCGCCATCGTCAGACGATCCGTCGTCGACGACAATAACCTCAACCTTTGGGTAGTCTTGGCCAAGAGCGCTTTCGATTGCCTCGCCAACATAGGCTGAACCGTTAAACACAGGGATAACGACGGAGACGAGAGGCTCGAAAGCCGCGTTACTCGTCGTCATGATAGTCTGCATCCGTGATGCTATAAGGCTGCCAGTACTTGGTGGCCAGACTCATGTTGACCGTGACTGGCGGGCCATCGTACTGATCGAGGGTCATCGGCTCGACCTCGCTGCCGCCCAAACGCGCATACTCGTACATTGAGAGCTTCCGATCACCGCACACATGGATAATCGGATTTCGCGGCTCCGCCCTTATCACTTCAAGCAACCCGCGCACTACGCCCTGGGCAAATAAGTAGGTGCCAAATCGATCTGTAAAGGCGCCCGGGTACTCCCACGGCATCGAAGTGAAATTTGTGCGTACGACAGTGGCGCGCATGGAGGAATCGTAATAGCCCTTCACTATTTCCTCTGCTACATACTTGGTGAGGCCATAGTAGTTCTTGGGATCCGGCAAACTGTCCTCATCCTGCATGGACGTTGAATCAGTACCCGGAAATACGCACGCGGTACTCAGAAACAAGAAGCGGCGGACACCGTGGGCAAGACAGGCGGCGAGCATGCGGCGAGTGCCCAGCACATTAACGTCGTGGGCCAAACTGCGGTCTGCTTCGCACCGAGGAATGCTTGCCACGGCGGCCATGTGAATCACTTCGGTAACAGAGTTCGAGGACAGATAGCTCTCGATAGATGCCGCGCTCTGCACATTAAGTTGCCCACGACCCGGATACTGAGCTTCCGGCGCGATTTTTCTGCAGGCACGGCCAAGGCGGCCGCTTCCACCTGTGAACAACAGCGTTGCTTGGTCACTCACAGTCAGCGAGGCTAGTCGGTGCGGCCGGAGGCCGACGCAATAATCTTGACGATCTTGGAGGATACGTCTGTGCTGGCGTAGTCGAGGGGCGGGCTTCCCACATCCTGCTGGCCCGCCATCCTGACCGCGCTGACTATCATCTCCGTTGCAACCCCAGAGAGAACCATCGAGTTGGTCTCAAGCAGCTCGGGACGCTCGGTGGAATCGCGAATAAGCACACACGGCTTGCCCAGTATGGTTGCTTCTTCAGGAACTGTGCCGCTGTCACTTAGCACGAGCTTTGCGTGCTGCATCAACGTAATGAACGTAGAGAAATCTGGTGCTGGTCTTGCCACGATTTTTTCATCAAGCCGCAAACCAAATTCATCCAGCATGCTCTGCAGTTTTGGATGCACGCTAAGCACCAGTGCCTGCTCTGAAGCCAGGTGATTCAGCGCAGTGACGATACCCTCCAAGCGACTATGCTCGGCCAGGTTCTCCGACCGGTGAATTGTGGCTAGAAGAAACTCTCCGCTCCTGACACTGTAGGCTTCAAGCGGATCGTCATGCGCACCACGGGCCTGCAAGTGATGCAGGACTTCTGTAATCGGATTGCCGGTGACAATGACCCGCGAAGGATGATATCCCTCGGCGAGAAGCTGCTCGCGACTGCGCTGTGTATACGGTAGCAGCCAGGTACTGCAGGCATCGATTACGCGCCGGTTAACTTCCTCAGGCACCTTATCGTCATAACATCGATTGCCGGCTTCCATATGCAGCAAAGGAATCTTGAGCTGCTTGCATACATAGGCCGACAGCCCGGAGTTCGTATCTCCCAGGATCAGAGCAATATCGGGCCTTTCTTTTCTCAGGATGTCTGCGACTGCGGGAAGCGTATGACCGATGAATTCGAAGCCGATACGCCGTTCATCCATATTCAATTGATAGTCAGGAGTACGAATCTCAAGATCCGTGAAGAACTGATCACGGAGGGTCGCATCAAAGTTCTGACCGGTATGAATCAGTACATGCTGGTAGTGTTTGTCGATCGCGGGAATAATGCGCGACAAGCGGATGAGCTCCGGCCTCGTCCCGACAATGGTTGCGACTTTCAGCCGATGGTCTTTCACGCAGTCGCTCGAACCTCCGCCAGCGTCCGGTCAATAAAGTCGAGTTTCAGCAGCGTCTCCTCCAGCTCCGCATCGCTCAGTTGATGGGTATTGCTGGACGAATACTCAGTTTCGTTGGTTATTTGCGTCTCACCTTCGACAAAGTATTTGTCATAGTCCAGTCCACGGCCATCTGGTATGACCCGGAAGTAGCTGCCTTCATCGCGGGCGTGTGCAAGCTCCTCCCGTCCCAGCAGAGACTCATGCTTCTTCTCGCCGTGGCGTGTGCCGATCACGCGCACATCGTTTGCCGCTGCGAAGATCTTCATCACCACTCTGGCCAATTGACCCATCGTGGCCGCCGGCGCCTTGCGCACAAAAATCTCACCTTGTTGCCCGTGCTCGAAGGCGTACATCACTAAATCAATTGCCTCATCCAATGACATCATGAACCGGGTCATTTCCGGATCTGTGATGGTAATTGGCTGGCCGCCAAGGATTTGCTTTACGAACAGCGGTATCACAGAGCCTCGAGACGCCATAACGTTTCCGTATCGGGTACAGCACAGCACCGTCGCGTCCTCGGAGAGATTGCGCGACTCAGCGACCACAACTTTCTCCATCAGTGCCTTGGACATCCCCATGGCATTGACTGGCGCGACGGCCTTATCGGTGCTAAGCACAATGACTTTCTTTACCCTGTTGGCCACCGCTGCGCGAACGACGTTCTCTGTACCAAGCACGTTGGTGCGAACTGCCTCCGCTGGGTAGAACTCGCATGATGGTACTTGCTTCAGAGCTGCGGCCTGAAAAACAAAGTCAACGCCGCGGAAAGCGCTCTCGAGACTCTCGTAGCGCCGGACATCGCCGATGTAAAACTTCAGGCGATCGCTACGGTAAACCCGCCGCATGTCGTCTTGCTTCTTTTCATCACGACTGAGAATACGTATCTCAGCTATATCCGAACCCAGGAATCGCTTCACGGCCGCATTCCCAAAGGAACCGGTTCCCCCGCAGATCATGAGCGTTTTACCCGAAAACATAGCGCCACCTACATACACGCAAGCGGGGTGAGTATAGCGATCTTTACCCTGATGAGTGTCAGCCAGGACTCAGCTCAATGTGCTTCTTCAGCTCACTCAGGCGCCACAGTCCAAGGCTCTTGTCGGCAAACTGGCCGTCAAACTCAGTGCACCTCTCATTGATAAGCTCAAGCGGCTCCGGAAACAAGAATGGCGCCTTCAAGAGGTTCAGGGTTCGCCAATCACCGGTCTTTATATCCCGGTTTTCTTCACGGTCAGTAAAGGTTGTAGTGAGTATGTAGGTAATAGGGCTATCGCCTATTATGCGCAACGCGGACCGGAGGTCAGCAAACGAAAAATGCACAAACAAGTCTCGGCAGAAGAGCAAGTCGGCCGCGGGTAAGTTGTTCTCAAGGACATTGAGAACCAGAAAAGACCGGTCCGCTCGAGAGTAGTTCCTCTGGTTATCGCTCACGAGCTGCTCGACGATATCGCACCCGACGTAGGTCGCCCCGCGCAGATCAACCTCGCGCATCCAATTGAAATCACCGCAAGGCAGATCGATCATCGATCGAATGTTGTACTGATCAATAACCCGCGGGATCTCCTGCCTCACAACCGCAGTTTGCTCTAAATTTGAGCCACCGCCAGAGTGGGAGTCATCACTGCCCCAATAATTTTCGCGGTAGATTGTCGTGAACACTGACGATGCATCGGTTTGCCGTAGCGGATTCTTCTTCCGCTCCGCGCGCTTCTCGAAAGCACGCAGGACTCTCCTGACAACGGGAATTCTGCGAATCAGTGGTTTAAGCTTCTCCCTCACCGCCTGATTGACTCCAGCTTTTTAGCGATAGCGCCGCAAGCCATTGACATTATCTGATCAAGAGAAGCGCCCAAGGGTTCTGTTCCTGCCCTCCTGGTACCCGACCAACCGCAACCTAATCCTGGGCAGTTTTTTTCGCGAACAGGCGCAGCTGCTTTCGATGCATTTCGACGTCAGGGTGCTCTGCCATGAGGCCGTGGCGCAAAGTCCGCGCAGGTATAGAAAGAATCGGTTACTCCTCAGACCTAGCGTAGTTGAGACAACCGAGGATACCCCACAGAACCCCCCCGCTGAATCGTTCCGGCAATACTACTCGCGAGGCGAGAAGTCAGGCAAGAAGCTCTATGCGAGTTGCCTTGGTTTTCTCAAGCGCCAGCTTGATGAGTTGATCGCGAACGACTGGCGACCGGATGTAATTCATGGACACTCCATATTCGGCGCAGGGGTATACGCGCAAGAGCTGGCTGCACATGTTGGGTGCAAAGCCATGGTTACGGAAAACGACAGATTCAATCTGCTGCGACTCCCTGAGTATGTTCAGCACAAGGCACTGGATTGTCTTCGCGGGGTCGATGCGCTTGCGGCCGTTTCAGAACACCTTGCGCGCAGCCTTCATGCACACGATATTGAGAGACACGTCCACGTTATCGGCAACTTCGTCGATGGCGACGAATTCACCCTGGCCAAGATGCCTGATGGCGAGCGCTACAAGCTGTTGTTTGTTGGCTATCCGATGTTCATCAAGGGCCCGAACGTTTTTCTGGATGCGCTGCAGAGGCTCCCGCCAGAAGTCGCCGAAAGAACGGACGTAACTATCGTCTCTGCTGACAACGACTACGTTGAGATTTACGATTCACTGATAAGCAAGCGGCAGTTCCACACAAGAATCTCCGTTCTGGGATTGGTATCCAGAGCGGATATGGTGAAACTGATGCAAGGCAGTCATGTTTTGGTGGCTTCCAGCTATGCAGAAACCTTTGGGCTGTCGATTCGTGAAGCGTTTGCCTGCGGACGCCCGGTTGTCACGACAGATTGTGGCGGAATCGGCCGGGAGATCGGACCGAAGCTCGGGCGTGTATCACCGATTGGCGACTCCCGATCACTTGCGGAGAACGTAGCTTTGGTTCTCCGGAATCTGCATCAGTACGATCCAATGCATATACGTCAGGTAACGCTCGAGCGGCATGGGAAGACAAGGTTTCTTGAGAGACAAACCGCCATTTATCGAGATATCCTAAGCGCATGACTACGATTGAATACGCCGCCGCAGAGGAGCTGCTTGATTCTATTGGGCGATTCATTGTTGCGACTCACACCGTTCTGGACGTTGGCTGCGGTATCCGGCCTCAGGAGTATTTCACGCCAAAGCTTCATCTGATGCTCGAGCCTTTCGATGAGTACGTCGACATACTCAGATACAAGTTCGATGGCCAGCCTACACGGGTGGTCCTCCAGGGCGGCTTCGACGATGTGATGCCATTTTTTGCTGACAAGTCTGTCGATACCGTCTTCCTGCTGGACTTGATTGAGCATCTGGAAAAAGAAGACGGCAAAGCGCTCTTATATCAGGCGGAACGTATTGCCCGGCGCCAGGTCGTGGTGTTTACGCCGCTCGGATTTATGCCGCAGGAGTACGAGGCGGGTGAAGTTGATGGCTGGGGGCTGGGAGGAACCGAACTGCAGGAACATCGTTCGGGCTGGCTACCGGATGAGTTCGAGGGCCAGTGGAGTTTTCACGTATGCCAGCAATTCCATCTGTTTGACGCCAAGGGCAACGCCATTGATGACCCTTTTGGCGCATTCTTTGCGATTCTCGACATGACTCCAGACGCAGTGCCAAAGCCGAAAAAACTGTCGTCTATTCCCAGCCTGAACACAGCGCCTCAGGTCGAGGCCGAGAAAACCTCCTGGCTTCGCAAACTCCTTAAACGCGACGTCGGGAAATAGCGAATCCGAGGCCAGCCCACCGAGCAAGCTCAAGCCCTGGGGTTGCTAGCAGCAGAAGCCAAACTGCCAACACGCGTGAGAATTTTTCGGCATGCACGATAAAGCACTTGGTCGGGTAACCGGGAGCCACTGGGATATTCCTGGGAATGCGCACCCCTGGCGGTGCGGTGGGCTAGTGAAAACTACGACAAAAATCTGCGTAGGTTGCCTCTATTCCCTGGCGCAGGCCGATAGAAGGCTGCCAGCCCATTGCCTTGAGTCGGGAAACGTCAAGTAATTTGCGCGGCGTGCCGTCCGGATGGTCGGTGTTGAACACGAGATCGCCGGCAAAGCCGACGACTGACTTAACGGTTTCAGCCAGCTCGCGAATGCTGAGGTCCACTCCCGCACCAACGTTCAGGTGCGAAAGCATGGGCTGAGTGTTGGCTGCATAGACTTCCGACTCGATCCCGAGAACAAAAAGCGTGGCCGAGGCCAAATCATCGACGTGGAGGAACTCACGGCGCGGCTGACCGGTACCCCATACTTCAACGGCGTCCGCACCCGTCACTTTGGCTTCATGACACTTGCGAATCAGGGCAGGCAGGACATGGCTGTTCTGCAGATCGTAGTTGTCGTTTGGCCCGTAAAGGTTAGTTGGCATGAGACTGCGGAAGTCCGTGCCGTACTCCCGATTGAAGGACTCGCAGAGCTTGATGCCGGCAATCTTGGCAAGCGCGTACGGCTCGTTGGTCGGCTCCAAAGTGCCCGTCAAGAGAGCCTCTTCGCGCATGGGCTGCTCAGCCGAGCGGGGGTAGATACACGAGCTGCCAAGAAAAAGCAGCCGGCGCACTTCGCTCCGGTAAGCCGCCTGTATGACATTCGCGGAAATCATGAGATTGTCGTAGATAAACTGCGCCGGATAGGTGTTGTTGGCGTGGATACCACCAACCTTGGCAGCCGCAAGGATGACGTAGTCCGGTCGCTCGGCAGCGAAGAACTCAAGCACCGCAGCCTGGTTCACCAGGTCCAGATCACCGCGGCTGCGGGCCAGCAGGCGCTTACAGCCGGCTGCTTGCAGGTGCCGGTAAACCGCTGAACCGACCATGCCCTTGTGACCCGCGACGAAGATTTTGCCCTCGCGCACTGACTCAGGGAGCGCGGGCAGATCACTACTCATGGTGACTGAAGACTTGGAAACCCTGTTCTGAGATGAGTGCATCGCGGCGCGCCAGCTCAAGATCATGCTGGACCATATCGGTCACCAGTCCGGAGAAACTCGTCGCCGGCACCCAGCCCAGCTGTTCACGCGCTTTAGTCGCATCACCCAGTAGCGTTTCCACCTCGGTTGGTCTGAAGTACCGTGGATCAACGCACACGATGACATCACCGGTCTTAACCCTGGCATCTCCGCTGACCGCGGTCACCGTGCCCGTCTCTGACACGCCTTCCCCGCTCCAGGTGACCTCAATACCGAGCTCTGCTGCCGCAATAGTGACGAACTCACGTACCGAGTACTGATGCCCGGTCGCGATCACGTAGTCCTCAGGCTGATCTTGCTGCAGCATGAGCCACTGAGCTTCAACATAGTCACGCGCATGCCCCCAGTCCCGCTTCGAATCGAGGTTGCCCAGGTACACGCGGTCCTGCAAACCGACAGCAATCCTCGCGAGTGCGCGCGTGATTTTTCGAGTGACAAAAGTCTCGCCCCGGCCGGGAGACTCGTGATTAAAGAGAATGCCATTGCAGGCGAAAATGTTGTACGCCTCCCGATAGTTAACGGTTATCCAATAGGCGTATAGCTTGGCAACGGCATACGGAGATCGTGGATAGAACGGCGTGGTTTCTTTTTGCGGCGTCTCCTGCACAAGACCATAGAGTTCCGAGGTCGATGCCTGGTAGAACCGAGTCACATCTACCAGTCCTAGCAGCCGAATGGCCTCGAGAATTCGCAAGGCACCAATTGCATCGGCGTTGGCGGTGTACTCGGGTGTCTCAAAAGAGACAGCCACGTGACTTTGTGCCGCCAAATTGTAGATCTCGTGGGGCTGAATCTCCTGAATGACTCGAATCAGGTTCGTGGAATCGGTCAGATCGCCATAGTGCAGGAAGAAATTGACGTCGCTCTCATGCGGATCCCGGTACAGATGATCAATACGGTCAGTATTGAACGACGAGGCTCGGCGCTTCAGACCATGGACCTCGTAGTCTTTGCCAAGCAGAAACTCAGCGAGATACGCACCATCCTGTCCCGTTACGCCGGTAATGAGCGCTTTCTTACGCATTCGCCACCATCCCAAGCACTGGTCTTACCTTGATTCCGCATTCCGTTCGGGGCCGGCAAGATACCGCATATCAAGCGGCCAAACAGCTATCGGACTAGCTGCCCCCTGTTTTCGGCCTCTTGTATAACATCTTCCGGAGAGCGCAAGCGAGGCCGCATAAGTTGCGCAGCGCTTCAATAGGCGCGCGCTGGGAGCTACAGTAGGCCACCGTCTACAACACGATGCGGTGTGAAGGAGCCAGAAACCATGAACGAACCAGATTCGCCGTCAACCGGAAGCAGCTCAAGCGGCGACACCATCATGCTGATACTGGCGTATTTTGGCCCGCTGGCCCTGATCCCCTACCTGACAGATCAGAACGATTACGTTAAGTGGCATGCGAAACAAGGGCTGACGCTAACGGGAGCCTGGATCGTGTTCTCGATCTGCTGGAGCTTCCTGGTTGCGATTCCGTTGGTCGGCTGGCTACTGTTGTTGCTGATGCCGTTTCTTTCCCTCGCGGTGCTCGCGCTGGTCATTGTGGCGATTGTCAAAGCGATCAACGGTGAGCGGTGGCGCATGCCGCTGATCGCCGACCTGGCGGAGAAGTGGTAGCCCAATAACGAGAGAAGCCGGCGGGCCGCTGTAGCGCAACCCGCCGGCCTGTAAGCTCTTGAACTCGCGCTACTGCCCGTAGGCGACGTTGTAGGTCGTCGAGATGTTGTAGGCCGTCTGAGAGTTGTGGCCCTGGATGGCCCCACTGCTGGGAATCCCATCGTCCAACTTCGCCTCAAGAATCTGCGCGATGTTGCCCGGAATCAGTCCGAACACGACCGTCATACCGGCTAACCCGTAGGTATTGAAGCCAATACCTATTTGCCCACCGAACGCGTTTGACGGCTGCTGGTAGCTGGCCGCGGTGTTATCGACAGGCCCTTTGATCAGACCTGCACCACGCAGATGCTTCCAAACCTTGCGGGTCTCCTGAGTATTGTTAGTGCTATTCCAGCCGCCGGCGATCTGCCCGTTGCCGTTGCCGTTGTCTGTCGCAGCCCAGGTGCCGGCGAAGCGCGTGGATGCCGCAGGATCATCACCAGGCAGCACCCCGTAACGATCCTGGTAGGCGAGGACGGCAGCAGTAATTCCCTTGAAGTCGGTATCAATCTTGCTGACCTTGGCATTGGTGATCATTTCCTGACCCTTGAGAACACCGCCCAACAGCAAGCCGATGATGACCAGCACAATGGCAATCTCTACCAAGGTAAAACCCGACTGCCTGCGTAAATCGTTCATTGCATTCATTCCTTAGCTTCTATGGCGACGCTATGCGCTCAAGTGTCCGCTGGTGCGGATATGCCAGTAACCAAATTTTCATAATTAAACGCCCACACAACCGTGCCCGGATTCACATAACAGGGCGTATCGGGCGTAACGAAGCGGAAGATGTGACACGGGTCACACTCTGCTGGCCGGCGAATCACGGCAACTGGCCGACCGCGACGAGCTTGCTGTACAGCGTGTTCGCGCCCAGCCATGACACAAGATCATCAAACTCGGCGCCAGCAGCGGTGGACCGCGTTCTCATCACCCAGACCTCGTCGCTCGCCACTGGGTAGCTCGTCCCGGAGGGGCCGCCACCAAGGTTCGCGCCGGTGTTCTCTTGCTGATCAGCAGAGGCAAACGTTGCCCAGTCACCGCCCAGCGAATAAACCACTGCGGGTGCCGATGCGGTGAGGGTGACAGCGGGGCCAGAGCACGCGGTCGCCGAGCTGCCTGCGCTGGTCGAGCATACGTCCAGCTCCGGAGCGAGGCTGGCAATGGATACATCGCGCATCTCACCCGGCACAACAAAATCCCAATTGGTATCGGCATCGTTGTCGCTGCGCGATACGGAGTAGCGAACCGGGCTGTTCCAGGCATCGAGCAACAAGCGGTCAGCATTCTGCGGACCGAGCAAGCCAAGCGTCACTGCGGGCACGAAGCCATGCTGTCGAGTGCAGCCGCCTCCGGCAGCGGCAGCCAAGCCGTTGCTCGCGGGGGTGGCGGGGCATGGCAGCGCGCCGTTCGCAAGCGCGTACCCGGTGAGAGCCTCGCGCACATCATCTAGCAGCTGTTGGGTCGTCGCGTAGCGACGATCTTCCATTTGTGTGCTCAGCGGCATGACCAGACCACCGATAAGCAACCCGATGATCAACAGCACCACAGCCATCTCGATAAGAGTGAATCCGCGCGCCTCGTGGATACCTGGGCTGGGAGACAGAATCAGCATGCGGCCACATCCAGGTTCGTATCAAGACAAACCAGCAGGTCGTTAAACACCGTGCTGGCAGGCTGGACCTCGTAGTCAGCGGTGCCCGCGATCAGTGGGTGGTTACTCGCATTGCGGCCTTCCAGATAGTTGCTGATATCTGACTTGGTATCTGCATCAGTCGGCGGCTCATTGCGCACCTGGCCGGTAGCCGTCAGACGGTTTCCGGAAAACATCAATACGGCCGCGTAGGGCCCGGCGCCATTGACGGTCAAGCATCCAGCGCAGGCGGATGGCAAGGCGGCATCCGGCTGAAAACCGTCGCTGATGGCAAGAAAGAAGTGGTCCTTCCAGTCCGCCCACAACGCCGCCGTCGCCGCAGTCCACTGTGGCACGACCGCGCTGTCGCAGTCGGACAAAATGCTGGCCAGCGGGTTGCCCGTTTGCAGATTCGAATCGTCCACCGTGTCGGGCAGGCGCCCGCTCAACACACCCGTAGCGGAATCTGAGTAGCTGCCCGCGCTGCGATAGTCGGCCAGATTGACGGGTGCCGGCCATGGCAGACGCAGATCCAACGGGCCGCCCGGGTTGCTTCGACCGTAAGCGGCCAGGCAACGCGCAGCCGCATCGGTGAGGCCTTCCAGGTCGGCAGCAAGATCGGCACGCCGCGCCATTGCGGCTGCAAGCTCGCTACGGGTAATAGCCAGGATCTGATCGTTTACACCGCTGGCAGAGTCCAGACCGTTAATGAACTGGTCAACGGCATCGGGCAGACCGGACAGTGATCGATTATCGATCGTACCGTTCGACTCCAGGTAGCTATTGGTATTGAAGTTACCGTTGCAGTGATCGACACCACTGCCCAGATCGGCACGCGTTTGGCCACCGAGCGGCCCGCCTGGCGCAAACACCATGGCAACCGCGCGGTCGGCTGGTGTCGAACCGGTGATTAGCGAAGCGCCATCGGGGCCGAATAACTGAAGCAGACCGTTAGTATCGGCATTAATGAGCTCGGCGCGCGCGCCGGAAGCGTCCTTATGCACTCCTGACACGGCGTACCACAGGCATTCGCCCAGATGCGCACGGGATGGAGGAAGGCCCAGGGTCTTCCAGGGCAGACGGCCAATTACACTGGTGTGCTGAGCGCCGCAGGCTGAAGCATGGGCGACACCCTCTTCAAATCCACCGCCGGCGTTTACGTCAGGACACGGCAACAAGCCAATGCCCTGACCGAAGTCATAACGGGTAACAGCGTAGGCCAGTAACGCAGACTTGGCGTCCGCCAGCACCTCTGCCTGGCCGCCGAGCTTGCGGCTGTCAGGTGTGCGACTGATTGCGGATGAGACGAACAGCGTCGCCGCGCCAATCACCACGGCTAACAACATGAGCAGCAACGCCGCGCCGTCTTCACGGCGAGTCACTGCGCGCCGGACGAAAGGGCTGCTCATTGCTCTAGCTCTGCCGTGGCGTCAATCTCCACTCCTGTTTCCGCTGCCGCCGGCACGTCACAACCGACGCAGTCACTGACCTCCCCGGTGTTGAGATCCCAGGCCTGCCCGGGACGCAACTCGGTCCGCCGTCCATCTGCCCGCCCGACGATCACGGCCCCCGCTTCGTCCGGACCGCGCAATAACATTGCGGCCGCCGACTCGCGCTGCCGGGCATCGACTGCGCGTCCATTGATCCACACTGTGTCGTTGCCAGCGCTGCGTTGAACCACCCCGTTGATCACCACGCGATTGCTTGGCGTCGCTGCGTCGCCCGGGTTCCCGTCCGGCTGCTCCAGGCCTCGCTCGCGCGCATCATCAATGCGAGCCCGGTCCGCCGGCGTCATGAAAAGCCGGTCAAGCATCACGCCGTCGGCCGACACCTCCGTGGAGACAGCCAGCACGACAAGCAGCGCCGCACACCGAAATACGCCAACATGAGGCGGGCGGTTCATTGCAAGGCCCCGCTATCAGCCACGACAGGCGGCCCGGGAATCGACAGCCATTCCAGGGTGCACTCACCAACGACGTTTGGCTGCACCGCGCTCAAGCTTTGACCACTGGCGACCCGCGTTAGCTTGCAGGCTGGCACGTCGAACAGCCCCGGCGAGTCGTCGAGCCGGTCCATCAACCGCAACAGATCACCGGCATGCCCAAGGCCGAGCTGAAGCTCCAACCGGCTTGCGTACACCGGGCCTGCCATTCCCTGAGGCAGGAAGGGCGCCGTGAACGATCTTTGGCGTGCCACCGTATAGCGGGCGTAGGGCAACTTCAGTGCATCGACAGCATCGCGCAGATCCTGAATGCGCTGCAGACGCAGTTCATTGCCGAATACTCCATTAGCCGCCAGGCGTTGGTAAGTTGCGGCGTACTCACCCGCTACGGCCGCCTTGCCGGCGCGCTCGTTGCGCACTTGCTGAAGCGCTGCAAACCTCTCACTAGCACCCGCCTCGCTTGTTCGAGCCTCGAGCATTGAGTGCAGGCTCGCCGCCGCACCAATCACGGTCGCAAGGGCCACCAACGAAGGTAACCACAGGCCGCGGCGCAGGTATGCCCAGTCAGTTTCAGCCGCGACCATCAGTTGGCTCCAGCGTCACTTCAAACTCAAAGAGGGCGTCAAAGTCCTGCCGGCGCCGCGAGACCTCGCCTTCGACACTGGACCGCGGACTGACATCAATCGGCATGCGGATGGTCTTTACGGTCTTCACGGCGGGCATCGCCTGCAGTGATTGCTCAAACGACGCTACGCTTGCAAAGGCTTGTGCATAGTCGCCTTCAAACGGCTCCACACCGCCACCCAGCCGCATAACGAGACGACGTTCCGGCAACTCGTCACTGAGAATTTCTTCCCCAAACTCATCGTATTCCACAACCGGTTCGGCCTGGTGCACCTGCCACTCGATCGCATCGAGCCGAATCTGTGGATGCCCGCGCAGAGCCGTGCTCGCTACCGCAAGAAACTGCCTGGGTTCCAGTCGGTTCGCCTGCAGACCACGATAAGAAGTCACTGATGCCCGCATGGCTAGCGGATCCACTGCGAATCCGGATGAAGTGTGCTGCTCAGCCTCGGTGAGCCGCCGGGCCTGTTCGGTTAGCGCTGACGCGTTGGCCTGATACTGGAAGCTGCGGCCAGAGTTGAGCACGGCACTGCCGACTGCAATCGCGGCAATCGCCCACACGGCAGCCTTTGCGAGGCTGCGCCAGTTTCGCCAGGTGCCGTAGCGCCTATGCCGATCTTTGGAAAAATCACCGCCGCTCGGGCGTCGCCTGAGCTGACCGATAAACAACGTCTCACCGCAGGGCGGGCCATCTTCCAAAGGAATCTTCAGCTGGCGGGCAAGCGCCGGCTGGCCAATTACCGTGATCCTGGCGTTGTGCCCGGGGGCCTCAACAGGCACCGGCTCACTTTCACCGCCCGCGTTGTCGACGAGTATTACCGCCGGCTGACCGCCGCGGCTCATCATTCCCGGAGCGATGAACAATCGCAGACTCGATTCCAGTTGGGTGAGCATGAAGTCCGAGGCAGCGCCAGTTTCGCCTTCACGGCCTCGAAACCTGCGACTGCCAACCAGGCAGCTTCCCTGAAAACAGGTATGTCGAATCCGGCCATCGCTCTGCATGGTCGAAATCAGCGTTACCTCGGCGTCAGGAGGAGCCAGTGCTTTGAACAGCCGCTCTGTGAGCACGGTCGGCGAGTAAATCCCTACGATGGGTACAGTCAGCGCATCGGCGACGGACAACCACACCCGCACCGCATCGGGACGAGTGATGCCACTGAGGCGCACAGCCACGGTCTCGGGGTCGCCAGTGCTCTGCTTGAGAATTGCCCCGTTACGAAAAGGCGTCTTGGAGTAGCTGCGCCGGATGCGCCGCTTCAGCAGCGCCTGCTGATCGAAGCGATTGAGCTTTGGCAGTGTGTCGCGGTAGTGCTCTTCCTCAACAATATCGACCAGCAAAGCCGTGACGAGATCTGGCGCCGCCGCCAGGATTTCCTTGAGGCGGGCGGGCCCATCGTCGTGTTCGCTGAGCGTTGTGACGTGCACAAAGCACCCGCGCTGCCATGCATAGACTGAGCACCGGCCAGCATGGATATAGAGAATTCTGTCGATTGGCAGCATGCTCAGATCCCGATCTCAGCGATGGTGTCGTAGATAGGACTCAATACGGACAACATGACCCAACCCAGCAGGAGGCCGAGTACGATGGTCATGGCTGGCTCAATCAGGCTTTGCAGCTGATCAACCGACTCATTGACTTCACGACTATAAAAGTAGGTGACGTTGTTCATTGCCTCATCAAGCTGCCCAACGTCTTCGCCCATCTTGATCATGCGCACAACCAATTGGGGAAAGATCTTGGCGCGCGCCGCGCCCTCACTGAAGCTATTGCCCTCTTCAACGTAGTGCGTGACTCTGCCGAGCGCTCGGCTCACGGCCTCGTTACCGGCCAGACCACGCGCCGTCTGCAGCGCATCGATCACCGTGATCCCAGACGCGTACATGATCTGAAAATAGGTAGCGAAGCGATTCATGATGATCTTTTCGAGAATTGGTCCAATCAGCCAGACCCTGAGCTTCATTGAATCGACGAGGTAGCGCAGCGGGCGGCTGCGGCGCAGCCCAATCTTCATGGCAACCACAAACACCACCGGTGCGACCAACAGCAACACCCAGTTGTTCGACATGAACTGTGAAGTGCGAATGAGGGCAATCGTATAGATCGGCATCTCGCGCTCCATCGATTCCAGAAATTCGGTCATCTGGGGCACGACATAGAGCATCAGGAAAACCACCACGCCCAACACAACCGCACCGACAAAGGCCGGATACATCAACAATTTCTTGGTGTGTGATGCCAGCTCGTCTTGCCATTTGAGCGTCTCGGTCATCTTCGCCAGGACGGTGGCCAGCTCGCCAGACTTCTCGCCCGCACGCACCAGATTGACGAATACCGCATCGAACGTATCCGGGAACTGCTCCATGGCATCCGACAGTCCTTTGCCCTGCTCAATGGTCAGGGCCAGAGCCGCCAGAACGTTGCGAAATGCGTCATCGCCCGTGCTATCGCGCAGATCGTGCAGCGCTTCAAGCAGGGGCAGGCCGGCAGTTTGTGTCTGCTCCAGGTGAAAGCAAAAATTGATGAGCTCCCGGCGACCAACGCTTTGCCTGCTAAGGCCCAGACGGCGCTGCGCCGGACGGCAACTAAGCAATTGCAGGTCGATGTGGCTGAGTTGATTGTCGAGGTCACCCTCGCTACCAGCCACAAGCTGGCCGCGCACGATATGGCCTAGCTCATCAACTGCCCGGTAGCTGTAGCTCTTCACCGCCTAGGCCCCCAACACGTTATCGGTCAGATCCACAACGCGGGAGATTTCATCCAGACTTGTGCTGCCGGCAAGGACATGGCGAACCGCGTCGGCGGTAATCGGCAGAAAGCCCTTCTCATCTGCCATGCGACGCAAGTTGCCAAGTGACTCACCCGCCGCAATTGCGGCATCGAGGTCATTGTCGAAACGCAGAATTTCCAGCAGCGCAAGCCGCCCCCGGTAGCCCTGCTGACCGCAGTGATCACAGCCTTTCGCCCGATAGATCTGACCAGTGAAGCCGTCATCAAGACTCATGAGCTGGCGCTCGATGGCCTCCGGCTCGTAGGGTTCCTTACAGTGCTCACACAGGCGCCGGACGAGCCGCTGCGCCACAATGCCGATGATGTTTCCAGCCAAGATACCGGGCCGCAATCCGATGTCGAGCAGTCTCGGCAACGCCCCAAACGCTGAGTTCGTGTGGAGCGTTGAATACACCTGGTGGCCGGTCATAGCCGCGCGAAAGGCCATCTCGGCCGTTTCTTCGTCGCGGATTTCACCAACCAGAATGATGTCGGGATCCTGCCGCATCAGCGACCTAATGCCGCGTGCGAAATCCAACTTGATCCCGTCACTTAGCGAAGACTGGCGGATCATCTGAAACGGATACTCCACCGGATCCTCGAGCGTCATGATGTTGACTGTCTCGTCGTTGCGGTAGTTGAGCATGGAGTACAAGGTTGTGGTCTTACCGCTGCCGGTTGGACCAGTTACCAGAATCACACCTTCGGGACGCGCCATTAGCATCTTCAGCAAACGCAGCTGCTCCGCTTCCATGCCGAGGTCATCGATCGGCACGATGCCGGAGCGCCGATCGAGTATCCGCAGAACGATGTTCTCGCCGTGTATGGTCGGATGAGACGCAACCCGAAAATCGACGATACGCCCCGTGAGCTTCATGGAGATGCGGCCGTCCTGAGGCGCACGGGTCTCGCTAATATCCATGTTCGCCATCACCTTCAGGCGCACCGCAATCGCCGGCCAAAACTTGCGGTGAATCGTCCAGGTCTGACGCAGCACGCCGTCAATGCGATACCGAACCCGGAGGAAGCCGCTTTCGGGCTCAAGATGAATGTCAGATGCACGTTGCTTTACGGCGTCGGCGAGGAACGCATCGACAAGCCGGACCATGGGCTGGGAGGCCTCGGCGTCATCGGTGTCCGACAGCTCGAGCTCGCCGGCATCGCGAGCATCAATCTCCTGAAGCACGCCGGCGAGCGAAAACTCCTGCTCATAAAAATGATCCAGTGAGCTCTGAATCTCAGCCTCGCTGGCCAACAACGGCGTGATGGTGATGTTGCCGCCCAGCAGCGCCACAACCTGATCCATGGCGACCACATCGAAGGTATCGGCCATCGCCACGGTCAGCGTGTTTTCTTCGGGATCGAAGGCGATCGGCAGCAGGTGGAAACGTCGGGCCACGTCCTCCGGCAACATCGCGATGGCATCGCCGTCGGGGACGACCGTCTCCAGGTCGATGCTCTCCACACGCAGCATCTCGGCGAGTACATCGCGAAGCACCGACTCGCTGACGAGGCCAAGCCGGATGAGGATTTTCCCCAAGCGCTCGTTTTCCTGCTTCTGCTCGGTGAGCGCAACACTGAGCTGATCGCGATTGATCAACCCCTTTTCGATAAGGAACTCGCCTAGCTGCCGGCGGCGGCCGCGGCGTTCGGGCGTTGGCTTGGCGCGCGCCTCAGCGATGTTGGTGACCGGGCCTTCCACCGCTAGTCACCTGCAGTCAGCGCTGCGAGACGCAGCGCGGCCTGGCTTGTATCGAAACTGTGTGGGCCCGCAGCAAGATCCAGAGCGCGCCGATAGTAGCTGACGGCAGCCTCCGATTGACCAAGCTGCTCCAGGCTAATCGCCAAATTGAAGCTGTAGTCGGCGTTGCGACTGTCGTAGCGAACCGCCTCAAAGAATGCCTGCTGCGCATCCGGCCAGCGCTGCTGATTGACAAACTGGAGGCCGAGCATGAAGTGAAGATGCGCACTCTGTGGACTCTGTCGCAGGAGATTCTGAAGCTCGGCAATGCGTCCAACATCGTCATCGCTATCGCGCAACGCCATGAGACCAGAGATAGCTTCGGCATCGCGCGGATTCAGCTCAAGCAAACGGCGGTAATGGCGCTCGGCCTTAGCGGTATCACCAATCCGCTGCGCGGTAGCCGCTACACCGAGCAGCGCATTTCTGTTGTCCGGACTCTGCGCGAGCGCCTCATCATAGGCACTCGCCGCAGCCACGTAGTCGCCCGACGCGAACGCGCCGTAGGCTGTTTCGAGCACCGCGAACACGGGATCGACAGTGCGACTGCGAAATATCTGGACGTCCGCAGGTGGACGTGTTGTCGAGGTGATCGGTGTCAATAAATCCTCGGTAGTGAACGGGCTGTCGGCATCGTTAAGCGCGGGCGGTTGCAGCGGCCCAGTTGTTGTGGACACCGCCTGATTCGCAATCGTGGCGGGCTGAGCTGGCTCCGGGGGTGGCGCTGTAATCGCCGTTGGCGGCACGGCCACCGGCTCAGGCAGCTCGCTCAGGACCACTGGTTCCGGCCGGATAGCAACGTATATCAAGGCCCCGACGCAGGCCCCGGCAAGCAATGACAGCATTGGCGCGAACTGTTGCCACCCCTGGCGCGGCAAAACGATTGCCGGCGCGATCACGGTGTCTTCGTCGGCCCCGTTCAGCGAGTCACTGTGGGCCGCCGTCTCGTCAGCACTGAGCCGGACTTGCGGCTCGTCGTCTATAGACAACTCCAGCAACGGTCCGACTGGCAGCTTCTTTGTGGTAGTCGGCTCGTCTGGCTCTGTGGCGGGACTGAGCTGTTCATCCTCTGCCAGTGAGGGTGCATCCTCGGCATCGGCTGATGCATCGTCAGGCGGTGCGGCGCTGATTGTTGGCGCGGGCGCCTCAGCGGTCGCCGACGCGTCGCGCGCACCAGAATCTGTTGGTGACTGCGATACCAGCTCAGCCAGCTCTGCGTCCGACAACGTGTCCGTTGCCGGAATACTGTCTTCTCGGTCCTTATTCTTCAGGACGTCAATGAGCAGGCTCATTGCGACTCAGTCTCCGCCAAACGCTGGACCTCGGGCCAACTCGACGGCCGCAGCCCGTCAGCAGTCCACGGCTGCTGCGCCGGACTGCCGTTGGCGGCCACAGCCTGGCCGCTGCCGGCGCCGCGAATCACTGTGGGGCGAAGAAATATGACCAGCTCGGTCTTACGCACCGTATCGTTGCGGTACTTGAACAAGTCGCCGACCAGCGGAAGGTTTGACAGCACGGGAACGGTGTCGGTGTTGTTGATCTCCTCGTCCTGCATCAGGCCGCCGAGAATGACCGTCTGGCCGTCGGCGACTTCCAGGAGTGATTCGATTTCGTTGACGTGAATCTCTGGCACCAGATTGTCAAAATCCGACTCAAGAACACGTGGCGCCGGGTCAATCGCAAAATTGATAATGCGAGTGATCGTCGGCCGAATGTTCATGCTGACGTTCCCGTTACCGTTAATCTGGGGAGTAACACTCATCACAAAGCCAACCGGGACCGTACGAATCTCGCTGGTAACGATGGTGCGGGGTGCGCCACCAGCGACAGTTGCCTCAACGGTCTCCTGCTCCAGCGAGAAGTAGACGCGCTCATCAACGACCTTAAGGAGCGCGGTTTGATTGTTCAGTGCCATGATGCGCGGGCTGGACAACACGCGTGTGTCGCCAAACTGTTCCAGCAGGCTGACGGCCGTGGAGAAGCCACTGCCATCGGGCTCAAAATTGTTGTAGGTCAGCGCAATAAGAGGCGGCTGCGCCAGATTATTGCCAGTCAAAGTCTGCAGGACTGAGATGCCGTTGCTGCCTGCTCCATTGCCGTCGGAAACACGGGACCAGTCGACCCCGGTCTGGTATACATCACTGAGCTCGACCTCGGCGATGGTCACCTCAATGAGCACCTGACGTTTCGCGCTTGCCTCTACTTCCGTCAGATATGCCTGCACCTGACGGTGCTGACGCTGGCTGGCGAATACACTGACCACACCAGCCATCTGATTCACGACTACCGGGTCGAACGCCTCATCCGTCGCCCCATCGTCTGACGCATCATCGCGGCCCGGTAATGGGTCGGCTTCGATGATCTGGCTAATGTTGGCGTTCAGCGCACCCCAGAAAGTTGCGGTTGACGTGCTCTTAACGGTGGTGCGAGACACATTGCTTTCTTCGTCCGAACCGCCGGTATCCTCATCTTCCCCCACGCTACCGCCCGTGGAAGAGATTGCCGTGGCAACCGTGACTTCGCCGTCACTGCCGCGATCCAGGTTGACGTAGTCAACCCGGTAGTTCTCCCAGTACGGCAGATCGGGCATGATGAACAGATTGCTGCCTTCCAGGCTGTAACGCAGGTCAACCTGCCGGGCAATGCGGGCAAGAATTTGCGGCAGCGTCTGATCTATGGCGTTCATCGTCACAGTGCCAAAGACGTCGCTATGAATGTCCACATTCACCCGTGCGTCGCGAGCCAGCGTAAACAACAGTTCGCGTACCGGGACGTCGGTGACCACGACCGAGTAGGTTTCTATCGGGGCAGCGGGCTCCGGCGGGGGCGGCGGTGCGGGGCTGATCACCGGCGCCGGGATATCGCGGTCTAGCGCGACGGCTTCCTGCAGATGCTCAGGTGCCGGCTCGAACTGACGCACTGGGCCACAACTGGCCAGCACCAGACTGACGAACCCCAGTATCAGGCAATGCAGCGATTTGCCCCGTTTCGGGGGCCGTTTCTCGAGACTCATTTTTGACAAGCTCCGCGCAGACGCCTCCCACACCGGGGGCGGCAAGCGAAACTATCGATGAATCTTGCGCACAGGCGGTGTGCGCTCGGTCACATTACCGTGGGCTTAAGTAAACAGTCCGACGATTATGTGAACGGCTGCCGCAGAGAATCCGGGGAATCATCAACAAACCCGCTGTGCGGCTGGCGCACCGAGCGCAAAAACACGGGCGTCCGTTGCCAATCGGACAGGTAGCGGCAAGCCTTCGGTACCGCGCGGGCTCGCTGACATACAGTTCTTTCGACCTGGCGCGCTGGTGCTGACCAGCGACGCCGGGCGAAGCTTACCCCGGGCGCTTGGCGTAGCTGACGATACGGCCAGACAGAAACACTGACAGCCCCAATGCCAGTAAGCCGATGCCCGCCACGATTGAGTTGTGCAGAGAGGAGAAACCGCCAAAGTCGACCGGTCCGGTGAGCCAAAAGATCACGTCGCCAATCATCACGGCAGCGATGTGCGTCACGATGCATGCGCGCAGCGACCCGCCAATCTCCCGCAGCCAGCCCCAGGCGGCGAGGATCGCCAGCACACCAAAGAACCTGAGCCACAGGGTTTCCCACGGGTGCGCAAAGGTGTTGAACGTGATGACGATAGCAACCGCCAAGCCAATGCTGAGATGCCGGGACAACTGAGTCTGCATGATGCCGCGAAAACAGACTTCTGAAGACGTAGACAAGGCAACAGAAATTGCGACCCAGTACGTGACAGAAAAGAACAACGTTACGTCGTCTGGTCCGGATGGGGCTGAATAGGTAACCCCCTTCCAGGCCTTCTCCAACACCCAGACGGCGTGCGCAGCAATGTTCGAAGCGATCGCGAAGGCGGCGATCAGTGAAATCGGCGCCCTGCAAGGCGTGCGCAAGCCTATCTCCCAGCGACGGTCACACCACCACGCCACAGCGAACACCACGGCAAGCACAGGAATCGGAAACCATGGAAGCGCAGGTTGATGGTCTGCATTGAACTGTGCAGTGAGCAAGCTCAACGCCACCAGCAGCATGAACAGCAGACTGGCACCGAAGCTTGCCGCCAACACGATGCTGGATGGCTGGTACCGGCCGCTGTGAAGCTGGCCCGGCAGGCGACCTCCGCCAGCGGCGCTCACAGCCGTTTAACCATGATGAGGCAAGGGTAGGCTTCGTTCCAGAGCGTCGGCAACGTCTCCAATGATGCGAAGCCACGACGCGCGTAGAACGCCCGCGTCGCCGCGAAATATTCATCGCTAGCTTGATCCGAAAGCGTCTTGAGCTGGAGGTAACGACAACCGCTATTGCGCAGCCAGCCCTCGGCGGTATCCAGCAGCCTGGTACCGAACCCACTGCCCCGATGATCTGGATGCACAGCGAAGATCACGATCTCCGCGGCTTCCGGATAGTGGGACTTCAGCGTCACGAACCCCGCCAGGCCTTCCTCAGCGTAGAGCTTGAACGTAGGCTGCGCATCGATGCCATTGATGTAGTTGCGGACAGAAGTTTCATCGCGAAACCACTCGGGTAGTGCGCGAATGATCGGTTCGCACTCGGCTGACGCCTGCAGGTCAGGTCCCACGATAGTCACGGCTGTTGCAGCCCCCAAAGCCCTTCGCGGCGCACCAAGCCACGCCATTGCCGGGCGACGCTTTCATTGTAGACGAACGCTCAAGTGGACACTCTGAACACCACCACCACGAAGCCCGGCAGCGGCCATCCAGCAGACCAGAATCGCAATGGGCTTTGCGATTGGGGCGAAAATGGCTGATCTTCCAGTCTCAGAAAATTCCTACCCCCAGCTACCAGTTTAGGCCGGCACCTGTATGCGAATTCCGGCCCGGAGAATGGAGAGTCCCAGATGGAGAAGATTTACTTCCGTTTCATAACCGCTGCCGTGGTCCTTGCGCTAACTAGCTCTGCCGCTGTCGCTGGCGGTCACAATGAAGCGATTCGTGAAGCCATGCGGGACCCAAAGAAAATGGAAGCCTTCATGGAGGACCGTCTCGATCACACGACCGGCCTCGAAGGCAAGGAAGCGGAGCTTGGTCGAGGTATCGTTGCGCTGGTCCAGGAGCTGGACGGCAAACTTGATCTCTCGAAGGCCAGCGATGAGGAGTTAGGCCGTTACATACTGACCGCGGTGAAGACAATGAATCACAATGATTCCTATCAGCATGAGTTCAACGACGCACTGGTGAAACTACACCTGACGGCCGTGTCCCTGGCACGCGACGCCGATATGTATGCAGAGCTGGTGGACAACGACGTGAAGACCACCGAATTCATGATGAAACGCATAGGCAGCGCCATCAAAGTCACCGGACGCGAAGACTTCGCCCTGAAGGCTATCTTCGAGCAAACCACCTGCTTTTTTCAGCTGGTTGACCAGCTCCGGTGGAACAGCCCAACGAGCGTCACCTACACGACGCCATTTGCCAGGGTGCTGGAAGCCAGCCAGCGGGTTGGCATTTTCGAAGGCCTGACGGACGAAGAAGTGCACAACAAGTACACCATTCCTCGCTATATGGCCTACGCAGACATTATGGGCGTGAAACTCGACGTGTCTCCGCTGGCGGACAATGGGGAGATCACCGTTAGTCTGGTGAACTGATCAGGCAGTCTAACCCGAGAAGAACAAGACACGGGGATAAAGGACTTGAGGCATAAAATCATCGAGGTCATTGCAATTGCTGCAATGACTGTACATTCATCGGCGTGGGCCAGCGTTGAATATCTTCGATTCGAGGGCAGCATCTATGGGTTCTATGGCCCGTCTCTACCTGGATACGACCCGGCGTTCGGCTTCCAGCCCGGACAGTCTGTGTTCCTGGACTTTTCCATTGATACGGAGATTGAGATCCCAAACCCATTGGTAGATGAGTTTCAGACGAACTATCTGGCAGGCAGCCTGCCAATCCCGGCAACCGCGACTGGAACAACCGCTCAGTTTGCCGAGGGCCTATACACCTACCTAACGGTATCGACAGCCGGAGAAACTCTGCTGCTGGGAGACAGATTCGACCCAAACACCAATGGCGTTGATGAGAGCATTGAGACTTGGATTGTCGGATCGCGTTTTGATTTGCTGGGCGGCGACATTTCCGACGATTACATCATCGGCGGAGTGACGCTTACGTATAGAGACTCTGTCGCCCCGGGACCGATCGTGCCACTACCAGGCGCAGCCCTGCTCTTCGGTTCAGCGATAGCTTTCTTGCTCGCAAGGCGACGACTCAGGCTGGCAGGGCAATGAATTGCTGAAAGTCGTCTGGCTCGCTCCGTCAGTATCGACTACGCAGAAATAAGACCCCCGCCAGCGCAATGCTATCGGGGGTTCTGAAAATACGACGTACATGGATGTACTAGTGTCGCGGAGCACATGGATGTGCGAGAGCGACAAAGCCTGGCGGTGACCACGCTCGGCCAAGGTTAGGGACCGAATTCGATGGCGTGCAATCCGGGCGTCACGGCAGACCAGTCGGGACAGTGCGAACATCCGGCGGAGCCGGTAAACAATCCACCGCCGGGCCGCAGCGTAAACTACCCACGCAAAAAGAAACCCCTGCAGCCGACGAGCCACAGGGGTCTCTATAATTAAAAGCCTGGCGGTGAACTACGACTCACAGGATGTGAGGAGTGCCGCGAGAGCACATGGATGTGCGGAGCGGCCTCTCGCATGGGGTTTCGCGTCAGCGAAATAGCTCGGCCGGATGGCCGAGCGACCCCACACATAGACAATTTGGGGTCTCCCCAAAAACAAAACCCCCGATAGCGAGAAGCTATCGGGGGTTCTGAAAATAAAAGCCTGGCGGTGACCTACTCTCACATGGGGAGACCCCACACTACCATCGGCGCTGGACGTTTTCACTTCCGAGTTCGGAATGGGATCGGGTGGTTCCCGCCCGCTATGGCCGCCAGACAAAGCTAACTGGTCAACCTGAATCTTGTAATGACGATTGCAGCCGGAAATGACTGCTAGAAAGACTGCACTTCTGCAAGTTGCTTGAGTTTATATGGCCAAGCCGCACGGGCAATTAGTACTGGTTAGCTTCATCCATTACTGAACTTCCACACCCAGCCTATCAACCTTGTAGTCTTCAAGGGCCCTTCAGGGGGATCAAGTCCCCAG
>JANQPY010000062.1 GCA_028285245.1 Gammaproteobacteria bacterium | reverse complement strand
CCTGGAGATGTCATCGCGACTGGTACGCCGAGCGGCGTGGGAGCGGCGCGCACGCCA
The DNA here is from genome assembly GCA_028285245.1 of Gammaproteobacteria bacterium. Classification (GTDB taxonomy): domain Bacteria; phylum Pseudomonadota; class Gammaproteobacteria; order Steroidobacterales; genus J054. Next base: position 83,392 of record JANQPY010000062.1, on the reverse strand, counting down.
CCGCGCTGGCTTGCCCCGGGTGACAGGGTAGAGGTGTCTGTGTCGGGGATTGGTACGTTAGTGAATGTTGTGGCGGACGAGGCGATTGCGCAAAGTGATGAGCCTTAACGTGAGGGCTCGGGTCGCCTAAACCTTCCGTCGGATGGCTCCCTGCGGTCCGCTTTATTCCTCCTCCATGCTTCGCCGACCCGAGCCCTCTGCCCGTTGCCTGACGCGTGGGCGTCGGGGTCAGACCCCAGAAACTATCCGTGCAAATGCTGCGCAAAGAACTCTTTGGTTCGCCTCAGCGCCAGCGCGGCGCTGGTGGGGTGGAAGTCAGGGCGTTCATCGCAGTTAAAGCCGTGGCCGGCCTCCGGGTAGACGAAGAGCTCTCCGTCGGGTCTGCCGCCGCGGATCTGCTCCACGACATCGGCCGGGATGAGCGGGTCGGTTTCGCCGAAGTGGTACATCACCGGGCACTGAGGCTTTATGTCCAGCCAGCTGGCGATGCGGCCTCCGTAGTAAGAGACAGCGGCGTCGATTTCAACGCGCCCGGCTGCAAGATCTGCCATCGCACCGCCCCAGCAGTAGCCGATCACCCCAACCTTTCCTGCCGTCCGCACGGCGTCAGCGGCCGCACCCATGTCGAGCACGCATTGCTCGATGTCCAAAGACATCATGATGTCCCGGCCTTTCGTTACATCGGCGTAGTCAAGCACGATGCCGGGCTGTGCACGGTCGAACAGGCTGGGTGCCACCGCGAGGTAACCGGCTTCAGCAAACCGTTCGGTCACCTGTTGAATGTGGCCGGTCACGCCAAAGATTTCCTGCAGTACGACCAGCCCGGCAACGGGTTTGCCCTCAGGCTCCGCAAGCTGCCCGGTGAATTCAAAACCGTCTTCGGCGGTAAGCGAAATTGACGCGGTCATACTGAAGGAACCTCTGAGCTTGAGAACGGATAGGGACGGCTCCGCGCATGTTAGCGGCGACGCATGCGAGAATCATCGCTGCATACTTCTGATCTTTCCCCATGTACGCGAAATTACTGCCCATCATCGTGCCCGTTTTCGCCTGCGCGGGCCTAGGCTATTTCTGGGCGCGCGCCGGTTGGCCCTTCGAACGGGAATTCATCACGCGCATTGTCATGAATATTGGCGCACCCGCGCTTGTTTTGAATGGCATCGCGGGCCTCGACACCCAGGCGCCGGACTTCATGCAGGCTTTGGGTATCGCTTTCGGACTGGTCCTGGCCTGCGGCATCCTGGGCTGGTTTGCGCTCAAGCTAATGCGCCAGCCGCAGCGCAGCTACCTGCCGCCGGTAGTTTTTGGGAACGTGGGCAACCTGGGGTTGCCGCTGTGCCTGTTCGCGTTCGGTGCGGAAGGACTCGGGCTGGCCGTGGCTTTCTATCTCGTCGGCGCGCTGGCGCAGTTCATCATCGGGCCTCTGTTTCAAGGTCGAGAGCCGGCGTGGTCAACACTCGTTCGCACGCCAATCATCTATGCTGCCGTCGCCGGTCTGGCCATCGTTAATCTGCAGCTCTCGACCCCGCTGTGGCTGGACAACACGCTCGAGTTGCTCGCCGATATCGCCATACCGCTAATGTTGCTTGCCCTGGGTCACGCACTAGGGAGTTTTCGCATTGAGCGCGCCGCCGTCTCGGCTATGATCGCCGCGCTTCGGCTCGCGCTGGGTTTTGGTATCGGCATGGCCGTTGTCTGGCTGCTGGAGCTTGAGGGTACGATGCGCGGCGTGGTGATTATTCAGGCGGCTATGCCCGTTGCTGTCTTTAACTTTCTGCTTGCGGCGCGATACGCACGCCATCCGGAGGACGTGGCGGGCTCCATTGTGATATCCACGCTGATTAGCTTCCTGCTGTTGCCGCCACTCGTGCTGCTGGCACTCGCCGGAGTCGCACAGCCATGACCGGGTCCGCGCAGTCAGTGCAGACCGTTGTCGTAGGCGCCGGCGTGGTGGGGCTTGCCGTCGCACGCAGTTTGGCGCTTTCCGGCCGTGAGGTAATCGTTCTCGAGCGCGCGAATGCGATTGGTATGGAGACCAGCAGCCGCAACTCAGAGGTTATTCATGCCGGGATTTACTACCCAGCTGGTTCGCTGAAGGCGCGCCTGTGCGTCGCTGGTAAACAAGCGCTTTACCGGTACTGTACCGAGAAAGAGATTGCCCACCAGCGAACTGGCAAACTCATCGTGGCGGTTGATTCGGCCGAGGTGAGCACGCTTGAGCGCTACTACGCTCAGGCCGCTCACAACGGCGTTGACGATCTGCGATGGCTATCGGCCAAGGATGTGCTTACTTTCGAACCTGCAGTCACCGCTGTTCGGGGTCTGCTCTCGCCGTCGACAGGCATCATCGACAGCCACGAGTTCATGCTGTCTCTGCAGGCCGACGTCGAAGCTCACGGTGGATTAGTCGCTCTGAACACCGCAGTCGTGCGCATCGCCGCCAAGTCGCACGGCTTCGATCTCCAGTGTGATTCAGACGGTGAGACACGGCTGCGCTGCCAGGAATTGGTAAACGCGGCCGGGCTGCATGCACCAGCGCTCGCCGGCGGCATCGACAGCGTGCCCGCTGCATTCGTGCCGCACGCGTACCTGTCTAAGGGTCACTACTTCACGCTTTCTGGCCGGTCGCCGTTTAGCCGGCTGGTCTACCCGGTTGCCAACGATCAGGGGTTGGGCGTGCACGTCACGCTGGACCTGGCCGGTGCGGCTCGTTTCGGGCCGGACACCGAGTGGGTTGATACGATCAACTACGATTTTGACGAGTCGCGCCGCGATGGCTTTGTCGCCGCGATCCGCCGCTACTATCCTGATCTTGACCCCGAGCGGCTGCAGCCGGCCTACACAGGGCTGCGTCCAAAAGTCGCCGGGCCGGGCGAGCCACCAGCGGATTTCATTGTGCAGGGAGCGGCCGAACACGGCGTCGCCGGGTTGGTCAATCTGTTCGGCATCGAGTCGCCAGGACTCACTGCATCACTGGCGATTGCGGATCTGGTCAGGGAGAGCCTGTAAATACGGTCCGATAGTCTTCGATGAACTGGCTCAGCGGCGTTGGCTGCCGGCCCATGATCTCGGCAAAGGTAGCCGTCGTGTGATCGATGATGCCCGCCGCGATGCCCTGAAACTCCTTGCAGACCGCATCAACCCGCCACGGACTTGGCTGGATCTTTGCGAAGCGGCTGCGAAACTCCTCGATCGGCTCATCGACAAAGCTCACCGGCTTACCCAGCACATCAGTAAAAATTTGTGCGATCTGATTGAAGTCCAGTAGCTGTGGTCCGGTCACGTCGTAGCTCTTATTGATGTGACCGTCACTGCCAAGCACATGACTGATGAAAGCGCCTACGTCACGAACGTCAGTCGCGGCAACGGTTCCTGAGCCTGTAGGCAGCTTAATCGTGCCGGTCTCACGAATCCCTTTCGAAAACGCGAGAAAAAGCTGCATGAAGAAAGTGGGCCTGACCATGGTCCAGGGTAAGCCGGACTTGCGCAGGTGCTCCTCGGTTGCAACGTGCATCTGTGTGATGGGATTTTCGTTCTCGGGGACAGACTCGAGCGAGGACAGGTAAACGAAGTGCTTCAGACCTGCCGCCGCCGCCGCATCAACGAACGCGGTCTCCAGTTCGAGCTGCTGCTCAATGTTAGGCATGACCAACATCGCCTTGCTGACGCCGTCCAGCGCGCTCTTTACGAATGCACCATCGGTCAGATCGCCAACCACCACGTTCGCACCGAGCGCCTTGAGCCGCTCACCCTTCTCGGCTGAGCGGACCATGGCCCGTACGGGTTGACCCGATTCAAGCAGATGCCGGGCCGTTTCAAAACCCGTATTGCCGGCCGCGCCGGTCACCAGAATCATGATTGCTGTTTCTCCCTTGAAGCCGCCGATGAATCGCGGCCACTTATTAACTCTTCCAATGTGGGTGGCTTATGACCCGGGCCGATCTGGCCATCGTCAAGCCGGCGGATGTAGTCTTTGTAAGCGCGCATAGCGGTGCTGCCCAACAGCCACATGATGGGTAGATTGGCGAACAACATGACACCGGTACCTATGCCGGTGAGATTGTCGAGCTGGGTGTCGGTCTGTAGCAGGCCAGCCGTGGCCACAACTGCCAGCAGGCAATAAACCACTTTGTACGGAACGACGGCTTTCTCTCCGGCCAGAAATACCATGCCCTGCTCGCCGTAGTAGCTCCACGAAATCATGGTGGAGAAAGCGAATAGCCAAGAGGCCAGCGTAATAAGCCATTTGCCTAAACCGGGTGTGACCGTGTCGAAGGCGCGGGCCGTTAAAGTGGCGCCGACCAGCGTCTCATAGACCTTGCCATCAGCAACCGGCTGCGTGTCGCCGGTATAGGGTTGCCATGCGATGCTCGGCTGGCTGCCTGCCGTCGACACGGTGCCTTCGACCCGGTGCAGTGGCGCATCCGCCTGCGGATTGTGATCGGCCTCGACAATCATGAAGACGTTCGCCTGGTCCGGCCAGACATTCGCCTGCCGCTCCGGCAGCGGCGTCTCGCTGAACTGCCAGCCTGCTTCCGTCTGCAGAGAGATGGGCGGTTCGTCGAGCGAGAATGCCGCATCGCGATTCCAGATACCGGTGCTCAGAATGACCAGCGCCGTTAGCGTGCAAACAACGAGGGTGTCGATGAACGGTTCAAGACCGGCGACCACGCCCTCTCTGACTGGCTCATCTGTGCGCGCTGCGGCGTGGGCGATCGGCGAAGTGCCCTGGCCGACTTCATTGGAGAACAGCGCGCGTTTCATGCCAAAGAGAAACGCGTAGCCGGCGGTGCCGCCAATGAATGCGCCCGTCGCGTCCGCTGTCGAGAAGGCGGAGCGAACAATTAGCGTGAGCAGGTTGGGAATCTCGGCGAAGTTGATGGCCAGCACGTAGACCGAAGCGAGCAGGTACAGTGTGATCATGATGGGCACAAGCCGTCCTGCCACGGCGCCGATGCGCTTGATGCCGCCGATGATGACCATGCCCACCAGCACTGCCAGTACGATGCCGCTCGCAACGCTTGGAATGCCGAAGTAGCTTTCGGTCAGCTCGCCTACGTTCCAGGCCTGAAACATGTTGCCGCTGGTGATGGTGGATACAAGCAGTGTGAGGCAGAACACGACGCCGATCGCTTTGCCAACACGGCCCCAGTTTTCGCCGCGGGCTGCCAGCGACTGACTGATGACCCACATCGGCCCACCGCGCGGTTTATCTGGATCGTCCGTATTCCGGTACAGCATTGACAGCGTCACTTCCGTGAGCTTTAGCGCCATTCCGACGAAACCAACGACCCACATCCAGAACACAGCGCCCGGGCCGCCCAGCGATATAGCTAATGCAACTCCACCGATGTTGCCGAGTCCGACGGTGGCCGACAGCGCGGCCGACAGGGCCTGAAAGTGGCTGATTGCCCCTGGATCATTCGGATCGTCATAGCGTCCGCGCAACACCGCCACGCCGTGCGTGAGCGCGCGGTACTGACAGAAGCCACTCCAGATTGTGAACAGCAGCCCCGTGCCAAGAATCACCAGCAAGACACTGTTGTGCCAGAGCACGGAATTGATGGCCGCCATCCAGGCGTCGATTTCAGCCATGCTTCGAAACTACCCGGTGACCCAACCGGCGACGCGATCGCACGTCAGCGTTCGAGGATGGCCGTGACGCCCATGCCGCCAGCCGTGCACACCGATATCAGCCCGCGGCCAGAGCCGCGTTCAGCCAGCATCTTCGCCAGGCTGCCGACGATGCGCGCGCCAGTCGCGGCGAATGGATGACCAATCGCGAGGCTGCCGCCACGCGTATTGAGTTTGTCTCTGTCGATGCTGCCCAGCGGGGTCGAGCGGCCCAGCCGGTCACGGCAGAATTCTGCAGATTCCCAGGCGGCGAGCGTGGCCAGTGTTTGCGCCGCAAACGCTTCGTGAATCTCGAACAGGTCGAAATCCGCAAAGGTCAGATCGGCATCCTTCAGCATCTCCGAAACCGCGAAGGCCGGCGCCATCAGCAGCCCGTCACGACTAACGAAGTCAACGGCGGCTGCTTTGCCGTAGCGAAGGTACGCCTGCACAGGCAGGTTACGTTCACGCGCCCATTCCTCTGAGGCCAATAACACCGACGCGGCTCCGTCGGTAAGCGGGGTGCTGTTGCCGGCCGTCATCGTCCCGTTGCCGCTCCGATCGAATACCGGTTTCAGCGAGCTCAGTTTTTCCAGCGACGTATCTTTGCGAATGTTGTTGTCGATGGTTGCGCCCGCATGTGGTGCAACAATGTCGTCGAAGAATCCTTCTTCCCAGGCAGCCGCCGCCCGGTGGTGGCTGGCCAGCGCCAGTTCATCCTGCGCTGCGCGCGTGATGCTCCATTCCTTGGCGGTCAGCTCTGTGCTTTCTCCCATGCTTAGACCTGTGCGCGGCTCCTCGACACCGGGAAAACTCGGTTTGAAGTGCCGGGGCCGCAGTCCCAGCCAGGGCTTGAGCTTGTCGCCCAGGGATCGGCCGCGGGCGCTTCTCAACAGCAGCCTGCGGTAACCGTCCGGATACACGATGGGCGCGTCACTGATGGTGTCCACGCCCGCAGCGATGGCGCTGTCGATCTGCCCCAAAGCGATCTTGTTGCCCAGCAGGATGGCTGTCTCCAGGCTCGTACCGCATGCACGCTGCACATCAAACGCGGGCGTCTCGGGGGACAGTCCGCTGCCGAGCACACACTCCCTGGCGAGATTGAAATCGCGTGAGTGCTTTATCACTGCGCCCAGCGCTGCGTCGTCAATCTTGACGCCGTCCAGACCATACCTGGTGACCAGGTGCTTAAGCGACGCCGTCATCATGTCCTGATTGGATTCCTCGGCGTAGCTCGTATGCGCGCGGCAAAACGGGATTCGGCTACTACCAATGATGGCAACCCGGCGGGGTGGCTGATAGTTCATCAATCGCTCCTGAGTCTTGGAATCTTTTTTGTGACTACTGCCCGAAACTCGGTACGTCTTCGGAAAGGTAGGCGTCTTCTTCTGGCGTGCTGGCTCGCCCCAGCACTTTATTGCGATGTGGGAAGCGGCCGAACTCATCGATGATATCTCTATGCAGCTCGGCAAACTGCGCGGTGGTGAGAAACGTCTCACGCAGCGTGTCGGAGACGCGATTGGCCAGTGCCTGATAAATGCTGACGGACTTGGCCTGAACCTTGCGCGACTCTGCGTGCTGCAGCGGCATGAAATAAAAGATCTGTTCAACCGGGCCGAGCTCTTTGTGCGCGCCGGCAACGATGCCATCAACACACAGCTTCAGAGCTTTGGCATCGCTGGCAAAGGCTTCCGCTGTGCCCCGAAAAATGTTGCGGCGGAACTGATCGATCAGGATGATCAGCGCGAGTCGGCCGCGCGCTGACTCGGCCCAGCTATCCAGCTCGCCGCTTGAGGCCTGCTCAACCAGACCGCCAAACTGCCCGCGGATTTCCGCGTCCATTTCCGGGTTATCGCCGAACCAGCGATCCATGCGGGCATCGATGCGCGGACTGTCAAGCTCACGGCCCGTGAACCAGAAAGTGAGCACGCGATCGATCTCAGCGGCGTCCATCGGCGAATAATGGCATGTATTCGGGCTTCTATTCAGTCCTGGCGGCCGCCACCACTGAGTATTCACCGCCCACCCGGCATTGAGCGGAAACTACCAGCTACACTATAATAGAGGGTTCGAGCGGCCCGGGCGTAGCTTGTGCGGACAAGCCTCCCGGCCAGAATAAACAACCGATTAGGGCGATCTTTCGCGGCCCCTGCTCCTTATCGAAAGCCGGGAGTCTGGCCGCAGCCGCGACCGCGGCAGAAAGCCCACGACCGCGCAGTGACGGACCCAAGGACGGCCAAGGCCGGCCCGTAGTTTCGCCCAGGCGACGCCCGGGCGCTTAGATTTGGACGCGCTGGCTGGGGCCCCTGCACCCAGTGTGTGGGCCAAATCAGCAAGTCCTGCGCGAGCTGCACACAAGGCAGAGCTGAATGACGAGACAACGCACGCCAGGTTTGCCCGCAGCTAGCGGGCTCTACAGCCCCGACAACGAACGGGACAGCTGTGGTGTGGGTTTTGTCGCTCACATCAAGGGCGCGCGCAGTCACCAGATTATTGAAGACGCCGATCATCTCCTGTGTCGCATGGATCATCGTGGCGCTCGGGGCGCCGAGCGCAACACCGGCGATGGTGCGGGCATTCTCACTGCCCTGCCGCACGAATTCCTGGCGCGCGTGGCGCGCGAAGAACTCAAAGCGGAACTGCCACCGCCGGGACAGTTTGGCGCCGGCATCGTGTTTCTGCCGCATGCAGAGGATGAGCGCCAGCGCTGCAAGCAAGTCGTCGAAGAGATCTGTGTCGCTGAGAATCAGACTCTGGTGGGCTGGCGTGAGGTGCCGACCAATGCGTCCGGGGCTGACCTGGGCCCAACTGCACAGCACGCGGCGCCCCGTATTGAGCAGCTATTTATTGCTGCCGAGAGTGACCTCGACAGCGACGCCTTCGAACGCAAGCTCTATTTGATCCGCAAGCACGCCAGCCAGCGGTTGCGTGCCGACACCTCTATGGCGGAGGCGAAGAGCTTTTACGTGTGCAGCCTGTCGACCAAGGTGATCATCTACAAAGGCATGCTCACGCCCGATCAGCTCACCAGCTTCTTTGTCGACCTGCAGCAGCCGGACTACACCACGCACCTGGCGATGGTGCATTCGCGTTTTTCGACCAATACGTTTCCGAGTTGGGATCGCGCCCAGCCGCTGCGTTTCATGTCGCACAACGGTGAAATAAATACGCTACGCGGCAACAGCAACTGGATGCGTGCGCGCGAGGGCGTGGCCGAGTGTGACTCGTTCGGCGATCAGATCGACAAGCTCTTCCCGGTGGTTGAGGAAGACACTTCCGACTCGGGCGCCTTCGACAACGTGCTGGAATTCCTGCTGATGAACGGCCGCACGCTGCAGGAGGCCGTCATGATGATGGTGCCTGAGGCTTGGCAGAAGAATGAGCTGATGTCGCCGGAGAAGCGCGCGTTCTACGAGTACCAGTCGTGCAAGATGGAGCCATGGGATGGACCGGCATCGATCGCGTTTACTGACGGGCGCTATATAGGCGCGGTGCTTGATCGCAACGGCCTGCGGCCGAGCCGTTACTACCTGACCAAAGACGACCGCGTCATCATGGCCAGCGAAGTGGGCGTCGTACCCATTGATCCGGCCAACGTCGCGGCGAAGGGCCGGCTCGAGCCGGGCCGCATGTTCCTGGTCGATTTTGATCGCGGTGAGCTCATCCCGGACGAAGCGCTGAAGCAGGAGTTTGCGAGCCGTAAGCCCTATGCGGAGTGGCTCGAGGCGCAGCGAATTTCACTCAAACATCTGGAGCCGACACCGCCACCTACACCGGCAACTGGCGAAGCGCTGCTGTCGCAGATGCAGGCCTTTGGCTACACCACCGAAACCATGCAGTTCATGTTGCTGCCGCTAATTCGCGAGCTGCGTGATCCGGTTGGTTCGATGGGCAATGACTCGGTGCTCGCCTGCTTGTCCGACAAGCCGCGGCTCATATACGACTACTTCAAACAGCTGTTCGCGCAGGTCACCAATCCACCGATCGATTCCATTCGCGAAGAGATCATCATGTCGCTGGAGTGCTATATCGGTCCGGAGAGTAATCTGCTGGAAGCCAATGACACCGATGCGCACCGGCTGCAGCTGAAGCACCCGATTCTCACCAATCGTGAAATGGCGGCCCTGCAGAACATGGATTTCCGTGGGTGGCGCACGCAGGTCATCGACATAACCTATGCCGTTGAAGCTGGTCGCGGTGGCCTGGTGGCTACACTGGACCGAATCTGTGCCGAGGCTGAAGCCGCAATCGATGAGGGCTTTAGCCTTGTGGTGCTTTCGGATCGGCAAATGGGCCCAGAGCGCATCGCAGTTAGCGCGTTGCTGGCCTGCGGTGCTGTGCATCACCACCTCGTGCGCCATGCCAAGCGCACCCGCATCGGCATTCTGGTTGAAACCGGAGAGGCGCGCGAAGTTCATCACCATTGTCTGCTTGTGGGGTTCGGTGCTGACGGCATCAATCCTTATCTTGCCTTTGAAGCATTGTGGCAGGCGCGGGCTGACGGCTTGATCGATGAAGACGTCGCGGCCGATGACGATGCCGTGGTGGCCGCTTATCGCAAGGGCGTAGCCAAGGGCATGCTCAAAGTGATGGCCAAGATGGGCATTTCTACTTTGCATTCCTACAAGGGCGCGCAGATCTTCGAGGCGTTGGGTCTGGCAGAGCCGGTGATCAAGCGCTGTTTCGATGGCACCGCCAGCCGCCTGCAGGGCGTCGATTTTCCGATACTCGAACAGGAAGCTGAGCGACGTCACGAGTTGGGCTACGTGCGCCGTGCTGAAGACAAGGTCACCAGCCTGCCCAATCCGGGTGAGTTTCACTGGCGCAGCGCGGGCGAACGGCATGTCTGGACTCCCACCGCAATCTCCTCACTCCAGTCCGCAGCCCGCGGCAACAGTGATGAGGCCTATCGCCAGTTTGCCGAGCAGGCGAACGCTGATGCCCGGCATAGCTGCACGTTGCGCGGCCTGCTGAAGTTCAAGTCGGGCGGCACTGGCCGCAGCGTGCCGCTAAGTCAGGTGGAACCTGCCAGCGAGATTGTTAAGCGCTTCTGCACTGGTGCGATGAGCTACGGCTCTATTTCCGCTGAATCTCATGAGGCGCTGGCTATTGCCATGAATAGGCTCGGCGGCCGCAGCAACACCGGCGAAGGCGGCGAAGACCCGCAGCGCTTTGAGGTGATGCCGTCGGGCGATTCCAAACGCTCGGCAATCAAGCAGATCGCTTCGGGTCGCTTTGGTGTGACGGCCTGGTATCTGGCCAATGCAGACGAGCTGCAAATCAAAATGGCGCAAGGCGCCAAGCCTGGTGAAGGTGGCGAATTGCCCGGCCGCAAAGTCGACGAGACAATTGCGCGCACCCGGTATTCCACACCCGGCGTTGGCCTGATTAGCCCACCGCCGCACCACGACATCTACTCGATCGAGGACCTGGCCCAGCTCATCCATGATCTGAAGAACTCGAATCCGGAGGCGCGCATTAGCGTGAAGCTGGTTTCCGAGGTGGGCGTCGGCACGATCGCCGCGGGCGTTGCGAAGGCACACTCGGATCACATTTTGATCTCGGGCGACGCGGGCGGCACTGGTGCCTCGCCGCTAACGAGCATTAAGCATGCAGGTCTGCCCTGGGAGCTCGGTATTGCCGAGACGCATCAAACGCTCGTCATGAATGATTTGCGCAGCCGTGTGGTGCTGCAGACCGACGGTGGCCTGCGCACTGGCCGCGATGTAGTAATCGCCGCGCTGCTCGGTGCAGAGGAAATGGGTTTTTCCACCGCACCGCTGATTGCGATGGGCTGCATCATGATGCGTAAGTGTCATTTGAACACCTGCCCGGTCGGCATTGCGACTCAGGACCCGGCCTTGCGCAAGAAGTTCGCCGGTAAGCCGGAGCATGTCGTGAACTATTTGTTCATGGTTGCCGAGGAGGCGCGAGCCATCATGGCCGAGCTTGGCTTCAGGCGCATCGCCGACATGATCGGCCGCACCGACGTGCTGGAGACCCAGCGTGCTATCGATCACTGGAAGGCAGATGGGCTGGACCTTGAGCCAATCCTGAGCCCGGCCATTAAGCCGCATGCCAACGTCGAAGTGCGCTGCACGATGGAGCAGGATCACGGCCTCGAGCTCGCGCTGGACAACCGCCTTATCGAGCTGGCCAAGCCAGCTATCGACAAGGCTGAGTCGGTGAGCATCGAGCTCGACATCGTTAACACCAACCGGACGGTTGGCACCATGCTGAGCAATCGCATCGTCAACGCCTGGGGTGAGCGTGGCCTGCCGCCCGACACAATCCATATTCGCTTGCAGGGATCAGCTGGCCAAAGCTTTGGCGCCTTTATGTGCCGTGGCATCACGCTTGAGCTTGAAGGTGATAGCAACGACTACGTCGGCAAGGGTCTGTCAGGCGGGCGCATCATTGTGTACCCGCCGAAGTCCAGTTCGTTTGTTGCCGAAGACAACGTGATCATTGGCAACGTTGCGCTGTATGGCGCTACCGGAGGTCGTGCGTTTTTCCGCGGTAAGGCGGCCGAGCGCTTCTGCGTGCGCAACAGCGGCGCCAAAGCTGTGGTCGAAGGCGTCGGCGATCACGGCTGTGAATACATGACTGGCGGACGCACGGTGATTCTTGGACCCACCGGCCTGAACTTTGCGGCTGGCATGTCGGGCGGCGTCGCCTATGTATGGGATGTGGACCAGAAGTTCGCCAGCCGCTGCAATCCCGGCATGGTAGATCTGGATCCCGTGGGTGACGACGACATCGCTGAGCTGCGCGAGCTGATCGAACAGCATCTTGAGTTCACCGGCTCGCCGGTTGCTCGACAGGTGCTGGATCAATGGCCGGATGTGTTGCAGCAGTTCGTCAAAGTCATGCCGACAGATTACAAGCGCGTGCTTGAAGAGCGCCGGCGGCACGATGAAGAGATGGAGGCGACCATCCACGAACAGCAGACCGGCACTTTCGTTGTGGCGGGTAAGTAGCATGGGTAAGCCGACAGGGTTCATGGAGTTCAGACGCAAGCCGGTGCCATACCGGGACGCGCAGGAGCGCCTTGGTGACTATGGGGAGATCTTCACGGATCCCGATGTTGGTGGCCTGCAGCGCCAGGCCGCGCGCTGCATGGACTGCGGCGTGCCATTTTGTCAGTCAAACGATGGCTGCCCGATCGACAACCTGATTCCCGAGTGGAACGACCTGGTTTTTCAGGATCGCTGGCAGGAAGCGCTGGACCGGCTGCACAAGACCAACAATTTTCCCGAGTTCACCGGCCGCACCTGTCCTGCACCGTGCGAGGGTGCCTGCGTACTCGGCATCACCGATCCGGCTGTGACCATCAAGAATATTGAGAACGCGATTATTGATCGCGGGTTTGCCGAGGGCTGGGTCAAGGCACAGAAGCCCGCTACCCGCACCGGCCAGCGTGTCGCGATCGTGGGTTCCGGGCCGGCCGGCCTTGCAGCGGCAGAGCAGCTCAACCGGGCCGGACACCAGGTCACGGTATATGAGCGCGCCGATCGAATCGGCGGACTGCTCATGTACGGCATTCCCAACATGAAACTCGACAAGGGCGTGGTGGATCGCCGCGTCAATCTGCTGCGCGAATCCGGTATCGAGTTCATCACCGGCGTTGACGTAGGTGTAACCAAGGATGCGGAAGAGCTCAGGTCGAAGCACGACGCTGTGCTGCTCGCGACGGGCGCAACCCGCCCGCGGGATCTGCCAGTGCCGGGCCGCGACCTGAACGGCGTGCATTTCGCGATGGACTTTCTCACGGCTAACACCCGCAGCCTGTTGAACAGCAATCTTCAGGACGGCGAATACATCAGCGCGAAAGACAAGCACGTTATCGTAATCGGCGGCGGTGACACGGGTACCGACTGCATCGGCACGTCACTCAGGCATGGGTGCAAGAGCCTGGTTAATCTGGAGTTGTTGGATAAGCCGCCGGCGGATCGCGCGGACGATAACCCCTGGCCGCTGTGGCCAAAGATTTTCCGCTCCGACTATGGGCACGAAGAGGCAGTCGTACGCTTTGGTGGCGATCCCCGCCAGTACAGCGTCGTCACGAAGGAGTTTATCGCTGACGGTAACGGCGGCATCAAAGCCATCAAGACGCAGCAGGTCCGCTGGCAGACTCACCAGGGCAAGCCGCAAATGGTTGAAGTGCGCGGCACGGAACAAGAGTGGCAGGCTGACCTCGTCCTGCTGGCGATGGGCTTTGTAGGGCCTGAGACCGCCGTATCCGAGGCGCTCGGCGTAGAGCTGGATGCGCGCTCAAATTACCTGGCGGAACACGGGAGCTTTCACACGAACGTGCCTGGCGTATTCGCCGCCGGTGATTGCCGCCGCGGTCAGTCGCTTGTCGTTTGGGGCATTAACGAAGGCCGCGGCGCTGCCCGGGCTATAGACGAGTACCTGCGCGGCGAGAGCCAGTTACCCGCGCCCGGCATCACACTCGGGGCTGCCACCGGCTGATTGGCGCGTGGCCTAGAGCCGCTCGATTACCGCGTCAGCGAACTCATCGGTGTTAAGCGTTCCAGCGAGATCGCGGGTCTTCTTGCCGTCAGTCAGCGCCTGATCGTAGGCGACCTTAATTCTCTGCGCCGCCTGCCGGTTCTGTTCCTCACCGCGGGTATCCGCAAGATAGTTCAGCAGCATTACCCCGGACATCATCAGCGCCAGCGGATTGGCGACGTTCTGGCCGGCGATATCCGGCGCAGAGCCATGCACGGCCTCGAAAATAGCGCCATCGTCACCAAAGTTGGCGCCAGGAATAACTCCTAGTCCACCAACCAGGCCCGCGCAGAGATCTGAAACGACATCGCCGTAGAGGTTCTCGAGCAATAGCACGTCGAACTGCGACGGCCTTTGCACCATCCGCATGCAGGCGGCGTCGATGATGGTGTTTTCGTACTCGATCTCCGGAAACTCTTCTGCATGCACCTCCTCGGCACAGCGCAGCAGCATGCCGTCGCTGAGTTTCATGATGTTGGCCTTGTGGAAGACAGTTACTTTCTTGCGGCCGCGTGTCTTGGCGTAGTCGAAAGCCCAGCGAGCGACGCGTGTGCAGCCTTTTTCAGTGGCTACCTTCATGCTGGCCACCACGCCATCGGTGATTTCGTTCTCGACGCCCGCGTAAAGTCCTTCCGTGTTTTCGCGGATCACCACGATATCGACATCGTCGAATGGTGTATCGATGCCAGGCAGATTGCGCACCGGCCTTACCGCGGCGTACAGATCAAATTTCTTGCGCAGCTGCACATTTACGGAGCGGAAACCCTTGCCGACGGGCGTGGTGCAGGGGCCCTTCAATGCAACTTTGTGAGCCCGTATCGCCTCCAGCGTGCTCTCCGGAAGCACGGCATCACCCGCCTCCATCGCCGCGACGCCGGCCTGCCGCTCGACCCACTCGACTTCAGCGCCGGCGGCGTCGAGCACGCGCAGCGTGGCTTCTGTGATCTCCGGCCCGATCCCGTCGCCGGGAATGATTACTGCTGTGCTGGTCATAGGGCGCGGATTATACGTGCAATCCGCCACCTGATTCTCGATGTAACGACGCTCGTGGGGTCAGGCCCGATGCCAAAAGGCTGCCGGGCGGTCAGCTGAGTCAAACTCGGGGTATGACTGCATCGGCTACTGCGCAAGGTTGGGTTTCAGTGCGGCCAGCTTGAACACTGCCGCCATGCTCAATAGATCGGTGATCTCGCCCTGCATCACCATATGCAGTGCATCTTTGAATGGCAGGCGCCGAATTTGAATATCTTCGCCGTCATCAAAATCTGGTTCCCCTTCAGTTAGCTCCTCCGCCAGAAATGCGATGCCTGCTTCGTCGGTGATGGAATTGCTCACGTGACAGTGCAGCAGGGGTTGCCAGTTTCTGGCCGTGAGACCGGTTTCTTCGCGCAACTCTCGCTGTGCACCGGCCAACGGATCTTCGCCTTGCGGCACGCCGCCCATCGGGATCTCCCAGGAATACGATCCGAGCGTGTAGCGGTACTGCCCTACCAGCCAGGTATCGCCGTTATCGGCCACGGGTACGATGCCGCAGGCCAGATTCTTGAAGCTCACCTTTCCGTAGGTTCCCGGGCTGCCGCCTGGTTTGATCACGTCTTCCGCCGTAACGCGAATCCAGGGATTATCGAAAACTTCGCGGATCTGGAGTGTCTTCCATGGGTTCGCATCGTCTGTCATACCGTTTCTCCGCCGTGTTGAATTGCCGGCAGACTGCCATCGCTGAGCATGCGTTTGAACCACCAGTGCATTCCGATACCGCGGCCGGCCATGAACAACGTGAAGCCTAGCCAGATCGCATGATTACCCAACTCCTGGAACAGCCACCATGCCGGCAGGAATAACCCAATCGCAGAGCCGACCATCACGAGCATCATCTCCCGCGAGCGCGTGACGCCGACGTAAACACCGTCGTAGAGGAAGCTCCAGACCGAGATCAGCGGTGACAACACCAGCCAGGGCAGGTAAGCGGCAGCGACTTCGCCGACTGAGGGGAGGCCGGTCATCAGACCGATAAGCAAATCGCCGGCTACGAGATACGCAAACGTAAAGCAGGCAGCGAAGCCGATTGACCACTGCAGCGTGCGGCGCACCGCCAGCAACAGGCCAGCCCGCGTTCTCGCTCCGTAGGCTTTGCCAACCAGCGCCTCGGCTGCGTGGGCAACGCCGTCGAGCGCATACGACAGCAGGTACTGCAGATTGAGGAGAATCGCATTGGCTGCCAGAACCGCGTCGCCGAGCCGCGCCCCCTGCGCCGTCATAAAGCCAAACACCAGCATCAGCGCGACCGTGCGGATAAACAGATTCGCATTCACGTCAAACAGCCGCCGGTAGCGCCCCGGCGCGAGCAACTTCACCCCGCTCCAATCGCCCGCTCGCTGCCGCAGCTCCTGGCGCACATAGACGGCGGCGACGATTGCACCCACCACCTCGGCGATAACAGAGCCCAGAGCGACGCCGGTCACGCCCAGGTTCAGGCCAACAACAAACCAGATATCGAGCAGGATATTGACGCTGTTAATGGTGATCAGGATGACCAGCGGCCCGCGCGCGTTTTGCATGCCGAGCAGCCAGCCGACGAAAACGAAATTCACGAGCCAGAACGGTGCGCTCCACACCCTGATATGGAAGTACTCGCGCGACAGTGCGGCGACTTCGTCGCCCGGCGAGAGTAGTTTGAGCGCGACATCCAATAGCCACGACTGCGTGATGAGGATAAGGCCGGCCAGCACGAGCGCGGTCAGGGTGGCCTGACCAAGCGCCTCGCGAATCGCGTTGTTTTCATCCGCGCCGAAAGCCTGCGCCGCAATGCCGGTGGTGCCCATCCGCAGAAAGTTAAGGCTCATAAACAAAGTGGTGAATATGGTGGCGCCGATCGCGACCGCCCCAAGATAGACGGGCGAATCCATGTGCCCGACCACCGCCGTATCGACGATGCCCAGCAACGGCGTACTGATAGCCGACAGCACCATGGGCCCGGCGATGCGCCAGACCGCGCGATGACCGTAGGCGTGCTCCAGAGAGGAAGTAATGATTCGCTGCCGGGTAGGCGGGTAAGCCGGTTAGTACGGAATTCTCAGGCGCCGGAAAATGCCGGCCAGAATCCACAATGGGCCGATCATCAGAAATTGCAGGTCGCGAAAAAACGCGGGCCGCTTGCCTTCAATCTGATGCCCGTAGAACTGACCGATCCAGGCGACGATAAAGATCGCCGCAGATGTAGCCCAGAGCGGCCAAGTCAGTCCGTCAAGCCAGTTGACGGCCACAACACTGAGCAGCACCGCAGGCAACATCCCGAACGCCAGTGGAATGGAAAGAATGAAATAGTAAACAACGGCGGCCAGCAAGAAGGCGGTGCCCCAGTTTAGCGCCGGAGAAATCTCGACAAACGCCGTGGGCACCGGCAGTGCCCAGAGCAGACCGATCAGGCTAACGACGATCAGCGGCACACAGATCTTATGAATAGCCTGATTAACCGGATGCTGATGATCCTTGGCGTATTCGTCCAGCCAGTGTGTAACGTCGGTCATGCGGGTCAACTCCACGATCACGGTACCGTTGGCCCGCACGGGCCGCAAGCCTTCCGGCTATACTGCCCGCCTCCTTACTACTAAACCGTTCCTGGAGTCCGCATGAACGCCAGCATGACAGCCCCCTCACTGATTGTTCGCCGCGTTGCGTTTGTAATGATGCTGTCATTGCTTGCTTCCTGTACGACGCTTGATCCGTATACCCGGGAAGAGAAAACAGCCAGCGCCACAAAAGGGGCGGCAATAGGCGCGGCGGCTGGTGCCGTAGTCGGTCTGATCAGTGGCGACGATTCATCGTCGCGCAAAAAGAATGCGCTGATTCTTGCCGGCGTGGGCGCGCTGGCCGGCGGGGCGGTCGGTTACTACATGGATCAGCAGGAAATGAAGCTCAGGCAGCGGCTCGACGGCACGGGTGTCAGCGTCACGCGCATGGGCGATAACGTGGTGCTGAACATGCCCGGCAACGTCACATTTGCGGTCGATAGCCCGGACGTGAACGCTAACTTCTATCCGGTGCTCGACTCAGTGGCCCTGGTGCTGCAAGAGTTCGACCAGACCTTTGTCGAAGTGGCCGGACATACAGATAGCGACGGCAGCGAGGCTTACAACCAGCGCCTGTCTGAAGGCCGTGCAAGCAGCGTTGCGGCGTATCTGAGTTCGCGAGAAGTGCGCAGCGACCGCTTCATCACTGTGGGTGCCGGGGAGACCCGGCCCGTGGCCAGCAATGCCACCGTGGCCGGCAAAGCGCAAAACCGTCGCGTAGAGATCACCATCGTGCCGCTGACGAGCTGAGCGGCAGACCGGATTGAGCTTAGGCGGATTCCGCGATGGCTGTGCGTAATTTCCGCAGAGCCTGATTTTCCAACTGCCGGATGCGCTCGGCCGACACGCCGTAGCGATCACCGAGTTCCTGCAGCGTGGTTTTTTTCTCTGCCAGCCAACGCTCAGAAAGAATCTCACGGCTGCGGTCGTCGAGCGTGGTCAGGGCTGCGCCGAGCTGCGCGGTCGCCTGATCCTGCCAGTCACCTGCTTCGACGAGTGTTGCCGGATCTGGCTCCTCAGCCTGCAGATAATGTGCGGGCGCGAACGCTTCTTCGTCATCTGTCTGTGGTGCAGGATCAAATGACAGATCTTGTCCGGCGAGCCTCTGTTCCATTTCGTTGACTTCGCGTGCGGTTACTCCCAGGTCGCGGGCAACTGCGTCGGTTTCATCCGCGCTTAACCAGCCAAGATGTTGCTTGGCCTTACGCAGGTTGAAGAACAGTTTCCGCTGGGCCTTGGTGGTTGCAACCTTGACCAACCGCCAGTTCCTGAGCACGTACTCGTGAATCTCCGCGCGAATCCAGTGCACAGCGAATGAGACCAGCCGCACGTTTAGTTCGGGGTCGAAGCGCTTCGCCGCTTTCATCAGGCCGATGTTGCCTTCCTGGATGAGATCGCCAAGCGGCAGTCCATAGCCCAGGTATCCGCGCGCGATATGCACGACAAAGCGGAGTTGGGAAACGACGAGCTGACGGGCTGCGTCCAGATCGTCGTCATCGCGAAAACGGCGGGCCAGGTTTTGCTCTTCCTCGGCGCTTAACACCGGCACGGTATTGACGGCCTGGATATAGCTATCCAGGCTGCCGACCGGTCCGGCCAGAATCAGGTCACGCTGGGTGGGAGCCAGGGCTGTATTCATTGAGATATCCATTCGCGCATTTTAGCACTCGGGCCTTTAGAGTGCTAAGCAGGGCCATAGTTCCGTGAACAAGGTCACGAAATAATCTTTATAAACAGCTATTTAGGTATCTACTAGATCTTGGGCTCGATGGCCGCCAGGTGTCGGGCAACCGCCAGCCAGGCTCCGCCGAGGCCGGCCACCAGCCCGCCGCCCAGCACGCCCAGCGCGGTTGATCCGGCCAGGCCCAGCGGCTGAAAGCTGCCGCCATACAGTTCACTGAGCCGCGTTGCCGGGCCGCTCAGCAGCAGCAGGCCGACAATCAGCAGGAGCAGCGCGGCCAGACTGCCGCCCAGGCCATACCAGAAACCGGCGTAGAGGAAAGGGCGCCGCACGAAGGCATCGCTTGCCCCAAGCAGTTTGGAGACCTCGATCTCCGCGCGTCGATTCTGAATGTCGAGCCGGATGGTGTTGCCGATGATGACCAGTACACCAGCCGTCAATATGGATGCGACCAGGAGGATCGTTCGCCGTACCAGATCCAGAATAGCGTTTAGTCGTGCCACCCAAGCCGTATCGAGACGGACCAGATCGATTTCGTCGCGCTGCTCCAGACCGTCGGCTAGCGTCGCCAGGCCCGCCGGCACCGCGTCATCGCGTGGCCGCACCACGAGCCGATGCGGCAGCGGATTGTCATCGAATACGCCCACGACCTCGCCATACTCCGAAGAATCCGCCAGTTGCGCTAGTGCCTCGTCTGCGGTGATCAGCACGACGCTGGCGACGTCTGCGCTCGACTCCAGTTCCTGCTGTAAGGCTTCGGCCGTGTCCATCGCGATGCCCGGCTGCAGGTAGACAGAGAAGTCTCTGGCGCTCTCCCATTGACCGGCAACGGCTTCGCCGTTGCGCACCAGTACACTCAGGCCCGCTGGCAGTGCGAGCGCCACGCCGATCACGCCGATGGTGAGCAGACTGCCCGCCGGCTGCCGGCAAAGCTGGCCAAGCGCGCTCAAACAACTTTGTGCATGGCGAACAAAGTAGTTGCCGATAGCCAAATTCATAGGCGTCTGGAGGCCTTTAGTTGTCGGCTCGCACAACCTGCCCCTTCGACAGGGTAATGCGGCGGCCTCCCAGCCGATCCAGCAACGCCAGATCATGTGTTGCGATTAATGTGGTCACGCCCACTTCGTTCAGGCGACCGAACAGCTGCATGATTTCCAGCGAAAGTTCCGGATCCAGGTTGCCCGTGGGCTCATCGGCGATCAGCAGCCGCGGGCGGCTGACGACGGCCCGGGCGATGCCCACGCGCTGCTGCTCTCCAGTCGACAAAGTCCCAGGCTGCTGGCGCTCGCGCTTCAACAGGCCAACCTGATCGAGCGCGGCGCGGACACGGCGCTGCACTTCACGCTGACCCAGTCCGGCGATGATCAGTGGCAGCGCAACGTTGTCGAAAATCGGCCGGTCCGGCAGCAATTTGTGATCCTGAAACACCATGCCGATTTGCCGCCGGTGCGCTGGAATTTGCCGCGGCGGCAGACGGCCTATATTCCGTCCGCCCACCAGCACCTGCCCACGCGTGGGGCGCTCCAGAGCACCGATCAGCTTAAGCAGTGTGCTCTTGCCCGCCCCGGAGTGTCCGGTGAGAAACACCAATTCACCCTGCTCAACCCCAATGTTCACCTCTCGTAAGCCGTCCTGCCCCCCGGCGTATCGCTTGGTTACATTTTCGAAGCGAATCATTGCGGGTTACGACGGCCCACAAGGGCAGTCGCAAAGTCTTCGGCGCGAAACACGTCCATATCCTCGATTCCTTCGCCAACGCCAACAAAACGAAACGGCACATCGAGCTGACCGGCAAGGGAAACGAGAATCCCACCTTTGCCGCCGCCGTCCAGCTTGGTCATCGCAATGCCCGTTACGCCCACAGCGCGGTGAAACTCAAGTGCCTGAGTGATGGCGTTCTGCCCGAGGCTGGCGTCCAGTACCAGCAGAATTTCATGGGGTGCGGCTGCGTCGAGCCGCCGGGTAACCCGCACGATTTTTTCTAGCTCGGCCATGAGTCCCGCCTTGTTTTGCAGGCGGCCAGCCGTATCCGCAATGACCACATCGATGCTGCGCGCCCGCGCGGCCTCGATCGCGTCATAGATCACCGCGGCCGGATCGGCGCCCGGTTGTTGAGCGACCACCGGCACATCATTTCGCTCCCCCCAGGCCTGGAGCTGTTCGATCGCGGCTGCCCGGTAGGTGTCGCCGGCCGCGAGCAGGATGCTGTATCCATCTTCGCGCAGGCTGCGTGTCAGTTTGCCGATAGTCGTCGTCTTGCCAGACCCGTTAACGCCGACCACCAGCACGACGAAGGGTGCCGCAGCATCACTGATCTCAAGTGGCCTGGCGTGGCTGGCCATTTGCTCAGCGAGCGCGTCGGCCAATACAGAGCGGACTTCATCGTCGTCATCGATGGTTTTCGAGCCGAGCTGCCTGCGCAATCGCTTTAGCAGCAGTTCGGTCGCCTCAATCCCAACGTCGCCGACGAGCAGCTGCGTCTCAAGTTCTTCCTCAAGCTCTGCGTCCAGCTTGCGGCCGCCGAATCCAAGCGACAGGCCCAGGCCTCTGCCGCCACCCAGCCGCGCTTTAAGGCGCTTGAAAAAACCACCCTTGGATTCTTTGGTACTCGCTGCCGGCATGGCGCGCATGGTAACGGAAGCCGCTTCACCAGAGCACCGCAGTTTGCTCAGCCATCAGCGGCTGCGACAATTAGCACATGCGCAAAACCGCCAGACACAAGCATCGCCCGGGCGCGCTGCGCATCATTGGTGGCCGATGGCGTGGCAGACGTATCGCGCTAACCAGTGAATCCGGCCTGCGGCCGACCGGAGACCGCGTGCGCGAGACCCTGTTCAATTGGCTGCAAGGGCACACTGCGGGCGCGAACTGTCTGGATTTGTTTGCCGGCAGCGGCGCCCTAGGATTGGAAGCGCTGTCGCGAGGCGCCCGGTCAGTCACCTTCGTGGAGAGCAACACCGCGACGCTGGCCCAGCTCGAACAGACCGCGGAGGAGTTCGCGGCAGAGGACGTTCAGCTGGTCAAAGCGGATGCGCTTGCATGGTTGACTGCAAAGCCCAGGCAGTACGAGTTGATCTTTGCTGACCCGCCGTTCAGCGAGGTCGATCTGGGAAACTTGTGTAAACTGCTCGCCGCTGGCTGGGTGGCGCCAGGCGCGCTCGTGTACCTGGAAATGCCGCGGTCAGGATCGTTGCCGGCCATGCCGGCCGGTTGGGGGGTTAAACGCGAGCAGACAGCGGGCCAGGTGCGTTTTGCATTGCTGAGTTGCCCGTCCTGACGGCTGGCGAGCGGTTTCGCCGGCGTGGAGGTTTGAGATGTCAGTGGGCGCAATGTATCCGGGAACGTTTGATCCCATCACCAACGGGCACCACGAACTGGTGCGGCGCGCGGCGCGACTGTTCGACAGAGTGGTTGTCGCCGTGGCAGCCAGCCCGCACAAGCAGCCTCTGCTGACACTTGATGAACGGACCAGCCTGGCACGCGAGGTGCTCGCGGATATCGACAACGTGTCGGTAGACAGCTACGAGGGTTTGACCGTGGACTACGCGCGTCAACATGGTCTGGGCACGGTCATTCGCGGATTGCGCGCCGTGGCTGATTTCGAATACGAGTTTCAGCTCTCGAGCATGAACCGGCATCTCAGGCCCGATGTCGAGACCATATTTCTGTGCCCGGAAGCCCAGTACACATTTATATCGGCCAGCCTTGTGCGTGAGGTGGCCGCACTCGGCGGCGACATCAGTGCCTTCGTACACCCGGCGGTGCAGCGCCGGCTAAAGAAGGAATACCGGCATCACTGACGGGCAGCGCAGGGAACTTGCCCCGGCCGGTTGCCAGCTTCGTCATGGCGCTGCGTGCCTGGCTGTCATTTGCCTGCTGGCGTTGGCTGCGGTCGCCCAGGCGCGCGATCTGCCCGGGCGGTCGGGTATTGCCAGCGCCCACCCGCTGGCCACCACAGCCGGCTACGAGGTGCTGCGCGACGGCGGCAACGCATTCGATGCCGCCGTCGCCGTGTCGGCAGCGCTGGCCGTAGTCGAGCCGCATTCCTCTGGCCTGGGCGGTGGCGGGTTCTTTCTTCTCTATCTTGCCGACGAAGATCGATATGTATTTGTGGACGCGCGTGAAGTCGCACCTGGAGCTGCGTCGCCGTCCACCTATCTCGACGATGCGGGCCAGCCAGTGCGCGCCGCTGCACTCAACGGCCCGCTGGCCGCCGGTATTCCCGGTCTTGCTGCCGGCTGGCAGCATGTCGTCGATCGTTATGGCCGGCTTCCTCTGGCTCGCAGTCTTCAGTCGGCAATTCGATATGCGGAAGATGGTTTTCCGGCCTACTCGCGGCTGGCCCTCGGTGTGCGCTTTCGGCGGCGGGTCGCCGACCAGTGGCCTGGTTTTGGCGAAGTGTTTTACCCCGAGGGAGTTAATCCCGAAGACGGTACGGCAATCGTCCAGCAAGATCTGGGCAACACGCTAAAGCGCATTGCTGCAGACGGCGCGGCTGCGTTTTATCGCGGTGAACTGGCGGCGAAGATGGTCGACGGCGTTCGAGCTGCCGGCGGCAACTGGACGTTGGATGATCTGGCACGCTATTCGGTCGTCGAGCGGGCCCCGGTGGTCACGCAATATTTTGGCAATCGGATTGTCACCGCGCCGCTGCCTTCCAGCGGCGGCGTGGCCATAACAACCATGCTTAACATCCTGGCTGGGTACTCGCCGGCTGAGCTAACCGGCGCCCAGGGGTATCACGTAATCATCGAGTCCATGCGCCGGGCCTACCGCGACCGCGCCGAGTATCTCGGCGATCCGGCCTTCACCGACGCGCCGCTGGCGCGACTGATGCACCCAGACTACGCAACCGGTTTGCGGGCAGGCATCGACCTTGAGCGCGCCACGCGCTCGGCCGAGCTAACCGGACTCTGGCCCGAAGACACTGAATCCCGCCAGACCACGCATTTCTCGATCCTGGATGCAGAGGGCAACCGCGTCGCGGCGACCTTAACTATTAATGGCTGGTTTGGATCGGGGTTTATCCCGCCGGGCACGGGCATCATTTTGAACAACGAGATGGACGACTTCTCGCTGGCTGCGGCGAACCCAAACACCTTCGGATTGTTGGGCGACGCGGCCAACGCCGTGGCACCGGGCAAGCGACCGCTGTCGAGCATGAGCCCGACTTTCGTTGAGAGCGATCGTGGTATCGCGATTGTCGGCACGCCGGGCGGCAGCCGCATTATCACGATGGTATTTCGGGCAGCGCTAGCCTGGATGGCCGGTGCCAATGCCGACGAGATGGTGGCGCTGAAGCGCTTTCATCACCAGTATTTTCCGGACGAAGTCGTGCACGAACCCGGTGCATTCTCACCAGAAGAGTTTCAGTCGCTTACCGAGCGCGGCCATCTTCTGCGCGAGTCGCGCAGACCGTTCGGCAACATGAACGTCGTGACCTGGGATTACTCCAGCAACCAGGTTGAGGCGGCTTCTGATCCCAGAGGCGCCGGAGAAGGCCGCGTTTATTAGTAGCACGCGGCTGGTTGGGCGCAACGGATGCGCACCTTTTCACCTACCGCTGGCACTTCGCGCAGAAGAAACTGGACCGCTGTCCCAACACCTCCTGCCGCAGCGGCGCCCCGCAGGTGGGGCAGGGCTCATGTTCGCGGTCATAGACTTTAAGCTCCTGCGTGAAGTAGCCGGGTTTGCCCTCGCCGCTGTAGAAATCACGCAGGGTCGTGCCGCCGGCCTGAATCGATTCGGTGAGCACTTCACGGACGCTGCCAACCAGCCGGTGCATTCGCTCTAAACTGATACGGCCCGCCGGGCGTCGCGGATGGATGCCAGCCCGGAACAGTGATTCGCTGGCGTAGATGTTGCCGACCCCAACCACGATCTTCGCGTTCATCAGGTGCGGCTTGATGGAGACCTTCCGGCCGCGGCTAACGCGGTACAGGTAGTCAGCGTCGAAATCCGCACTCAGCGGCTCGGGCCCTAAGTCCCGCAGCAGAGCATGCTGCGCCGGGCGGGCCCCGGCCCAAAGCAGGCTGCCGAACCGACGCGGATCAGTAAAACGAATAGTTGGCGCATTTTCGAGCACGATGTCGTAGTGATCGTGCTTTTTCGGCGCTTTTTCGCCAAAAACCAGCCGTAATACCCCGGTCATGCCAAGGTGTATCAAAGCGGTGCCCTGATCAGTCCTGAGCAGCAGATACTTAGCCCGCCGGTCGACGGACTCAATGCGGGCCCCGGCGAGGCGGGCCTCGAGGCCGCGCGGAACCGGCCAGCGCAGGCTGCGGTTGCGCACCTTCAAGGCACGGATTCGCTGCCCCTGAGCGTGGCTGGCAATCCCCAGCCGAGTGGTCTCAACCTCGGGCAGTTCGGGCATGGTTCACAGCTTTGACAGGCGCTTTGCGCTGCATCGCAATAACTGGCGTGATCACTCGTGTTTCGCCTCCGGGCATTCCTTCCAGACGCATGCGCCGTTCGCTATAGTGGCGCCCGCTGTCGCTCTGGAGGAGCCCACCCGCCCATGTCCGAATACCTGTTTGGCCTGCTCGATTTGTCACTATGGGCCCTGGTTGCTGTCGCATTTGTCATGGTGCAGATCTCGATGGCCGCCGTCACCTTGTATCTGCATCGCGATCAGGCGCATCGCTCGATCGACCTGCATCCGGTACTGCGGCACTTCTTTCGCCTGTGGATCTGGCTCACTTCTGGCATGGAGACTCGCGAGTGGGTGGCCGTGCATCGCAAGCATCACGCGCTGGTGGAGCGCGAGGGCGATCCGCATAGCCCGGTCGTGTTCGGTCTGCAAAAAGTACTGCTGGAAGGCTCCGAACTGTACCGCGCCGAGACGGCCAATGAAGAGACCCTGGCCAAGTACGGTCGCGGCTGTCCGGATGATTGGTTGGAGCGAAACGTCTATGCAAAGTCCAGCATCGCCGGTGTAACCATCATGGCGCTAATTGATTTGGCCCTGTTTGGCGTGGCCGGCATCACTATCTGGGCCGTGCAGATGCTGGCTATGCCGGTGTGCGCAGCGGGTGTAATCAACGGCATTGGTCACGCGCGCGGCTACCGCAATTTCGAGTCGGCCGACGCCTCAACCAATATCTATCCGCTGGCCGTGCTGATCGGCGGCGAAGAGCTGCACAATAATCACCACGCTTTTCCAACCTCAGCGAAGTTCTCCGTGCGCTCCTGGGAGTTTGATATTGGGTGGATGTATATCCGCCTGCTGCGCGCTGTTGGCATGTGCAAAGTGCGTCGGGTAGCGCCTGAACCGTGTCTGGCCGATGAGCCGCGCTCGGTAGATGTGCAGACTGTGACGGCTGTTCTGCAAAACCGGATGCACGTTCTGCGTGACTACTCCCGGCAGGTTACGTTGCCAGTCTGGCGCGAGCTGCGCCGCGATCGCGATAACCCATTGCTGCGCCGGGCTCGTGCTTTGCTTGTGCGCCGGCCTCAGCTTCTCGATGAGGGTGCCCGCGAGCACCTGGCCCGCGTGCTTGCCGACCAACCTGCGCTGAAGACGGTGCATGAGTTCCGGCAGAAGCTGCAGGCACTTTGGGAAGAGGCAAACGTCAGTAACGACAAGCTGGTTCAACAGCTTCGGGACTGGTGCACCGAGGCCGAAGCCAGTGGCATCAAGGTGCTCCAGGATTACGCTGCCAGGCTGCGAGGCTATGTGCCTCAGCCCATGCCTGCGTAAGGGAACTTTGCCAGACCCAAATGCAAAAAACCCGCCAGCCGGCGGGTTTTTTTTCATTCCAGTGAGCCTCGCGGCAGCTACTTAATCTTCGCTTCCTTGTACATGACGTGCTTACGGATAGTCGGGTCGAATTTCTTCGTTTCCAGCTTCTCCGGGTGCAGCTTCTTGTTCTTGCTCGTCGTGTAGTAGTGCCCCGTATCGGCGGATGACACCAGCTTGATCTTCTCGCGATTGCTCTTGGCCATGTTTCTGCTCTAAATGGTGCGGAACGCCTAAACCTTCTCGCCCTTGGCGCGAAGGTCGGCAACGACTTTTTCAATGCCGTGCTTGTCGATAATGCGCAGGCCCTTGGTGGACACCCGCAGCTTTACATAACGATTCTCACTCTCAAGCCAAAACCGGTGTGAATGCAGGTTCGGCAGGAACCGGCGGCGGGTCCGGTTGTTGGCGTGGGAAACGTTGTTGCCGGAGGCTGGGCGCTTTCCGGTGACCTGGCAGACGCGGGACATGATGAACCTCAGTTAATTCAGGCGCTTGCCGGGTGCGGCAAGGGGGCGCATTTATACCAGCACGCCCTCCGGCAGGCAAGGCAGCAGCGGGGTCTGGTCTCCAGCCGGCCGGGTTAAATCACGCCGCGCGCGGCGAGCGAGATACAGGTCCCATCGCCGACGACAAAGTGATCCAGCAGGCGCACGTCGACCAAAGCCAGGGCATCGCGGACTCGCCGGGTGATGATCTGGTCGGCCTCACTGGGT
Source organism: Gammaproteobacteria bacterium (assembly GCA_028285245.1). Taxonomy (GTDB): domain Bacteria; phylum Pseudomonadota; class Gammaproteobacteria; order Steroidobacterales; genus J054. The sequence goes on along the minus strand of JANQPY010000062.1, from coordinate 55,561 downwards.
TCGGCCACGCCAGAAGGGTGATTGTGGGCAAGGATCACAGCGGCTGCATTGCGAGCCAGCGCCTGCTTGACCACTTCGCGTGGATAAACCGTGGTGGAGTCGATGGTGCCCCGAAACAGCTCGTCGAAGGCCAGCACGCGGTGCCGGTTATCCATGAATAGCGCACAGAAGACTTCATGCGGGCGATCGCGCAGCCGGGCGAGCAGGAACTCCCGGCTGCTGGCGGGCGAGGTAATGGTCTGGCCCGGCCGCAGCCGTTCCTGCAGGTAGCGCACCGCGCATTCGCGCGCGGCCCGGAGCAAGGCGGCGCGCCCGGGGCCGACGCCCTTGAGCTGCAGCAATACCGGTGTGCCGGCGCTGAACAGACCGCGCAGCCCGCCAAACCGGGCCAGCAGCTCGTGCGCCAGATCCACAGCGGACTGCCCGGGCCCGCCGCAGCCCAGCAGCACCGCCAGGATCTCCGCGTCTGTCAGGCCCTCGGCGCCATCGCTAAGGATGCGCTCGCGCGGACGTTCATGACGTGGCCACTGGTTTATTGGCGGAGTTGGCATGGTCGATATTCTCGCGGCCGCTGGATGCGGACCCAACACGCCAATCGCGTGCCAATAGCTATATACCGATACCGGCGCGAACGGGCGGCTTGGGGTAGTCTTGAGGCTCATGTGAACTGCGTTCCTGGTCAATGACTGCACGCCAGAAATTTCGTGTATTGCTGGGCGTCACGGGTGGTATCGCCGCCTACAAGAGCCCTGACCTGATTCGCCGGCTGCGGGAGGCCGATATCGACGTGCGGGTCGTCGTAACGCCCAGTGCTGCCCGGCTGGTTTCGCCGGCCGTCTTCCAGGCCGTGTCCGGGCAGCCGGTTCGCGATGACATCTGGGACGAAGAAGCGGAATCGGCGATGGGTCACATCGACCTGGCGCGTTGGGCGGACCTCGTTCTGATAGCCCCGGCCACGGCCAACATCATGGCCGAGCTTGCCGCCGGCTCAGCGGGCGGCCTGCTCACTACCCTGTGTCTTGCTTCAGAGGCGCCGCTGGTCCTGGCGCCGGCGATGAACCAGGCCATGTGGACTCATCCGGCCACACAAGCCAACTTTGCAACTCTGAACGAGCGCGGCGTGCAGTTCATTGGTCCGGCTGCCGGCGAACAGGCCTGCGGCGAGACCGGGCCGGGCCGGCTCGTCGAACCTGCTGAGATCATCGATGAGGTGCTGCAGCGGCGTCCGCGCGTTGGCGGCGAGCTTGACGGCATGCACGTCGTAATCAGCGCCGGGCCGACTCGCGAGCCGATCGATCCCGTGCGCTTTGTCAGCAACCGGAGTTCCGGGCGCATGGGCTTCGCCGTGGCGCGGGCGGCGGCGGCGGCGGGGGCCCGCGTCACGCTTGTCGCCGGGCCGGTGAATTTGGCCTCACCCTTCGGCGTTCAGCGCCGCGACGTTGAAACTGCCCAGGAGATGCATGCCGCCGTAATGGAGGCTGTCTCAGATGCCGACATTTACATTGGTGCCGCCGCTATCTCTGACTATCGGCCTGAAGACGTCCCTTGCCACAAGATCAAAAAGCGCAGTGATCGGCTGTCCCTGTCAATGATTCGTTCAGTCGACGTGCTGGCTGAGGTGGCCGCACTGGTCAACGCACCTTTTACTGTGGGCTTCGCCGCCGAAACACAGAAATTGGAGGAGCACGCCCGGCAGAAACTTGAGGGCAAGCAGCTCGACATGATTGTTGCCAATCTTGTCGGCCGCGGCTTAGGGTTTGACTGCGAAGACAACAGTGCGCTCGTGCTATGGCGTGGCGGCGAGCAGCCTTTGCCGACCATGCACAAGTCAGAACTGGCCGCCGAGTTGATCACGCTCATCGCACGCCGCTATCGCCAGTCGCGCAACCTGCCTACGCCGCTCCGCCAGCCGACCGCCTCGTGACGCGAAGAAAAGTTCAGCTAAAGATTCTGGATGAACGTGTTGGCCGGGAGTTTCCGGTTCCCGACTACGCCACGCCAGGCTCCGCAGGTATCGATCTGCGCGCATGCATCGATGGGCCTCTGACCCTGGTCCCCGGCAGTACCGAGCTCATTCCGACGGGTATCGCAATCTACATGCAGGACCCGGGCCTCGCGGCAACGCTGCTGCCGCGTTCAGGTCTGGGCCACAAACACGGCATCGTGCTGGGCAATCTCGTCGGCTTGATTGATTCCGACTACCAGGGCCAGATATTCGTGTCGTGCTGGAATCGCGGGCATGCCGACTTCACGATTGAACCCGGTTCCAGACTGGCACAGATGGTGTTCCTGCCTGTGGTGCAGGCCGAGTTCGAACGAGTGGAGGAGTTTGCGGAAACTGAACGAGGTGCCGGCGGTTTCGGCAGCACGGGAACCTAGAGCAAGGCTGTTTTCCTCGTCACCTTGCGGGTGCAGTTAGCAGAGCTTGAGGCGATGGCGAGACGCGGCGTGGAGAAGTGAATCAGCGCAACGTATATGTGCATACGTGAGCATTTCTGGCCGGTCCGCACGAAGTACCGCGCCGGCTGAGGCTTTTCTAATTCAAGCCTTTGAGTTCCTTGAAGCGCTCGATGTCAAGGGCAAACTTATTGACGAGACCTTGTTTACGCTGCTCGGCGACTTCAAGGTTCTTCTCGTAAAGCATGATGGAGTCCAGCGTATTGGAGAGTTCCTTAGCCAGGTTCTCGTGAATCGGTGGCGCATCGGGGTCCGAACTATAGGGACGGAAACGCGAGGCATCCTGCTGCAATCGCCCCAGCTTGGTGCGCAGGCTGTCCAGATACAGCTCAGTGATCTGAATCTGACTATCGATCAGTTCCGTACGCTGGTTGCGCAGTGATTCGATTTCGCCGACCGACAGGTAAGTGTCGAGCAAAATCTCATCGCGGGCGAGCTCCCGCATTTGCTGCTCGCGGGCCAGGCGCTCAGCTTCTTCGACTTCCAGCTCCGCCGGCGTGATCGCGCCCTGCTCCCGATCAATCGGGACGCCGTGGTCGTTTAGCACGTCACGGTCATTGCTGACTTGTTCGGGCGGCACCCGATCACCGTAGTGAACGACGCCGTTCTCATCTGTCCACCGGTAGACCTTGCCGTCGGCGGCCGCCGGGCCACCAGACAGGATCAACAGCAGGGCCGGTAAAGCCCCGGTTAACAGCCAACTCCTGGTCATCTCCGCCAGGCTCCGCACGTCATACACACCACCAAGTATCGCACCTCCGCCGGGCTCCAAACCGTGAACCAGTCGGGTCTCTAAACCCCATACTCCGCCCGGTAAGTCTTAAGGCTGGCAAGGTATTCTGCCTCTTTGCCGCCTGCCGAAAGGTGCCCCAGCAGGTCATCCAGCGTGATAATACTGGCCGCCCGGAGGCCATAGTCAACTTCCGCCTGCTGGACCGCCGAGCGCTTGCCCTGGCCGCGTTCCTGGCGATCGAGGGCAATAATCACACCCGTAGCATGCGCCCCGGCGGCTTCGATAATTTTCATGCTCTCGCCAATGGCCGTGCCGGCAGTGATGACATCGTCGAGAATCACGACGTTTCCGCTTAAGCGCGCGCCGACAGTTTGTCCACCCTCGCCGTGGGTCTTCGCTTCCTTGCGGTTGTAAGCGTAGGGCAAGTCGAGCCCGTGGTGTTCGGCGAGCGCGGCCGCTGTGAGTGCCGCAAGCGGAATGCCCTTGTAGGCGGGGCCAAAGAGCATGTCGGCTTCGATCTTGGAGGCCACTAGCGCGGCGGCGTAAAAACGCCCGAGCCTGGCTGCAGCGCGCCCGGTGTTGAACAAGCCCGCGTTAAAGAAGTAGGGGCTGATGCGGCCGGATTTGAGCTTGAACTCGCCAAATCGCAACACGCCCATCTCCAGGGCGAGCTCGATAAATTCGCGCTTGTAGTCGTAGTTCATTGTCTCGAAGTTGCCAACCGTCAGATCGGCATACGTTAGCCATTCAGCGAAGTTGGCTAGAGTATCGCACCCATGAGGAGCCGGGGTCAGACCCCCAATGCTCCATGCACAACCGGACGTGACCACGGTCCGCGCCGCATTGTGAGATTGGTTCCAGTTACACTCGCTCTAAATGCGCATCATTACACTCAATGCCAACGGTATTCGCGCCGCTGGTCGAAAAGGGTTCTTCACCTGGTTGCCGCGCCAGCGCGCCGACGTGGTTTGCATTCAGGAAACCAAGGCACAGCAGCCACAGCTCGACGCGCCCCTCTACTGGCCGCGCAACTGGCACTGCTTCTATGCTGATGCGAAAAAGAAGGGCTACGCCGGTGTGGCGCTATACAGCCGGCGGGAGCCGGACAAGGTGATTCGCGGCTTCGGCACCCAGGAGTTTGACGATGAGGGCCGCTACCTGGAAGCCCGCTACGGCAACTTGAGCGTGGTTTCTTTATATGCGCCTTCCGGTTCCTCGGGCGAGCATCGCCAGGCATCGAAGTTCCGGTTCATGGAGGCGTTCATGCGCCATCTTCGCAGGCTAAAGAAGGATGGCCGCGACTATCTGATCGCGGGTGACTGGAACATCGCGCATAAACAGATCGATCTGAAGAACTGGCGTTCCAATCAAAAGAACTCGGGCTTTCTGCCGGAAGAGCGCGCGTGGCTCGACGAGCTGTTTGATGAAGTGGGCTTCATTGATGCATTCCGTGAGGTGAATCAGGCGGCCGAGCAGTACACATGGTGGTCAAACCGTGGCGAGGCCTGGGCTAAGAACGTCGGTTGGCGCATCGACTACCAGGTGCTCTCGCCATCGCTGGCCGGTTCGCCCCGGGCGGCAAAGATCTATAAGGCCAGGCGCTTTTCCGATCACGCACCGCTGATCATGGACTATGACTTCTAGCCACCGGTCGGGTTGGCTGGAAAGCGCGCGGGTTTATCTGCATCCGCGGGTGCTGGCCATGCTATTTCTTGGGTTTTCGGCTGGCCTACCTTTTTTGCTGGTCGCCGGAACGCTGACGGCCTGGCTGGCTCAGGATCAGATCAGCATGGCGGAGATCGGCATGTTCGCCTGGGTCGGCATTGCCTACTCAGTGAAGTTTCTCTGGGCGCCGCTGGTCGACCGGCTGCCGCTGCCGCTGCTCACCCGGGCCCTGGGCCGCCGGCGTGCCTGGATGCTGCTGGCTCAGATGGGCGTCATCGCCGGGCTGCTCGGCATCGCGGCCACTGACCCGCAAATCGGATTGGCACGGGTAGCTGCTTTCGCGGTTCTGGCCGCTTTCGCTTCGGCAACTCAGGACATTGCCATCGATGCCTGGCGCATCGAGGCGGTCGATCTGTCGCTGCAGGGCGCGATGGCGGCCACTTATCAAACGGGCTATCGCATCGGCATTCTGGCGGCAGGGGCCGGCGCTCTGGTGATCGCTTCGCAGGCAAGCTGGCAGCTTGCGTATCAAGTCATGGCACTGCTGATGGTAGTCGGGGTGATTACGGTTTTGTTCATTGCAGAACCCGAACACAGTTCCGCGAGAGACCTGAGGTCGCGTCCAGCGGGTTACCTCCGGTGGTTCACTGATGCGGTGATTGGCCCGATCGCCGATTTTTTTGTTCGCCATGGCCGCGCAGCCCTGTTGCTGCTCGTGTTTATCGGTTTCTACCGGTTCAGCGACATGGTGCTGGGGGTGATGGCCAATCCCTTTTACATCGCGATCGGGTTTAGCCTGGAAGAAATCGCCGCCGTCACCAAAGTGTTTGGCGTGTTTGTGACGCTCGCGGGTGCCGCGATTGGGGGCCTTGCGGTCGTGCGTTATGGGTTAGCGGGACCACTGGTCATAGGCGCGGTGCTGCTGGCGGTCACCAATCTCTTCTTCGCCGGCATGGCAGCGTACGGCGCGGAGCTATGGTTTCTCGTGCTGACGATCAGCGCAGACAATCTCGCCGCCGGGTTTACCGGCTCCGTGTTTATCGCCTATTTGTCCGGCATGACCAACGTGGCATACACCGCGACGCAGTACGCACTGTTCTCTTCTCTAATGACGCTGCCCGGGAAAATCATCAGCGGTTTTTCAGGGCAGATCGTTGAGGCCGTCGATTGGTTCAGCTTCTTTATCTATGCCTCGGCCATGGGCCTGCCGGCCGTGATCCTCGCCGTGTGGGTAACGCGCCGGGATGACTTTGGCGCGCAAACCTCTCGTGTCGACGCCTGAAGCGCAAGCAGACTGGCGCGAGTGGCGCGTGGCGGACTGGTCCGGTCTCAGCGATCCGGGTGCCCGCAGCTTCGAAGTGGGCGAAGGCGACTGGCCGTTTCGCGGTTTTGTGCTGCGGTGGCAAGATGCGCTTCGTGCCTATGCCAACGTGTGCCCGCATCGCAGCCACCCGTTAGATACACCAGTGGACGAGTTTTTCTCGGCCGACGGCGCGCTGCTTCGCTGCGGCTCGCATGGCGCCCTGTTCGTGCCGGAATCCGGCGAGTGCCTCATTGGGCCTTGTGCGGGCCGCAGGCTGCTCGCGTTGCCCAGCCGAATAGAAGGCGACGCCGTCTTCGTGAAGGCCCCGGCAGACTTGCAAACGGCTATTGAGCTGGTGGGCAGTTCCTGAGCCAACGCATCTGGCCGGATGCAAAGCCGCACTTAACCGATTTGGTGACTTGCGCGATAATGCCGCCGCCTCGCTTCAACCATTCAGGCTGAGAGTTCGTTAATGCGCCAGCTCGTGATTCTGATCTGCGCCAGTTTTTGGATTGCTGTGACCGCGCCGCCGGCAGCGGCGCTCGATATCGATGGAATCACGCTCGGTGCCGGGCCGGCCAATGACGAGATCGATATGTACCGCATGAGCCTGCGGCGAAAATTCAAACGCAGCTGGTTTGAAACCGATTTCGGCAGGCTGACAGGGGTTTGGGATCTGAGTCTTGGTTATTGGGACGGTGCGAACAGCGAGGTCAGTCTGCTCTCGCTCTCCCCCGTGTTTCGTTACCTGCCCAACGCCCAACCGCTGGGCGTGCAGTGGTTCCTGGACGGAGGCGTAGGCGCGACGTTCACATCCGATACGCAGATCGACGGGCGAGACTTGTCGACCAATTTTCAGTTCGAAGACCAGATCGGCATCGGCGGTATTTTGGGCGAGCAGCAGAACTTCGAGTTCTCGTATCGCTTCATGCATTACTCGAATGCCAACCTCGATACGCCGAACGACGGGGTTGATATCCACATGTTCCATCTTGTGTACTGGTTCGGCGACGACAACTGAGTCCTCGCCACCATCTGCGGCCAGTCAGCGCCGACCCTAAGCTCGCTGATATACGAGGTCGTGAATCGCATGCCCGAGCCGCCTACCGCGCTCTTCGAACTTGGTGGTCGGCCGTGCTCCCGAGTACTGCGTAACCTTCAGTTCACTAACGTCTGCTACGACTGACTGGATGTGCTCGGCATAGGGAGCCCAGTCGGTCGCAATATGTAGCGTGCCGCCCGGTTTCAGCACGCGGCATACAAATCCCAGAAACTTAGGTTGAACGATGCGACGTTTGTGGTGACGTTTCTTCGGCCACGGGTCCGGAAAGAAGAGCTGCGTTCGGTCGAGACTGCTCGGACTGAGATGCACGCCCAGCAGATCAACGGCATCCTCCTGAATCAGGCGCAGGTTGGTGACGGATGCGGCTTCCGCGCCTATCAGACAATGCCCAATTCCCGGTGCATGCACTTCCACGCCCAGGAAATCAGTTTCCGGTGATGCTTCAGCCATGGCCAGCAACGCTTCGCCGTCGCCAAAACCAATGTCCAGTACGCGCGTCGCCGAGCGCCCGAAAAGCGTGTCGAGATCGCGAAGCATGTTCAGGTCGTCCACGCCCCAGCGCGGCCATAGCTCGTTTAGCGCTCTTTGCTGGCCGGAGGTGAGCCGGCCGGCGCGGCGCACGAAGCTGCGAATGCGCCGCGGGGCTGATCCGGACGTTGATGTGCGAGGCTCGTTCATCTCGTTGACTATGATGCCATTGCCTCGAGCGTGAATGGTCCAGGCGCCTGTCTGATGATCCTGTGACAAGCGTCGATCAGGTTGCGTAGTATCGCGGCTACTCAAGGCTATGGGTGTTCTCTTCATGCCGTTTCGATCTGCGGCAATTTGTGCCAGCGTTGCTTGGGCTTGCTTGGTCCAGCCGCAGCATGCAAACGCTGACCCGTGGCTCGACCCCGGCGATCTATCGCTGCGGCATGATCTGGTGCTGCTGGCCGATGCCGGCATCCTGGGGTCGCCCATCACGCAGTGGCCGATGTCCTGGGGCGACATCAACCCGGACGAGTCGAGGCTCGATCGTCCGCTGCGTGCCGGAGAGATCGCGGCGCTAAGGCGCGTCCGGCAGCGCCTGCGTGAGGCACGGCAGATCGACACGTGGCAGCCCGGCTGGTCAGTGCGCGCCGGAACAGACGGCTGGATAGTGCGTGGCTTTGAGGACACGCCGCGCGAGAATTTGGAAGCGGGCGGCTCGCTCACCTGGACGGGCGAGCGATTCGCCGTGCGGCTGCGCGGACAATATGCCTTTGATGCTGAGGACGATCGCGAATGGCGTGCGGATGGCAGCTACGCGGGAATTGCACTTGGTAACTGGATGCTCGCGGCAGCCATTACTGACCGGTGGTGGGGGCCCGGCTGGCAAAGCAGCGGCATTCTCACCAACAATGCGCGGCCGTTTCCGGCAATAACCATTGATCGCAACTCAACTGAGCCGTTTGAGAGCAGGTGGCTGCGCTGGCTCGGCCATTGGGACCTGGTGACGATGTTCGGCTTCCTGGAGAGTGAACGGGCCGTGCCCGAAGCACAGTTCTGGGGCATGCGCGTGACCGTCAAGCCGGCTCGCTGGCTCGAGGTCGGACTTTCGCGGATTGCTTTTTGGTGTGGCGAAGACCGGCCCTGCAGTCTGGACACTTTTGGCGATGTGCTGTTGGGAAACGACAACGCCGGTGACAACGTATCGGCGGAGGATGAGCCGGGCAATCAGCTGGCCGGCTATGACATCCGCTTGACCGGCGCTGGGATCGGCCTGCCGTTCGCTGTCTACGTGCAGCAGATTGGTGAAGATGAGCAAAACCTGAAGCCCGCCTTGTTCATCACGCAGTTTGGGGTGGAGCACTGGGGCAGTTTCGCGAGCGGGGCAACTTACCGGATATATGTAGAGGCGGCCGACACGCTGTGTGGCGGTAACCTGTTCGGCGGCGGTTCCGCCGATGTCTGCTACAACCACCCCATCTACAGTAGCGGCGTTCGCTATCGGGGCCGCCCCATTGCCAACAGCGCTGACAACGACGCGAAGTTGGTAACGGCCGGGTTGGTCTTTAACCAGGTCGATGACAGCCGTTGGACGATGACGGCGACCGGCGGCAAGCTCAATCGCGAAGGCTTGTTCGGCAACGCCAACAGCGTTTCGCCTGAGCGCGCGGATTACCTCGGTGTCAGCTTAGGTCATCGCCGCGCGTTAGGCCTTGGTGAGCTGCAGGCTGTCGCCGGCTATGAGTCGATCGATCCGGTCTCGGGGTCGCGTTCGGACGACTGGCGTTTTTCGGTTCAGTGGCAGGCGGGTTGGTAGTGCTGTTTTGTCGAGGGTTGCGCCGAATTTGGGGCGAAATTACCATCGCGTCACCGTCTTTAGTGCGTTTCGGGAAAGCGGCCATGCTTTGCGGCGAGCTGTTGTGCTCTGTCAGTCGGCTCTTCGCGCGTTCATCCATGCGGCAGCCTCCACGAATGTCTGGTGCCCCTCGCTTCTCATTGCATCGGGCATTGCTGCTGGTTGGGTTGACCTGCTGCACTCTGATAGCAAGCCACGTTTCAGCTCAGGCGCCATTGGATGCGCAACAGCTGGAAGCGCTCCAGCAGCTTAGTCCCGAGGACCAGGCCGCCCTGCTTGACAGTCTTGGGCAGGGCAGTCGTCCGCCAGCGACGTTGCCTTTGGGCCCTGAGGATCAGTCGGAGATGCCCCGATTCAGTATGGGTGTCACTGACGAGGAACAGAGCCCCGAGGAGCCGCGCATCGAAGGCCGGGGCACCATTGTCATTGAGGCGCGACTGCCGGAAGGTGATCTGCCGGAGGAGTTCGTCGAGAGTATCAATAGCGATACTTATCGTTCGCGGCTGCTCGGGATCCGCGCTTACGAACTCACCACACTTGGCGTGCTCGAGCTGGCCGGTATTGGGAACGTGCCGCTTGGAGGGTTAACGGCCGATGAGGCAGCGACTCGGCTTGCCGCCGAGCCGTTGCTGGAAGACCTGCAGATCAGCGTGACTATCCTGCCATTGACCCCGATTGGGGAAGATGCGCTGCGCCCGTTCGGCTATGAGCTGTTCGATGAGCGTCCCGACTTATTTGGTGCGCGCCCACCTCAATCGACTCCCGTGCCCGGAGGCTACGTGCTTGGGCCTGGCGATAGCCTGCGTGTGCAGCTCTTTGGCGACGACAACTATGAAGTTGAACTGGAGGTGTCGCCGGAGGGCGTCATCAATTTCCCCAAGCTTGGCCCGCAGGCGGTTTCCGGATTGACCTTTAGCGAGGTTAAGTCGGTGATCGAGAAGCGCACCGCCGAACAGATCATTGGCACGCAGGCGGCCGTCAGCATGGGACGGTTGAAAAACATCCGCATCTTCGTCGTCGGCGACGTCAAGCGCCCGGGCGCGTACGACGTCAGCGGTCTGTCCAAAATCACGAATGCGCTTTACGCATCCGGCGGCATCAGCTCAGTTGGATCGCTGCGTCGAGTCCAGCTAAAGCGAGCTGGACGCACTGTTTCGACTCTCGATTTGTACGCACTGCTCCTGTCCGGCGATACGCGGCAAGATGCGCCGCTGCGGTCGGATGACGTGGTGTTCATCCCGCCCGTAGGGCCGACTGTTGCTGTCGACGGCGAAGTGAATCGCCCGGCGATCTATGAGCTGGGCTCGTCACGATCGCTGGCTGAGGTAGTGGCCCTGGCAGGTGGACTCAAAGCCACAGCAGACAGGCGTCGATTACGTCTGGAGCGCATCACAGAAACTGGTCTGCGCTCCATCGACACGGTCGATCTCAAGGCCAATGGCGGCCAGACGCAGCTCCGTGACGGCGATTCCCTGAAGGTCCTGCGTGTCCTTGACGACGTTGATAGCGCGGTCACGCTGACTGGTCACGTGACCCGAGCTGGCGGTTATGAATGGTCGCCAGGCATGCGCATTTCTGACTTGTTGCCCAGTGAGCAGTTTCTCAAGCCGAAGGCCGATCTCGCCTATGTTGTTGTGCGACGCGAGGTCGGGCCGGACCGGCGAACACAAGTCATCTCTGCTGACCTTCAAGCGGCGCAGGCGTCACCTGGCAGCCTTGCTGATGTGCCGTTGTCTCCGCGCGATCGCGTCACTGTGTTCGAGCTCGGCGTGGCGCGCAGCGCCGCGATCGATTCGTTGCTTGAGGAGCTCAGTGCCCAGGCCAGCGTTAGCGAGCCTGTCCAGATTGCGAGAATCACCGGCGCGATGGTCGCTCCGGGCGATTACCCGTTGGAGCCAGGCATGCGCGTGAGCGATTTGTTGAGGGCAGGTGGCGGCCTGGCGCCCTCAGCGCATGTCGCTGCTGCTGAGTTAACGCGCTATCGAACGGGTTTGAATGGAACACGGGAGACCGAACTCATTTCGGTTGACCTGGGAGCCTTGTTGTCTGGTGACGCTGGCGCTGACAGGGTTCTCGCGCCCTATGACATCCTCACGATCAAGCAGATACCCGATTGGGAGGAACCGCTTCAGGTCGAGTTGACCGGCGAAGTTCGTTTTCCCGGGAGTTATCCCGTGCGCCGCGGCGAAACCTTGAGTGCACTGCTTGATCGCGCTGGCGGTCTGACCGAGCTGGCCTTCACCGAAGGCACGGTCTTTACCCGCAAGTTCCTGCGCGAACGCGAAATCGAGCAGCTGGCGCTCCTCCGATCGCGGTTAGAAAGCGATTTGTCGGCACTGGCCGTGCAGCAGGCCCAAACGCCGAATAGTAGTGCCTCCGAGGCGTTTGGTATCGGCCAGTCGTTGCTTGAGCAGATCGAGCAGACCGAGGCACAGGGGAGGCTGGTGATTGACCTTCGTCAGGTACTGGCCAACCCAAATAATCTCGATTACGACATCGTGTTGCGCGACGGTGACGAGTTGGTGGTGCCGCTGCAAAGCCAGGAGGTTACGGTAATCGGCGAGGTCCAGTATGCGACCTCGCATCGCCATCAGTCGCGCCTAAGCCGCAACGCCTACATTGATCTTAGCGGTGGTCTTACGTTGCGCGCCGATAAGAAGCGGATCTACGTGGTGCGGGCGAACGGGGCGGTGATAGCAGGTAAGGGATCGCGCTGGTTCAGGAACGAGCAGCGCATTCAGCCCGGCGATACCGTTGTGGTGCCCTTAGACGCAGATCGATTGCCTCAGATTACACAGTGGGCTTCCATCACCCAGGTGCTCTATAACCTGGCGATCGCGGCAGCGGCGGTAAACTCGTTCTAAATCTGCTCAGGGGCTGGACCTGGCATCGGACGAATCGGCGCATGGATACGCAGCGGGCACCTGGGGCTGTGATCGCGTTACACATTTTCAGTCGCGGATAGCCCGTCAGGGGTTGCGCCATGGCAGGTCAGCGCTTAGATTACTTCGAGCTTTGTAGTGCAGAACTCCTGAATCTCTCAAGGCGCCGGTAGTTGTGGCCGGTGTAAGGCACTCGGACGAGCCGGCCACAGGGAGGCCGAATGTATCTTCAGGCACTGCGATATCGCCTGATCTCACTGCCGCGCCCGGTCAAGCAGTTCACGCTGGTGTTCGCCGACGCGGCACTACTCGTCGTTGCCCTGTTCACGTCTACCTGGCTCGTAAGTGATGATTTAAGAGGCGCACTGGCAGCCGGTTGGCTCCAGTTCCCGCTGGCGCTGTTGCTTGCCATTCCATTGTTTGCGCAGGCTGGCTTTTATCGTGCCATAACGCGGTTTCCGAGCAGCCAGCTGCTGCTATCAACAACAGGACTGCTCATTGCGGTTGCCCTGGCGATGGCCGCTGTACGCCACTGGTCCCCGATACCAGGGTTCGATCTTCCAAAGACCACGCTGCTGGCCTTCACCGCACTCTCTATGATTTTGCTGGTGACGACTCGCTTAGTCATGCGCGCTGTTCTGTTGGGTAGCTACACAAGGAACCGGCGGGCGCGGACGCCAGTGATCATTTACGGTGCTGGCAGCGCAGGTGTTCGGCTGCTCTCAGCAATGCGCGAAGGCGGTAAGTTCCGCGTGGTCGCTGTTGTGGATGACAATCCCGATTTGCAATACCGGTTGCTGGCCGGTATCCGAGTCTGGTCTCCGCATGAACTGAACCGTTTATCCAAACAGCTCGGTGTCAGGCGCGTGTTACTTGCAATGCCCTCGATCTCCAGAGCCAGACGCCAGGAAATCATCGATCAGCTTGTGGATCTCAACGTGCGGGTACAAACGGTGCCCGACGTGGGCGACATCATTTCTGGTAGCGCTCAGGTTGATGATTTGCGTGAGGTCGATGCGCTGGATCTTCTGGGCCGCGACCCGGTACCACCGAATCTGGAGCTGCTGTCGAGCTGCGTTACCGGTAAATCTGTGCTCATCACCGGGGCGGGTGGGTCAATTGGTTCGGAGCTGTGCCGGCAGATCGTGTTGCTGCAGCCCACCCGCTTGGCGATCTTGGATATCTCAGAGCTCGCTCTCTATAAGATTGAGCGGGAGCTTCGCTCGATTATTGACACGCGCGCCCTGGACGTTGAGCTGGTCGCCTTGCTTGGTTCCGTCCATCATCGGCCGCGCATTCGCAGTGTCATGCAGGCTTACGCTGTGCAGACGGTGTATCACGCTGCCGCATACAAGCACGTGCCAATCGTAGAAATGAACATGATTGAGGGCGTGCACAACAACGTCATTGGCACCTGGTACGCGGCGGAAGCAGCGGAAGATGCCGGTGTCGAGACCTTTGTGCTCGTCTCCACGGACAAAGCAGTGTCGCCGACCAGCGTCATGGGCGCGACCAAGCGGGTTGCGGAGCTGGTGCTCCAGGGTATGCACAATCGCGGCACAAAAACACGTTTCTGTATGGTGCGTTTCGGTAACGTGCTGGACTCCTCCGGCTCCGTTGTGCCGCTGTTTCGCGATCAGATTGCGCGTGGCGGTCCAGTCACGATTACTGATCCGGAAGTGACGCGCTACTTTATGACCATTCCGGAAGCCGCTCAGCTTGTGATTCAGGCAGGCTCTATGTGCCGTGGTGGCGATGTGTTCGTTCTGGACATGGGCGAGCCGGTGCGCATTCGTGAGCTTGCCAGACGCATGGTGCAGCTAATGGGCTTGTCGATGCAGGATGCAGACAACCCGGGTGGCGACATCGCGCTGCAATTCACGGGCCTGCGGCCAGGTGAGAAGCTTTACGAGGAACTACTGATCGGCAGCAACGTTACCCGTACCGATCACCCTATGATTTTGCGCGCCATGGAAGAATCTCTGTCGTGGCCTGAGACTTACGATAATCTCGACGGCTTACTACATGCTGCCAACGCGCTGGATTGTGAGCGAGCTGTCACATTGCTGCGCCAGATCGTGACCGGCTATCAGCCCGGAACGGATCAACTCCACGATCTGACCTGGTCTGCATCAGGTGGCCGAATCCTGAAGTTGGTCGAGAGCGGTGCGGGTCCAGCTGTTGTGGTCGGTGCGTCGGCTTCTATGCCAGGTGACCCAGACGCCGCAAAGGAAGCAAGCAGCTTGCGGGAAGCGCCGATCTGAGCGTTGTTGGCCTGCTGGCCGGCTCTGCACCGGCCGGGATTGCGACATCTTCTCGCCGCCTGAGAATACTCTTGGAGCTTTCGTCCGGGTAGCGTCCCAACCTGGCGCGGTACCGTCAGCATCCCGACTGAGTGATCGACGTGTTGCGGCGGATTTCTAGTTCTCACAATGCCGGGCTTGTACAATCCCGTCTCTGTTGAGTGTGGCGGGCGAAGCGTATGTTGATGAGCTGGTCAGCAGCTATCCAGACAGACCGGAGGCTCAGTTGAAACGCTTTGCGATGATTGGCGCTGCTGGCTACATCGCTCCGCGCCACATGCAGGCTATCTCGGCGACCAACAATGAATTGGTTGCCGCCCTCGATCCTCAGGATTCAGTTGGTGTAATCGACAACTATTTCCCCGAAGCATCATTCTTTGTCGAGTTTGAGCGATTTGACCGACATCTCGATCTGCTTCGCCGGGACGGTAATCCGATTGACTGCGTTTCTATTTGCTCCCCCAACTATCTTCACGATTCCCACATTCGCTTTGCGCTGCGTTCCGGTGCTGACGCAATATGCGAAAAGCCGCTGGTGCTAAATCCATGGAATCTTGATCCTTTGGTTGAGCTGGAAGCCGAGACTGGCAGGAAGATTCGAACAATTCTGCAGCTTCGGTTGCATCCAAGTATTTTGGCGCTCAAGGAGCAGGTCAACGCAGAAAAATCTGGAAAGAAGTTTGACGTTGATCTTTGCTATATCACGTCGCGCGGCCGTTGGTACCACATCTCCTGGAAAGGTCAGTCCAGTAAGTCTGGAGGCATCGCAACCAATATCGGCGTGCACTTCTTCGACATGCTGGGCTTCGTATTCGGTTCGGTACAGCACCACGAGTTGCACGCAAGCGACGAGCAGACTATGGCCGGGTTTACCGAGTATGAGGCTGCGCGGGTGCGCTGGATACTTTCAGTTGACGCGAACCTACTGCCGGCCAACTGTATTGCAAGTAATCAACGAACCTACCGCAGCATCAAGGTCGGCGACATGGAGCTGGAGTTTTCTGGCGGCTTTACCGATCTTCACACCGAGTCGTATAAGGCGATACTCCGCGGCGATGGATATGGAGTCGAAGATACGCGCGCTGCTGTAGAAACGGTGGCCGCGTTACGGGATATGCAGCCCTCGGTAACGGGCCGCGAGCATCATCCATTGTTGAAGATCCAACGCGCTCAACGTCGGGTTTCCTGAAACGCATCTGTCTGAACGTAGCGCATGTCAAGTAATTCTTCGTTCGTCCACGCAACCGCGATCATCGACGAGGGTGCGACCCTGGGTCGTGGCACTCGTGTCTGGCACTGGTGCCACGTATCTGCTGGCGCGCAGATAGGTGAGCGCTGTGTGCTTGGCCAGAATGTCTATGTGGGCAATGATGTGGCTATTGGTAACGGCGTCAAGATTCAGAACAATGTATCCGTCTATCAGGGGGTCACGTTAGAGGACGATGTGTTTTGTGGCCCGAGTGCGGTGTTCACAAACGTGATCAATCCTCGCGCCGGCGTAGAGAAGAAAGATGAGTTCCTGCGAACACTGGTAAGGAAAGGCGCGACCCTCGGTGCCAACTGCACCATCGTCTGCGGCACCACGGTGGGCGCCTATGCCTTCATTGGCGCCGGCGCAGTGGTCACGGCTGAGGTTCAGGATTACTCGCTGGTCGTTGGCGTTCCGGGAAGACATATCGGTTGGGTTAGCGAACACGGCGAGCGTCTGGACCTGCCCATAGAAGGGGAAGGTGAAGCACGGTGCCCGGTGACAGGTGCGCTCTACCGGAAGGATTGCGACGGCGTACGGAGAGTTACGGACTAATGCGTTTTGTGGACTTGCACCGCCAGCGGGATGTTATACGTGGCTCGCTTGACTCTCGCATGAACGCAGTCATCGAGCGTGGTGACTTCGTGCTTGGCAAAGATGTGGCTGAGCTTGAAACTGCCTTGGCAGAATTCGTCGGCGTCAAGCACTGCATTGGTGTAGCCAACGGGACAGATGCACTGCAGCTTTGCTTGCGGGCACTGGGTGTAGGGCCTGGTGACGGTGTGTTCGTGCCATCCTTTACTTTCGTTGCTACTGCGGAATGTGTGAGTCAGGTGGGCGCCGTCCCATTGTTCGTCGATGTCGACGCCAGCAGTTTCAATATGGATGCCGGTGCGCTGGAACGCGCCATTGCCAGAGCCAGTAAAGATACCGATTTATGCCTTCGCGCAGTGATTGTTGTCGATCTTTTCGGGCTTGCGGCTGACTATGCGGAACTCGAAGCTATTGCCGGACGACACAATCTGGATGTCGTTGAAGATGGAGCGCAAGCGCTTGGCGCCAGGCTCGGTGAACGCCGTGCCTGTAGTTTTGGTGCCTTGGCGACGACCAGCTTCTTTCCGGCCAAGCCGCTGGGCTGCTACGGAGATGGCGGTGCCGTCTTCACTGATCGTGATGACTTGGCAGATCTGGTCAGGTCATTGCATGTCCACGGGCAGGGTGCCGACAAGTATGACAATGCGCGCGTTGGCCTGAACAGTCGTCTCGATACCCTGCAGGCAGCGGTATTACTTGCGAAACTGGAAGTCTTCGAGCAAGAGCTGGCGCGTAGGGATGAGATAGCAGCCTTCTATTCAGACCATCTTGCCGATGGCTACGTAACGCCAGAGATACCCAGGGGGTCGTTCAGTGCATGGGCTCAATACACGCTGCAGGTAGACCGTGGTCGCCGTGACTCTGTCTGCCAGCAGCTTGCCGATGGCGGTATACCAACAGCGGTTTACTACTCCACGCCACTGCACAGGCAGCCGGTCTATCGGGACGCAGCGGGTCTTCCGGCTGATTGTCCCGTTACGGAGGAGCTTAGCGACAAGGTATTCAGTATCCCCGTGCATCCGTATCTTACCGATGCTGAGTGCGAACAAGTTGTGTCAGCTTTGCAGGCATGCCGCTAGGGGCACTGATCTAGCGTGCTAAAGTTCCGGCGAACACAATTTGTTACCTGCCTTGAACAGTCAGCCGAATCCTGGAGCTGTAGGGCGCACGATTTCACCGATGGATAAGCAACGCGAGCCGGTTGAAATGACACCGGGATATTTTGTTCCTGCTGAGGCCTCGCCATCGGGCAGGGTAGCGAACGCCGCGAATCTGGATCTTTTTCGCTTGCTGAGGACGGGCTGGTGGATCGTCATGCTGGGCGTCGGGCTCGGTGGTCTCGGCGCTTTCCTGGTGGCTAAGGCCAGCGAGCGCATCTATGAAGCCACTGTGCTGCTGGCCCCGGCCGAGGAGAATGCCGGCAGCGGCCTGGCGAGCTTGTCCAGTCAGCTCGGTGGCGTCGGTTTTCTGCTGGATGCCGGTGTGACGGGTGGGGCGAGCCTGCAAGATCGGGCGTTGGCGACGCTCAAGTCCAGGGGTTTCTCGGCGAGGTTTATCGATGAGAACGGGCTCTTGCCAATCCTGTTTTCTGATCGTTGGGATGCCGCGGCTGGCGAATGGCAATCCGGCACATCGGTACCCAGCCTGGATGATGGCGTTGAGATCATGGAGCGCCGCCTCCGGAAGGTCTCGGTTGACCGGCAAACGGGGATCACGACACTCGCAATCAGGTGGGCTGATCGTCAGCTTGCGGCCGACTGGGCCAACGCCATGATCGATTCACTGAATCTGGTGCTGCGGGAATCAGCCGTTGCTGAGTTCAATCGGAACATCGACTATTTGAACCGGCAAATGGAAAACACGTCTGTGGTTGCAGTCAGGGAATCCTTGAGCAATCTCCTGGAAGAGCAGATTAAGTCGGCGATGATCGCCAACGTTAGCTCAGAGTACGCATTCCGGATCCTGGATCGTGCGGTTCCGCCAGACCCAAAGCGGCCAATCAGGCCGCGGACGGCATTGCTGACAGCCGTTGGTCTCCTGCTGGGCGGACTACTGGGGCTCGGCATGGTCTGGGTGCGCCAAATGAGCAAGCCGTCTTCTACGGCACCTGGATGAGTCTTCCGCTGAGCTTGTCCAACCGTCCGCAGGCGTTGCCTTGTTGCCGGTTTTTCCACCCACGTTTATCCCCATGAGCTACGTGCTGCCTTCGCCAGGTGCGCCTGCCGTGTCGCCGGCAAGCGGCGATGCTTTCGCGCCCCTGCTGCCGCTGGCCCTTCTCTACGCGCTGAATCTCGGCGGGTTCCAACTGGTCGCTGCCCTGCCCACCCTGATCGGCCTGTCGCCCACCGGCTTCTCAATAGCGTTTCGCTTGTTGGTGGCCTGTCTGGCGGTTTGGGTGGTGGCTGGCTGGCTTCTAAAGCCTCGTCCTGTCTACGCGGGGCTGGCATGGTTCCCCGTGGGCTGTCTTTTTTTTCTGTTGCTCCTGCGGATTGGAGTTGACGCGGCCTGGCAACCGGCAATTCTTCCGCTGTCGCCGGCGGAGTATTTGTTGTGGACGGTCGGAGTCTGCCTGGTGCCTATGGTCGCCATGTTCGAGAAGCCGTCCAGATCAACGTTGTTGGTGGCCTGGTGGCTATCGTTGATCGTTGCCAGTGCGGCTGCCGGGATTCTGGTGTTGTTGGCGGCGACCGGTTCCCTGGCCGCGATTTGGGTTAATCGCCTGTCCACTGAAGTTATCAACCCGATCCTCGTCGGGCAGCTCGGCGCGGCATTGCTACTGTTGGCAATAGCGCCACCAAAGCGGCTGACGGAACTGGGGCCGCGTTACGCGATGGGCTTGCTGCTGCTGCTGGTGGCGGCACTGGGCCTCGGCCTCGTGGTGGCTTCGGGATCGCGAGGCCCGCTGCTGGGTGTTTTGCTGAGCGCTGCGATGGTCTTCCTGCTACCGACGAGAAACACTGCCACATACCGCAGCCTGCTGCGGATCGGGAGCTTCCTGATTGTGCTGGTGGGGCTCGCTATCGCTTACTTCGCTACGCGCGACAGTTTTGAGTTGCAGGCGATCGAACGGCTCTTCTACATACTGGGTGATAGTTCCACTTCATACCGTTGGCTAGCGATGGCCGGCGCGTTGGAACAGTTTGCGCAGAATCCTTGGTTCGGGTCATCGCTGGTTGAACTTCAGACTACTGACTACCCGCATAACATTGTGGTGGAGTCACTAATGGCATTGGGCATCTTCGGGTTCTTGTCATTGATGGGAATTGTCGGAGTCGGGCTCTTTAGTGCTTTCGTTATCTTTCGCGAACTCGCGCCAGCGCGTTGGGTGGCGGCGATTTATATACTGATGCTGGCCACTGCGCAGACTTCCGGTGCGCTGTACCTCTCCTATGGTTTCTGGTGTTTTTCGGCCGCCGTAATCAGCATCGCAGCAGCGCGCGTGTGTCGCTTTAGATTGAGCTAGGCAGGTGGGCGTGGGTGGGTTCTCGGTAAACGAGCTGGCCGCTCGCATGCGCCGCTCTGCCTCATTTCGGCTGCTCTGTGCAACGCTGCTGGGGCAGGCCATCGCTGCTTTGCTAACGCCGGTATTGACGCGGCTCGTGACTCCCGCGGACCTCGGCGCCTTTAGTCCGTTCCTGAGCGCCGCCGGCATTCTGTTGCCCGTGATGTCGCTCAGGTACGAGTGGGCGATACCAATCGCTCGCACGGACTCGGATGCGGCTCGCTTGGTACAAATTAGTGTGGGGCTGTTAGTTGGGTTCTCACTCGTCCTGTTGGTTCTCGCTGGCATCACCGCATTTCCAACTGAGCGAGCCCCAGCAAACGTCTCACTTATTCTCTTGTTCGCACCCATGGCGTTTGTCATGGGTGCCGTGCAGGTTCTCAGCGGGTGGGTGCTAAGAGTTTCGGCGTTCGATGCGTTGGCCAAAGCCAGAGTGAGCAATGCGACACTGGTCATCTCGGGGCAAATTCTGCTGGCGTTGGCCCTGCCAGGCCCCTTGGCACTAGCGCTTGGTCTGGTACTCGGCCAGGCTCTGGCCTTCCTGCCAATCTGCTTGCTGGCGCGGCGTCAGCTTCGCAGTCATCTTGCCATTTCGGCGCCCTCCGTTACGGATGTACTCAGGGAGCATCGGCGCTTTCCGCAGTTCTCTGCGCCCTCTTCATTGATTAACTCTATTGGTGTCGAAACCCCGATCCTATTGAGCATTCTCTTGCTAGGGCCGGCTTTCACCGGGCACCTGGCGCTGGCGCTCAGGATCGTCGCCATTCCTGGGGTACTGGCGGCTGGTTCACTCGCACAGACCTTCTACGCGGAAGCCGCCCGTCAGGTGCGCGAGGAGCCAATGCGTCTGAGGTCTTTCTACCGGCGTTCATTGCTGCGCTTCGTTCCGATTGGTCTTGCGGTGCTACTCATTGGCTTGCTTTGTCCCTGGCTCTTTCCGCTGGTCTTCGGGGCTGAGTGGGCTTTGGCCGGGCAAATCGCTCTCTGGCTCAGTGTGGCGGCCTGTTCAAGCATTTCGCTGGGCACGATCTCATGTCTCGAGTATCTCGGTCGCCAGGGACTTAACTTGTTCTGGAATACCGGTCGGCTACTGGCGGTGGTTGTTTCTATGCTAGTTACTTATCAACTAACTAACGACGGCGTTTGGATGGTCGCTGTTCTTAGTGTCACATCGGCCGCGTGGTATCCTGTCTTGTACCTGCTCAATGAGTTTGCTTTGAGTCGCGCCAATAAAGTTGAAACGATTGAAGGGTAGTTGCGGTGCAGTCGGAATTCCAAGACGAAGACTATTGGCTTGCCCAATGGCAACAGAAGCTTTCCGGTTACCACGCAGCCCCAGCGCGAGCGGGCCTCTTTATCGAGCACCTGTTTGGGAAACACATAGAAAGCACTCTTGAGCTCGGGGCTGGCAGCGCCAGAGACAGCCTGCATCTCGCTGAGCGCGGCTATCAGTGCACGGCATCCGACTTCTCCACCGATACGATTGCCCTGCTTCGCAAGCAGCTTCAGGTTCCAGGCCTTCAGTTTTCAGCCGACGATGCGCGCAGGCTGTCATTTGATGACGGTCAGTTTGACCTGGTATTCCACAATGGGCTTATCGTTTGCTTTGACGATGATGCAGATGTAGTCGAAATTCTGCGCGAGCAACGCCGCGTAGCGCGCCGCGCGATGCTCATCCTGGTGCACAACGGCAACAATCATCGCCTGGTGCGCCAGTTCGGTGAACTAAGCAAAGAAGATGGTCTCTATGACATTCGTTTCTTTGATCCCCGGCAGTTGGGAGATCTCATAGCACGCTCTGGTATTCGCTACCGGCGTTTGCGGATGCTGCGCTTCGGAGGTCCTGCAGACGCCTTGTTTGACGAGCGCATCAAGGGGTTTCGGCATCCGTTTCGATCCCTGGCGCCCTGGCTAACGCCGCGCCTGTATAGCCTCCAACCGTGGGCGCTTACCGAGCGGCTAGCCGCCCTGCTGGAGTTGTAGGGCTCAGCAAGTCTCCAGGCGGCAGGCGCATATCTTTTAGCATTAAGGTTCACTTGCGTTTGTGCCTAAGAATCTGGTTTTTTCGAACTACGTAAGTGCACGCTCGCTGCGTGAGGGGCTGGCGAGCCTTAATGAGAAGCTGCTCGCCGTAGACAGTCCAGGGTTTATGGTTCCGCCCGCGGAAAGCGCACCGGCCCCGGGCGATCGCCTCTTCTTTACTGACGAGTGGGCACTAGGTCAGTACCTGCAACGCAACGAGTTTGAGTTCTACCCAAGGGCGCTTGCGGTTGAGCTTGATGACAAGCTCAGGTTCTCCCAGCGAATCGAGGCGTTGGGTGCGAGCCCCGTGCCGTTCTGGCCAGTTGACGCGGAACTGCCGGCTGGCGAGTTTCCGGTTCTCCTTAAGTGCCGCAACTCCTGGGTGGCTGGCAGCCCGATGCCCCGTGGAGCTATATGTTCGAGTCCTGAGCAGCTTGTCAGTCGCTTGAGAGATTTTGAGAATAAGGGCTTCGAGCGCAGCCGGTTTTTCCTCCAGCGGCTATTGCCGGACGGCGTTGGCAACTCATGGTCCGTCGCAGGATTCCATAGTCATACAGAGCCGGACAAGAACGAGTTACTGGTCACGCATAAGCGTGTTGCTACCGGTTCGGGGCTCGGCTATGTACTCGCCACAATAGAAGAGTCGGATCCCGCCGGACTAGTGGACAGGACGACCCAACTACTCAGAGACTTGAGCTATACGGGCCCGTTTGAGCTTGAGTATCTCGAAGATGCGGCCAGTAAG
Source organism: Gammaproteobacteria bacterium (assembly GCA_028285245.1). GTDB lineage: Bacteria > Pseudomonadota > Gammaproteobacteria > Steroidobacterales > J054. Next base: position 32,720 of record JANQPY010000062.1, on the reverse strand, counting down.
CAGTTCTATGAGCTGGAGTTCAATCCGCGCTTCTGGTTACAGCACTCCATCTTCATTCACTCCAGGGATAATCGGCTGCTGAAGCGATACTTGGGCTTGCCGGTGCCCGAAGCGCAAGCTGGTTGGCAACCTGTGCTTTGGGTTAGTGGCGTCGGCCTCGCTTTGTCGCTCCTGCTGCCATGGAGGCAATCTAGTCGCAAGTTGTTCAGGCTCCTCCGCGACCATCGCGCCGACAGACAGCTATTGCTTGATCCGCCGCTGCCCGTATCCTTGCGGGTGCTGGCCAGCGAGGCTGTTCGAAGGCTGCAAAACCGATAGGCAACGCGTTCGCATGACTGATCGATTCGCTCACCTTGAGAATCTGCTGGAAGCAGATGTCCAGCAACGCCTGTTGTCGGACGCGACCCGGGGCCAGCTCAATACCGCTGGCTATTTTCATGCAGAGGGATTGATACAACCGCGGGTGTGCCAGGCACTCATTGATGCGTTGGCTGGCGCGGAGTTCATTGAAGTCAGGCGTAACGATCGTCGTGGTGACACACACTTTTTTACGGTGAATGGCACTGATTTGGAGGCGCGACTTCCGGGTATGGATGGTCTGTACCGATACCTGGGAGACGTGGCGGCGCACCTGGCAGAGCGGCCGCTGTGCGGTTTGGATGATCTCAGCATCGGCTTGTCTTTGAATTGCACGCCCCCTGGGGGCGCATTCGTTCGTCACTTCGACCGAAACGATGTGTCTGCCTCAGTAATGCTCAATACGGTTGCCGGTGGCGCATTGGAGCTATGGCCCAACATTTACTCCTCGTCCGTCGGCGCTCTGGGGCGTCTCGCCAATCGAACCGTGATGCAACTCAGCCTGCTAAAACGCCCGGTGCGTATTCCGGCAGCGCCGGGGGACGTGGTGTTCTTCTCGCGTCGAACACTGCATGGGGTCGCGGCGATCGAAGGAATGCGCTCACGGGTCAGTCTGATCATGGCCTACGACCAGCCGGGCGTGACCTACTCTCAGGATCAGGACTACTATGGACGCGCTGATACGCGCATAACGCTAGAGACGCTGAATGCCTAGCGCGTCTTGCGGTGCGCGTCCGCCCCTATGACCTGGTTGATTCGTGTGCCGGCGAGCTACGAACCGGAACGGCGCTATGCCGCTGAGGTTCTGTTCGATACGTTTCTTGGTTTGCGCGCCGAAATCCTGGTGGAGTCCAGATCCGATACGCTGATCAGCTCAACTGATAGCAAGGCAACATTGTCCGTGGCGGACGGGTTGTTCGCACTTCCTCAGCAGCAATGGCTGACGCCCGAGAGCGTTCCAGTGGACGCAGTCGATCAATGGCAGCCGGGTGAAGACAATCTCGCAGCCAGACTTGTGGACGAGCGGATTCCGGTTCTGTTCGGGAATCAGCGCGCGGGCAGTCGATTTCACCTGGACCCAGACGGCCACGCCAAACTGGATCTCGATGTTTTCGGGACCGTCTTCTTCTACCTATCGCGCTATGAAGAGGCAACGAGTGCGGAGCTCGACTACGTCGAACGCTATCCATTTGAGGCTTCGATTGACTATCGGGCGAAGACTATTGAGCGGCCACTAGTTAACGAGTACGCGGAGCTGCTCTTTGTGGCCATGTTGCGGATATGGCCAGACATTAAACGCCGGTCCCGCGCGCCCAGGCTATTGCTGAGCCACGACGTGGATCTGCCGTTCCGGCACGCCTTCACGTCTGCCGGGCGAATGCTGCTTTCATGCGGGGCGGACTGTCTTCGTCGCGGCGATCCAGCGGCCGCATTTCGGCGGGTTGCTGAGTGGGTTCGCACCAAAGGTGGTAATCGGCAGGCCGATCCCGCAAATACGTTTGATGCAATCATGCAGGAGAGCGAACGGCTCGGTGTACAGAGCGAATTCAACTTCATATGTGCACGCACGCATCCGACCATGGACTGCAACTATGATCTGGAGCACCCATGGATCACCGATCTGATGCTCGACATCAATCGCCGCGGCCACAGGGTCGGACTGCATGGCAGTTTCAACTCGACCCTCGACTCATCCCGGTTGTCGCATGAGTTTGCAGTTTTGCGCGACGTCTGTGCCCGGTTGGGCATTGATCAAGAGCAGTGGGGCGCCAGGCAGCATTGGCTTCGCTGGCGGACACCGGAAACGTTTACCTACCTGGAAGCGGCCGGCGTCGACTACGACTCGACACTAACCTATGAGCAAAGCGCCGGCTTTCGTTGTGGTACTTGCTATGAGTACCCGGTATTCGATCTGGCCGGCCGCCAGCGTTTGAAACTACGTGAACGCCCACTCATCGTCATGGATTGTTCCATCACTGAGGCCATGGGACTTGGTATGGGAGATCGGGCAAAGGCGGCAATTCAGAAACTTAAGGAGCGGTGCTTCATGTTTAATGGAGATTTCACGCTGCTCTGGCACAATTCACGACTATCACCGCCGGAGTGGCAGTTGTATCGCGCTGTTCTGGCAACCGTGGCCACCTGAGTCAAAGCAAGTCATGTGCGGGATAGTTGCGATTGTCTCCAATCGGGCCATCGAGCGGGCGCCCTTGCGCGCGATGACCGAAGCACTCGCGCACCGCGGGCCAGACGGCTTCGGTTACCACGAAGCCAGCGGCTTCGCCTTCGGCCATCGTCGCCTGGCAATCCTGGATCTCAGCGAACGCGGCCATCAGCCGATGTTCTATCAGGACCGCTACGTCATCACTTACAACGGAGAGATCTACAACTATCGCGAGTTGCGTGCCGAACTGGAGGCGGCTGGATTTACTTTCGCCACGCACACGGACACCGAAGTGGTCCTGGCCGCTTACGCACACTGGGGTACTGATTGCCTGAAGCGCTTCAACGGTATGTGGGCATTCGTATTGAAGGACCTGCAGACCGGTCTGTTCTTTATTGCGAGAGATCGCTTTGGTGTAAAGCCTCTGTATCACATGTTCGTTGCGGGGCAATTGGTTTTTGCCTCGGAGATCAAGGCGTTACTGCGGCACCCGGAGTATAGGGCCGAAGCCAATCTCGACTACTGTCGAGCGTACTTGCGTGGCGGTCCGCGAGAGTACGGCAGGGAGACCGCATTCAGGGGCGTAGAGAGTTTCGCCAAAGGCGCGTACGTCGAAGCTACACAGGCAGAGTTGTTGCGAGGAGATTTCTCCGTTAGACGGTTCTGGTCTCTGGAACCCAGGGTCGAAGCGGGTGCCGTTGATGAAAACCAGCTTCGAGAATATGCACAGCGCTATTACTCGCTTCTGGAAGATGCTGTTGCCCTGCGTTTGCGCTCCGATGTGAAAGTGGGGTCGGCACTGTCCGGTGGGCTGGATAGTTCCAGTGTTGTCCATTTGGTCAACAAGCAGCTCAAAGAGCGGGGCGCCAGCGAGTCCCTGCAGGAAACGTTTTCTTCAGTGTACGGAAGTCCCGGAACAGAACACTGCGATGAGACGGTGCATATCGACAAGCTGGAAGAGTACTTGCGGGTTCACTCAAATCGAATAGAACCCGACCCACGAGATGTTCCCGCTGAGCATGAGCGCATGATCTACTATATGGATACGCCGCCAGAAAGCTCATTGATGTCTTCGTGGCACACGTTTCGGTTGGTAGCAAGCACCGATGTAGTCGTTACGCTGGACGGGCAGGGTGCAGATGAGCAGCTGGCCGGCTACCCTCGCTACGCAATCAATGCGATTGCCTATTCCAACAGCCCGCTTAAGGACAGTCGCGCACTCCGCAAGATCCCGGGATTCGGGCCTTTTGCGAGTCTGGGGTTGAGTGCTGCAGTGTTGCGACGCCTTGGCCTGGGTCGACTCTTGCCAAGCATGCTCAAGCGGGCTGGCAAGCAGGTATTCGATGGCGAGCGGCTCAATGAGGCGCTGGTCAAGGACAGCCTGAATGGATTGCAGAATCTTATTCACTACGCAGACCGCACATCGATGGCGTTCTCGATTGAATCGCGCATGCCCTTTCTTGACTATCGTTTGGCGGAGTTCCTGGCGGCAATGCCCGCTTGCTATAAGCTGCATGACGGGTGGACGAAGTACGTCGCCCGCAAGGCCATGGATGGCCATCTGCCCGACTCCATTACGTGGCGGCGGGATAAAATGGGTTGGGGTATACCAGAGGCCTTTTGGTTCAGGGGCGAACTCCAGCCGTGGCTCAGTGCCCAGGTCTCGGGATCGGATTTTCTTGCCGAACTTGATGCGCGTCCGCGGCCCGGAGCGCTGTATAGCGGCCGCCGATCGATGACTCAAGTGCTTCGGCTACTGAACCTGGCCGCATGGCATCGAGTTCACATTGAGGATGGTTGGCGGCCTGAGGCGTTGCTACGGCAAGGTGGGGCAGGATTCGCCGCGTGAAGATTGCCTTTCTATGCGAGACGTACCCGCGCAACATGGGCTATCTCGGTACGATGCTCCCGAAATATCTGGCGAAGTTGGGCGCCGACGTGCATGTCCTCGCGCTCGATCTGCCGCCCTACTGGCAAATGCCATCGATGCGTGATTCATATCGGCGCCTTGCGGGTACCGGCCAACTCAAAGTCGGCTCTATCGAACAGGTTGACGGGTACACCGTGCATGTAATGCGGCACAAAAAGATGCTTGGCCACATGGCTATGTCCGGGCTATCGAAGAAGCTCAAGTCAATTTGCCCTGATATCACGTACTCGTTAACAGCAATCGGCTGGTTACCCGTACAGGCGGCACTCGCCAAGCCCCGCTACCATTACAAGCTATTCACCGGCTCGCACACTACTGAGAGTACTTTCAGGCCAGCTAAGCTTGGTGCCCTGCATCCCGCACGGGCTGCGTCGTTTATTCTCCGCTGGCTGCCAGGAAGGCTGGTGAGCTTTTTCACCGAGCGCTGCTACGCCCCAACCGTGGATGCTGCCGAGATCGCATGGCGTTTCTTCGGTGTCCAGCGGCGGAAAGTGGGAGTGATGCATCTGGGCGTCGACACCGAGTTCTTCTATCCGGTGCGTGATGACCATACGGCTGCGGCTCGGGCCTCCATGAGATCGCAGTGGGGCATCGCGGAAGACACGGTTCTATGCATCTATACCGGCAAGTTTAGCGAGGAGAAGAATCCTCTCATTCTTGCCAGAGCTGCCGCAGCGCTGACGGCCAGGGGCCAAAAGTTCCGCGCGGTTTTTGTTGGCAATGGGCCGCAGAAAGACGCGCTGGCGGCCATGGACGGCACCATTGTTCTGCCGTTTGTCCCCTACCATGAGCTCGGCGAGTACTACCGCGCGGCTGATGTCGCAGTCTGGCCAACAAACGAGAGTACGTCGATGCTGGACGCCGCAGCGTGCGGACTGCCGCTTATAGTCAGCGATGGAATTGTCTACCGAGATCATGTGGACGGCAACGGCTTGGTGTATGCCATGAACGACCTTAGCGACCTTGAAGTAAAGCTGGGGCAACTTGCCGAGGAACGAACCAGGCAGCAGCTTGGCAGAGCGGGCGCGGAGAAGATGGCCGAGCACTTCAGCTGGGCGCAGCATGCTGAGAAGCGTTTCGTTGAATACCAAGAAGTTCTCAAGCGCACCTAGCCGAAGGTCCAGGGAGTGGTTTTGCTGGCTATGATCATTGCGTCTACTTCGATAGCATCCAGCCCCTCAGTCACTGCCCCGGGCCGCGATCTTGCTTAGTCACAGTCGGTTTTTCGAAGATCTCATTACCAGGTATGCGCGTAGCCCTTCCGTGGCTTTATGCCGTGTGCCGGAGCTCGAACTACTTGGCCAACTGAACCTTGAGGCCCCCGTGCTGGACCACTGCTGTGGCGATGGATTGGTGGCCTCGATGGCCTTTCCGGGCCGGTCGCTAGATGCCGGCGTTGATCTGGATGCCTCTGCTCTGGCGATCGCTCGTGATCATAACCGCTATCGCGAGACATACTGCGCCGATGCGGCAAAGGAGTTGCCACTAGCCACCGATTCTTTCTCGACCGTGATCAACAACAGTGGAATCGAGCACATTCCCGATCTGGATGCTGCACTGGCCGAGGTTGCGCGAGTCTTGCGCCCCGGTGGCTACTTCCACTTCAACGTTTTGAATAGCCGCTACTTTGACTGGTGGCCGCATTCGCCGGACACGGCCAGGGACTATCAGCAGTTTCAGCCTTTCTGTCATGCGCTGGATGAGAACAGCTGGACGGAGGTCCTGGTTCGTCACGGCTTCGACGACGTCAGCTTTCAGGCGTATTTCCCGCGCGCCAGCTCCGAGATTCTCGCCGACTACGACTATCGCTACAGCGCTTTCTATTGTCGGCGTAAGCCATCTGTTGGCGTGTTGGCAGCTCAGGTAACTCCCGGTGCCTGGCTTGCGGGCCGCTGGCGCCGCAAGTTTGGCGAGCTTGCGTGGCAGGCCGAGGATCGTCAGGGCGCCGGATTCATGGTGACGGCGCGCAAGACTTGAGCGCGGTGGTGGAATTGACTACCTGGGAAGCGGCGGTCCGCACGCTAATCGACGATCCTGATTCGGCAGCAGTTGTCCGCGACTGTTACTTCGATCAGCCGATAGAAGCCGCCGCTCGACGCTATGCCGACAGCGCGGAGTGGGCGGCCGCCCGGGATTATCTTCCAGCCAGCGCAACAGACGTTTTGGATCTTGGTGCCGGGCAGGGAGTTTCCAGCTTTGCCTTGGCGCAAAGGGGCTATCGGGTAACAGCGGTAGATCCTGACGAGAGCGATCTCGTAGGCCTCGGTGCGATTAGGCGCCTGGCTAACGCAACGGCGACGGATATTCGCACGTTGCAAGGGACCGGGGAAAAAATCCCCTGCGAGAGTGGCAGCTTTGACCTGATTTTTGCGCGGCAGGCTTTGCATCATGCGAGCGATCTGGACCAGATGTGCGCCGAATGTTTCCGCGTTCTACGCCCAGGCGGGACGCTAGTCACGCTGCGTGACCACGTTATTTCCAGGGATGATGATCTGCAGGCATTTCTGGACTCACATCCATTGCACAACCTATATGGTGGTGAGAATGCATTGCGTTTGACGCAATACCAGAGTGCGCTTCGGCGGTGTGGCTTTAGTACTCAACATGTCTTGCGTTCGTTCGATAGCCCAATGAACTATGCCCCGCATACCAAAGACTCGTTACGTGACGAAATGGCCAGGCGCGTTGACGTAGTGCCAGGTCTCCGGAGCGTGGCTCACGCCATGCTGTCACAGTCATCGATCTTTGCAGCGACATTGTGGTTGATGTCGCGGGTCGATACGCGTCCAGGCAGACTGGTCTCGTTCGTTTGTCAGCGACCCGTCAACTGACCATGCGGACCGCTTGGGTTACTGGTGCACGCGGTTTCATCGGCCGACACCTGTGCCAGCAGCTTGAGCAGGCCGGGGTTCGGGTAGCGGGCCTGGGGCACGGTCCCTGGTCCGAGCCGGAGTACACGCGCTGGGGTCTGTCGTCATGGGTTAACGGCGAGGTTGACGCGTCTAATCTTGATCTATTGGCCCGGACCGAAGGCACACTACCCGACGCGGTTTTTCACCTGGCCGGCGGTTCGTCGGTTGGCGTGTCATACGCAAGTCCGCTGGAGGACTTTTCCCGCACGGTCAGCACCACTGCTCGATTGGTAGACTGGCTGAGGGTACAGACTGCGGATGTGAGGCTGGTCGCCGTTTCCAGCGCGGCCGTATACGGCTCCGGGCACAACCGGCCGATTGAGGAAGGCGCCAATCTTGCGCCGATGTCTCCCTACGGCCGACACAAAGTCATGATGGAGCAGCTATGCCTTGGTGCCGGCACTAACTTCGGTTTGCGCTGCTCACTGGTGCGCTTGTTCTCTGTCTACGGCCCGGAGCTAAAGAAACAGCTGGTGTGGGATCTGTGCCGCCGCTTGCTGGCTGATCAGGAGAGTTTGCAGCTTGCCGGTTCGGGCGATGAATTGCGTGACTGGCTGCATGTCGAGGACGCGGCGCGACTGCTAATCGCTGCGGCAGACCGCGCCGCTCCCGAAGGTTTTGTGGTGAACGGTGGCACCGGGCACGGCACCTCCGTTTGCGCTATCGCCGAACAGGTGGCAACCGCCTGGGGCGTCAGGCCGTCAATCACGTTTTCGGGGGAGAGCCGCCCTGGTGATCCGGACTATTTGGTCGCTTCGGTTGTTAGAGCTAAAGCGCTTGGCATGAAGCCGCAGCTGGTGCTCGGTGAGGCACTGAAGGACGTCGTGGCGCACTATCGGCGCATACTCAGAGCTTAGCCGGTGAGAGTTGCGTTCACCCTGGCTGATCCGGCAGCTCACTGGACAGGCGGACATAGCTATCTGCGCAACTGTTTTCAGGTGCTTAGGCGCTTCCAGTGCGAACGGGTTACACCCGTGTTGTTTGCGGGGCCGTCAGTACCGTCTGACGACCTGGAGCCTTTCGCCGCGGCACTCGATGAGCCTATCCTGAAGCCATCCTGGCTCGACGATCGCCGCCGCAAGTCACGCCTTAGGCAGGCCTTGTTCACCGGTATCGACTCAGAGGCTCTCGAGAGCTTTCGTGCTGCCAAAATTGACGTTGTGTTTGAGGCGAGCGAGTTTTTCGGTTGGCGGTTTCCCATGCCAGTCCTCACGTGGATCGCAGACTTTCAGAGCCACCATTTGCCGGAGTATTTTCCCTGGCAAACGCGCTGGCGCACCTACTTGGGCAGGCGCATGCAGTTGGTCGGCCATCGACACATCTTATTGAGCAGCCAGTCGGCGCGGCATGACTACGAAAAGTTTTATCCTGGGGGCAAAGGGCGGAGTACCGTTGTACCGTTTGCCCTGGAGCCCGAAGCGATCGCGCTGCCGCCGGGCGACCTGGTCGAACGCTACCATCTGTCGGAGCGGTTCGTGTTCTTGCCGAACCAGTTCTGGCGGCACAAAAACCACGCGCTGGTTGTAGACGCATTGCCGGAGGTGCTGGCCACGATTCCTGATTTCGTAGTCCTGAGCTGCGGCAGCCCAAGCGACCATCGCAACCCGGGACACTTCCAGGCATTGCAGTCCCGTATCGACGAGCAGGGCCTCACCGACAGGTTTCGCCTGCTGGGTATGATTCCCAGAGCGGACCTGATCGGCTTGATGCAGCGGGCCGTGGCGCTGCTCAATCCCTCATTCTTTGAAGGTTGGAGCACCACAGTTGAAGAGGCAAAGGCCTTGGGTGTTCCGCTGGTCCTGTCGAGCCTCGATGTGCATCGTGAACAGGCGGGTGACACAGCCATTTATTTCGATCCTGATTGCGTGAGTAGCATCACCCGCGCACTGATTGATGCATGGTCGCTGCCAACTCCCGACGCGCAGAGGCGCGAGCTCGCCCTCGAGGGTGCCGTTGGCCGTGCATCCAAGTATGCCGAGCGCATGACCGCAGCAGTGGTTGCTGCAAGAAACTCCTGGGGCGCTCGCTATGGCGATAGCTGATTCGCCCGGATCAACGGGCGATCGGGAGGTCGTTATCCTGTCGCAGTGGTTTCCGCCGGAGCAGGCGCCCATCGGGCAAATGCTTTCGGAGCTGGCTGTCGCCCTTACCAAGAGAGGCTGGGCGGTAACCGTCGTCACAGGATTCCCGAACCACCCGTCAGGCGAGGTCTTCCAGGGTTACCGTAAGCAGTGGCGCTCGACGGACTACCTTGAGGGTGTTCGTGTTTTGCGATGCTGGCTATACACCTCGACAAACCGGGCAATCTGGCGGCGTGTACTCACGTCGCTGAGCTTCTCTCTTACGGCGGCCTGGGCGGTGATTACCAAGACGGAGCCAGGACTCATTCTGGCTGTATCGCAGCCGCTGAGTATGGGTGTTCTGCTGCCGGTGTTGAGCCGCGTCAAGGGCGCCAAGGGGGTATTGAACGTTCAGGACTTGTATCCTGACGTACCGATCTCGGTTGGTCTGATTCGTAATCCGTGGTTGATCCGGCTGCTGCGCTGGACGGAGAGAGTGAGCTACCGCTGGGCTGATGGAATTGCTGTTATCTGCGAGGGGTTTGTTCATCATGTCAAGGAACGCGGAGCGGTCGCCGCTCGCGTGCGCATGATTCCGAACTGGATAGACACCGAGTTTCTGCGTCCGGGAGTGCGTTCCAACGCATTTCGCCGGTCTCTGGGTTTCGCCGATGAAGACTTTGTTGTCCTCTACGCGGGCTCGATCGGCTACGTGTCCGGTGCTGATGTATTGGTTAAAGCGGGCAAGCTACTGCGGGACCTTCCATCAATCAAGATTGCCTACATCGGTGAAGGTCCGTTGGTCGAGAAGATTCAGCGTATGGTTAACCAGTCGGCATTGACCAATGTGGTGTTTCGGCCATTCCAGGAGCGCAGTCAGCTGAATGACGTGCAGGCCTGCGCAGACGTAGGGGTTGTCTCTCTGCTGCCCGGTAAGGGCAAGTCTTCTGTTCCCAGCAAGCTGCTTGGTTACATGGCCGCGGCTCGCCCCGTGATCGCTTCCGTTGATCTGGACAGTGAGACTGCGAGGTTCGTGGAGCGGGCCGGTTGTGGCTCCGTCACGGTTGCCGGGGACGCCCAGGCCTTGGCGGACGCCATCCGCAGCCTGCAGCGTGATCAGGTTCTTGGTTCAGCGCTGGGCGAGGCCGGACGTCAATACGTGGTAGCCAATCACTCGCGACCGGTGGTTATCGACCAGTACGACGAGTTTCTGTCCCTGGTCGTTGAGGGATGACCAAGGGAGTTCGACCTGCGCGCCCGGCAGACCTGGTTAACGTTGTCGCCGTGCATGAGGCTGCGTTTCCGGGTTTCTTCCTTACAACTTTGGGGCGGGGTTTTTTACAGGCGCTATACACCGGATTTAGCCAGGCCGCCGACGGGCTGCTGCTCGTTGCGTGCGATGATGAGCGCTTGCTGGGTTTTGTTGCTGGCACAACGGCACCCGAGCATTTCTACCGGCGACTGCTCTTGTCCCGGGGCATCGTTCTCGCAGGCAGAGCCACTGGCGCAGCGCTCAGACGCCCCACGCGCGTGATTCCGCGTCTCGCGAGAGCTCTTATCTATAGAGGCGAGAAGCCGGCCGATCTGCCGAATGCCGCGCTCCTTGCCAGCATCGGCGTGGATCCGGCGTCTGGCGGGAGTGGCGTTGGTGGGGCGCTTGTGGAGGCGTTTTGCCAGGCTGCAACTGCCGCGGGACGAGAGCAGGTGTACTTGACCACGGATCGCGATGACAATGAGCGGGTGCAGAAGTTTTATGCCCGCGTGGGCTTTACGCTAATCGATTCAATCACAAGAGCGGACGGCAGAGCCATGCAGCGCTATGTTCGCCGCCTGCCTGCATCGGGTTCCAGCGCTCGCCATGAGTGACTTCAGTCTGCCATTTGCGCTTCCGGATATCGGCGAGGAGGAAATCGCCGAAGTGGTCGACTCTCTGCGCTCTGGCTGGATTTCAACGGGCCCTAAGGTGCAGGCCTTTGAGCAGAGGTTCGCCGAGTTTCTGGGCGGCGACGTCCACACGGTTGCAGTCAATTCCGCAACCGGTGGTATGCATCTGGCGCTTGAGGCTGTTGGGCTGCAGCCGGGCGATGAGGTCATTACGACTACCTTCACTTTTACAGCTACGGCAGAGGTGATTCGCTACTTCGGCGCCGATCCCGTGCTCGTCGACATCGACCCCGGGACGCTGTGCATAGACCCACGCGCGGTTGAGGCAAAGCTGTCCGCGCGAACGCGCGGGATTCTGCCGGTTCACTATGGTGGTCTGGCCTGCGATATGGAGTCATTGCAAAGGATCGCCAGCTCAAGAGAGCTTTTTCTGATCGAGGATGCTGCCCACGCATTGCCAACGCGCGCGGATGGCGAATTGGTGGGTGCGTTGGACACTACCGCGGCCGTGTTCAGTTTCTACGCGACCAAGCCATTGGCAACAGGCGAGGGCGGCATGGTCGCAACTCGTGACCCGGACTTGGCCGCTCGCGTCAGAACCATGCGCTTGCATGGCATGAGCCGGGATGCATTCGATCGATACGTGTCTGACGTGCCTGCCTGGCGATACGACATCGTCGCGCCAGGCTACAAATACAATATGACCGATGTGGCCGCCTCCATGGGTTTGCATCAGCTTGCCAAGGCCGCGCGGTTTGCCGCTCGCCGGACCGAGATTGCCGAAGCGTATGACGACGGGTTGGTGGGGCTGCCGCTCGAGCTACCTCCGCGCCCTCGCGGGCTTAGCACACACGCGTGGCATCTGTACGTGATTCGCCTTGACAGGCAGGCGCCGGTTACGCGGGATCGATTCATCGAGCTGATGTCGGAGAGAGGTATCGGGTGCAGCGTCCACTATGTGCCGCTGCATCTGCACTCTTACTGGCGTGATCGGTACAAGCTTTCCGAGGACGAATTTCCAGCAGCTCAGGCGACGTTTGAATGCTGTGTGAGCCTGCCGATCTACACAAGAATGAGCAATGATGATGTCGCGAGGGTCATTGACGCCACGCGCGCGATTCTGGGCCAGTGACGAAGCGCCTCATGGACGTCGTCGCGTCCGCGCTTGGACTCCTTTTACTCGCTCCTTTCCTGGCTGGCATTGCGATCTGGATTCGAACTGATTCCCCCGGGCCTGCATTGTTCAAGCAGGTGCGCGTGGGGCGAGCTGGCCGGCACTTTCAGATATTGAAGTTCCGCACAATGGTGACTGGCGCGGACCGCATCGGCGGCGGGCTGACGGTTGGGAAAGATCCGCGCATCACGCGGGCCGGAGAGGTCCTTCGGCGTTACAAGCTTGATGAGTTGCCGCAGTTGATCAATGTGCTGAAGGGCGAAATGAGTCTGGTCGGGCCGAGGCCCGAGCTGCCACGCTATGTTGACGGGTACCCAGACGACTTAAAGCGCCTGATTCTTTCAATAAAGCCGGGCATCACCGACGAGGCATCCCTGACCTATCGGAACGAGAACGCCCTTCTCGCCAACAGCGAAGATCCAGAGCGCACCTATCTGGAGGAGATCCTGCCGAAGAAGCTCGCTTTGTATGCGGAGTACGCCAGCAACCACAACTTACTCATGGATGTAGCGATTATCTGTAGGACCCTGCGGGCGCTGGTCCGATAAAGCGATCTGCTGAGCAGTCCTGATGGCGCCCAACTGGCACTGGAGCGACCCGCGCACTCATTTAACTTATTCCGATACTCAGTTACCCGCGAACGCTGCCTGGACGCTGCTGTTTCTGACTCAAGCCACTGTGCTGGAAGTGGATATTCGCAACTTGCTCAACCTGACAAGATGTCCCCTATTGACGATTAGTTGCCGGGCGAGTACTAATTTGAGTGTTCGGCCAATCCCGATGACGCACATCCAGGACGGGTCGTCCAACAATAAGTAAGTGGGAAGAGGCAGCGCCTGTCGCTGTCCAATCGACAACTCGTCTAAATAAGGGGTATTCCATGAGGAAGTTACTTTCCTTGGTGGCACTCGCGTGCTGCTTCACTTCGGCCAATGCGGCGGGCGTGTACGTGTTAACCGACGTATCCAGCTACAACGCGTTCACGACCTACGCGCCGTCGTCGCTAACCGGACCGGTATCCGGAACCGCAACGGTTGATGGTGTCGGCAACGTCACCATCACTGGTCTGTCATTCTCGACCAATGCGTTTGGCCAGAACTTCACCTATACCGGCGGTAACTGGTCAACCACCGTGGGTGGCACGTCCATCACCAACAGCGGCGTGTGCACGGATATTGCCGGTGCCTCCTGTGCAGATCCTTTCGGCGGCCTGGCACCGCTGGCCGGTGGCACCACGGCCGTATTCGGCAACGGTTCCAGAAACACTGGCGCGCCTTCGGTGGCCTGCCCGCCGATCGCCGGCACGCTTATTGGTCCGACTTGTGACCTGGTCAGCGTGGTTGAAACCCCGGGCGTTAGCCTGGTGATCACCGAGCAGTCCGAGTTCATCGCGATTGCTGGCACGCCGAGCGGCTACGTCTACACCTTCACGGTTGTTCCAGTACCTGCAGCTGTCTGGCTGTTCGGTTCGGCACTTGGCCTGCTGGGCTGGATTCGCCGTCGGTCGGTCTAAGTCGAAGTTTCCGTAAGTGAAGCGAAGAACCCGGCCTTGTGCCGGGTTCTTTTTTTGCGGACCTGCCGCTCACGCCGATCGACGGGAGCCTCCTGCCTGGCCGGCATCGAGACCGCGAGACTGCCTTTTCTCGAGCAGCAGCCACGCGCTATGGCCGTGAAATACTGTCCAGCAGAAGATGCCGATCAGTTTGGCGCCATCCTCCGCTATTCGGTGCCATACGAAGCTCGGCGGTACGATCAGATCGGTGACGACACTGCAGGCGAATGCAGCCAGCGAAATAGCCAGCAATCCCGGGCCGGATTCGAGAATCTGACGCCTGAAGCGAAACAGGTAAGCTGCGGCCAGACTTGCGTAAATCCCGACGCTGACAATCTCTGGAATGCCGAACAGCTTGATGTAAATTACATCGTGGCCCTGAAACACATCATCTGCCGCCAGTAACGCTGACAATGCGCCAGCGGCCAGCATGAATTGCCAATCGTTTGCCACGGCTCCACGTTTTCGCAGTATCGCCGCTGCAAACACTGCGACAAAAGCGCCACCCATCCAGACCAAGCCACCCAGCTGAGAGAAAAGACCATAGTAGGCGTGACAGCATTCACCCCTGCTCGCTGCATCTTCCGCTACTACGAGTGGGTCGCGGAAGAGCACTGACGGATCAACGTACGGTTGAAAGATTGCGATGGTGCAGGCAACTACCGGCGGGACTAGTGCCAGGAGGTAAACCCAGAACGGCGGTTCTTGTGGATCACGGGAAGTCACTTAGACATCCGTGAAACAGCGTTGGCGCGCTCGGTGAGACTGATGGACATAGCATCCAAGTATCATATCGGACAACAAGAAATGAGGCCCTCGTGAATTGTCCAAAAACCTCTGGAGTTCGATTGCTTGTTATCATTGGCCGCTCTAACGCCAGGCGGGTGTAGTTCAATGGTAGAACCTCAGCTTCCCAAGCTGATGACGTGGGTTCGATTCCCATCACCCGCTCCATTTATTAGCTTGCTCCTACGGACGTGAGAATGATGGGGATCGAACCCACACAAACACGATGTTTGACAAATCGTTAGGATGGACGATTTGGAGCGCGCGCGAAGCGCGACGACCCTCGCGAAGCGAGGGCGAGGGCCAGGGATGGCCCGAGTCATTCCCATCACCCGCTCCAGTTTTCTTGTCGGAAAGGCTGTATGACATATTGCATCGGCATTGAGGTCGAGAACGGCTTGGTGCTCGCCTCGGACTCGCGCACGAACGCGGGGGTCGACCACGTCAGCACCTACAGCAAGATGCACCGCATCTCGACCGCTGCCGACAGAAGCTTCACGGTGTTATCGGCTGGCAACCTGGCTACCACCCAGGCGGTAGTTCGTCAGCTCAAGCGCGACATTGAGAATGGCACGGGCATTAATCTTGATTCAGTTGCGTCGCTGGCGGAGGCGGCCGAGTATCTGGGCGACCTGAGCGTCGCTGAACAGCAGAAACACGCTGAACAAAAAGACCCGGCCTTCGATCCTTCAGCGAGCTTCATTCTGGCGGGACAGATTCGCGGTCGCCGCCACCAGGTGTTTATGATTTATCCGGAAGGCAACTACATTCGGCCGCCCCGGCGGAAGCCGTATCTTCAGATCGGTGATTTGAAGTACGGAAAGCCGATCCTCGATCGCATTGTCGTGCCGGACCTTTCGCTTGAGAACGCTGCCCGCTGCGCGCTAGTCTCCATGGATTCCACCATGCGCAGCAATGTCTCCGTTGGTCCGCCGATTGAGCTGTTGATCTGTGCTGCAGACAGTTTCGATGGCGGCCAGTATCTGCGTTTGAACGAAGACGATGACTATCTCGCTGAGTTGCGTGAGGCATGGCACGAACGTTTGCGCGAGGCTTTTGATCGGCTGCCGGAGTTGCCGGTGGCGCGACCGCAGATCCGGCTCATCGACGCACAAGGCGATTGACGAGCTCCAGTTTCCGGACTACCGGCTGAGTGAGGACAAAAGGATAGGGATCATCGATTCCGAGGCTGCGGTTTAGCTCATTCAGGGTCACCGCCAGTGACATCCATCTCCGGATCGCCCCGGTCTCAATATCCTCAGCTGACGTAACCAGTCCAGCCGCCTCAGCAGTCTCCAGAGCATCCGTGATGTGCAGATAGTGTGCGAACGTTTCTGCCCAGTCTTCGTGGGGATGTGCCGATGCGTAGGCGCTTACGTAGTTGGCATGCCAGTCTGAGCCTGCCTGTGTCTGATAGTGCTTGTCGATGGCTTGCACATAGTCCTGCCGTTCGTCGCCAAAAGACACTCTGAAGTCCTCCAGGAGGTCTGCTTCCACGACGAGGCTTGGGAAGAAGTAGTGCCCCACCTCATGACGAAAGTGGCCTAGTAGCGTCCGGTATCGCTCCTGCATTTGTTCGCGCACAGCATGACGCTCGGCATCGTCCGCCTCGGCCAGGTTGATCGTGATCGTGCCCGCGATATGCCCGGTCATAACAAACGGCTCCAGTACCTCGGGGTTGCGGCGCTGGTCCTCGAGAAAGCGAAAGCGGAGCGAGCGGCCCCCCGGCTCGTTGGCCTCAAAGGGCAGGTCGAGGCACAACAGCGAGTAGAGCATGCGCCGCTTGGCTGTTTCGAGCCGGGTCCATAACAATGCGTTCTCTGGCTGCGTGAGATTGGGTATCACTTCGTTGAGACGGCAGGCCCGGCACAGTGATTGAGGGTCCTCGGCAGACGTAACCCAGTTGCACACCGCATGCGGCTCGCGATTAGCGCACGGCTTCAGGTCCGGCCGGCTATTCAGCGTGACGAGATTCAGCTCATTGGGGAAAAAACCGACCTTCGAACCGCAGCTATGGCAGCTCGTATTCTCAAAGAACAGGCGTTGCCCACAATCGCAGAAAAAATTACGCACGGCTCTGGACCTGTTCTAGTTTGCTGCGCTGGAGTGGGCTTCTGGCTGGAACCAACTCGCCACCACCGCGTTGTGGACATTGCCGATGTCCCGTTGTAACTCGTCCATGAGTCGCCGGATTGCAGCCACATCAAGCTCGCGGACCTTAGCGTCGGTCACCCGCTCACCGCCGGCAGTCAACGGCACCAGGCAGCCATCGTGATTAGGCAGCTTACCCAGTGAGGTTCGCACGGCGTTCAGACAGTAATAAATTGAGCGCGGAAACTGCTTGTCCTTGAGGAGGAAGTTGATGACATCACTCCCAATCACTCGCCGCCGGACCGACTGGCAGTACATCTGATAGGCACTCAGCGAACGCAGCACGGTAATCCAAAGAGAGTTTTCGTAGCCTCCCAGACGGCCGTCGCTGCTGAGCAGAGACTGGGCGCCCACATCAATAATCCGGCTCGACATGTCCGCGCGTTCGAGATCCTGGCCCAGCTTAAGGAAACGATAGGGAACGCCCCGGCTCATCGTGCCTGTCACCAGACCGCTGATGAGCTGGCAACGCTCGATGATGTCGTCAAGATCTTCCAGCCTGGGGGCAGTGTCCGTGTCGGTGAGTTTGCTGCGGCCAAATAGCTGCAGCTCATTCAATGCCCGCCATACCTTTGAAGGCAGGATCTCTCGCGTGGTCCGGGCATTCTCGCGCGCCTGCTCGATAGATCGGAGCAGCGAGCTTGGGTTGCCAGGGTTTGCCACCAGAAAGCCCAGGACCTGCTCGCGCGTCGTGTCGCCCGGGGGCAGCGGCGGATCGTCGTAGCCCATTATCGAGCAGACATTGCGCCAGCTGATGCCCACGCTCGGTGGCAGATCGAGCAGCAAACCCGAGTAGACCAGCAGCAGACGTGCCGTACTTTCGGTCCGCTCGATGTAGCGGCCAATCCAATAGACTCGTTCTGCGACTCGAGATAACACGCTGTTGAACCCGTCCTCAGGCGTCCACGATCCAGGTGTCTTTGCTGCCGCCGCCCTGCGACGAATTCACTACCAGACTGCCTTCCACCAGGGCGACCCGGGTGAGGCCGCCGGGCGTCACGAATGATTCCTGTCCCTGCAGAATGAAAGGTCGCAGGTCCACGTGGCGAGGCGCCAAGTTTTCGCCGCTGATGGTTGGCACGGTGGATAAACTGATCACCGGCTGAGCAACGTAGTTACGCGGATCAGCACGCAGCTTCTCGCGGAATGCGTCTCGCTCAGCCTGGCTCACGTAGGGTCCCATCAGCATCCCGTAGCCGCCGGATTCGTTGGCCGGCTTCACTACCAGTTTGTCCAGGTTGGCAGTGACGTAGTCAAGGCTCTTCGGATCTGAGCACAGATAGGTGGGTACGTTCTGGATGATCGGCTCTTCAGACAGGTAATAGCGGATCATGTCCGGTACGTAGCTGTAAACGGCTTTGTCGTCGGCGACGCCGGTGCCGGGTGCATTCGCGATAGCGATATTGCCGGCACGCCAAGACCTGATCAGCCCCGGTACACCCAGAACCGAGTCTGGCCGCAATGTCTCCGGATCCAGAAACTCAGCGTTGACGCGCGTATAGATCACGTCGACCCGTTCGAGTCCCGAGACCGCCCGCATGTATACGCAGTCATCGTCGCCGACGATCAGGTCCCGGCCCTCAACGAGTTCTGCTCCCATGCGTTGCGCGAGGTATGCATGCTCAAAATAAGCAGAGTTGTAGATGCCAGGCGTTAGCACAACGACTTCCGGCTCGTCGCCCGGCCTTGGCGAGAGAGAGGTTAGTGTGTCGAACAGCGCTGAAGGGTAGTCATCGACCGGACGGATACTCTGCCGCGCAAAAATCTCAGCAAAGACCTCTTTCATCACCACGCGGTTCTCCAGCATGTAGGACACGCCAGAGGGAACCCGCAAATTGTCTTCCAGTACGTAGATGGTGCCGTCAGCATCGCGTATCAGGTCCGTGCCGCAGATATGCGCCCAGACAGCGTGCGCGGGGCTTGCGCCCTGACATGCGGGTAGCAGGTTCACCGATGACTCAATGAGCTCAGCAGGAACGATCTTGTCCTTGGCGATGCGCCGGTCGTGGTACACATCGTCGATGAACATATTGAGCGCGCGCAGGCGCTGTTCAAGCCCGCCGGCAATGGTGTCCCATTCAGCCGCGTCAATCACGCGGGGCACAATATCGAACGGCCATGCGCGATCGATGTTGCGGCCCTCGGTGTAAACAGTGAAGGTAATACCCATCTCAACGATGGCGCGCTCGGCGGCTTGCTGCCGTTGCTGCAACACATCGCTGCCGAGCGATTCCAGATAGCTGATCAGGCCGGCAGAAGCCGCGCGTGCGGCACCGGGTGCTGCGAGTAGTTCATCGTATCCCTTGCCGGGATCGTAGCTGGACCAGTCAAAGTTCATGCTTGCGCATCGCTCGGCTATCTGCCCAGCTTAACAAGCAGAATCCCTGCATGGCGACGCCCAAGGGACTCCAGGCGTGACCTAGCCGGGGACCACCTCTGGCTGCCGGCGAAGAATCGTGGCCATAGTGGCGTCAGCATAGTGATGATGATCGAGGGTTTTGATCTCGCGCTGCCCGGCTGCGGCGAGCTGATTTCGCATAGTCGGGTCGCGAAGCAGGGTAGCTGTCCGCGACGCCAGCGCGTCCGGTTCAGGTGCTGTCAACAGCCAGTCACCGTATTCCTTTGGTAGACATTCCGTGGCGCCCACCCGACGAGACGTCACTATTGGCACGCCCAGCGCGCGGGCCTCCGAAATGACAATGCCGAATTCTTCATACCTGGCGGGGTACAGGAATACGTCGAGCGCAGCCATCCACGGCTGCGGCCGTGCGCCGCGCGGCCGGTAGATCGCGATGCCAGAGCTAAACAGCCGATGTTCTGCCGCCCATTCGGGCAGCTTCTTGGCGCCAACGATGAGAAATCGCGCATCGGGCACGGTAGTGAGAATCTGCTCGGCGGCATCAAGGAAAACATCCAGACCGCGCTTGTAGAGGTCGCCCGAGGTGACAAAGCCGGCGAGCGGTGTGTCTGCATCAAGCTTCAGTGCTTCCCGTCCGGCGGCACGATACTTATCCGCGAGGTCGGCGCAGAATCTATCCGAGCGATAACCTGGGTAATGCACGACGATCTGGTCTTCGGGCACGCGGAAGTGACGAACCAAACCCTCTTTCACCATGCGCGAATTAGCGACGATCAGGGTGTCCGGGCTCAGTTGCGAGAAAAAGTCGATTTCCTGGGCAATCCGCTCTTTTAGCTCATCCAGGCGTAGAAACAAGTTGGCTTCTCCGTGCAGATTGTGGACGAACACAACGTCTGCCCCCGGCAGTTCCATGCCGTGGTCCACCACAACGGTATTCGGTTGCTCATTCAGCGCCACAACCTGTCCGTTGGTCAGCTTCTTAATTGGCCAGCCGCTGCGCATAAAGAAACGGAAATAGCCGCGCTGGCACGCGATCTGGACTGGCTGGCCGGCCGTACGCAGACGCCGGGCCTGAGCCAGCATGAGTTGTCCCGCACCCCCGGTGAGCGTCACGGTTTTCCTGTAAAGCAAGACATTCATAGCAATCTTTGCAACGGTCAGGCGGGCGCCGTATTTAACTCGCACAGCAAGCCGTCATGCGGCCCCTGGTGCGCTGCGGAATTCTAAAGGGTATCGGCAGCAAACGTATCGCAGGCAGCCGGATCACCGGTTTCCATGCCACGCAGGAACCAGCGCTGTCGCTGAGCGGAACTGCCATGGGTGAATGAATCGGGCACAACATAGCCACGCGACTGCTTTTGCAGCCGGTCATCGCCAATCGCCGATGCGGCACCGAGGGCCTCTTCCAGGTCTCCCTGCTCCAGAATGTTGCGGGCCTGGTCTGCGCGGCGTGCCCACACGCCGGAGAAGCAGTCTGCCTGCAGCTCCTGCCGGACAGATAAGGCGTTCGCTTGCGCCTGACTCAGGCCCTGTTGACGTTGTCTTACCTGCGCAGCAATGCCCAGCAGGTTCTGCACATGGTGGCCTACCTCATGGGCGATCACATAGGCCTGCGCGAAATCCCCCGGCGCACCAAACCGCTGTTGCAGTTCTCTGAAGAAGCTCAGGTCGAGATAGATCTGTTGATCCGCCGGGCAATAAAATGGGCCGACCGCCGCACTCGCGAAACCGCAGCGAGACTGCACCTGACCATTAAACAGCACCAGCGTCGGTTCCACATAGCGCTGCTGGTTCGCTGCAAAGATTGGCTTCCAGGTGTCTTCGGTATCTCCCAATACCACGGCAACAAAATCGGCCAGTTCATCCGCTGGCCCGCCCGTGGCAGGGGGTGGCGTGCGCTGAGCGGGCGCCTGCGTCGCGACCTGTTGCAGCAGTGGTGTGGGATCTACACCAAGGAATACGGCAATGAGGATCAGTATCAGCGTGCCGGCACCGCCGGCCACGCCGATCCTCCGGGTCGGTCCGCGCCGACGGTCCTGAACATTGGTGCTGCGTCTGCCGCCTCGCCAGCGCATGTTGTGAGGCCCCCGAAAGCCGCGTAGGGCGTTAAGGATGCCAGATTCGACCCCCGCCTTCTGCCCTGTCGGATCCGCTTGCTGCGAGCGCCGTCAGGCTCGGGACTTCAGCTCACAGCACAAGCTGCTTGCGCGTATCGTCTTCCGGTAGTTCGACAACGTCCCAGTACGTTTTGAGTAACTCAACGGCTTTGGCGCAGCCGCTACCCATCTCAGACTTCAGCATGTAGCCGGCGATGTTCAGGTTGTAAGCTTCGAGCTTGTCCTGATCGTCGTTTGACGTGGTCAGTACAAAAACCACCAGGCTGCGCAGCTCGGGATGCTGACGAATTCTGCGCAGCAACTCTATGCCGTTCATCCGCGGCATGTTGATATCGAGCACCATTACGCCGGGCCGGGGCAGCACGCTGGAGGCATCGCCGCCGCTCAGCCGCTCCCAGGCTTCCGCGCCGTCCCGAACAACGGCAACCGGATTGGTAATCTGCGCCTTGGTCAGAGCGCGCAGGAACACCTTTTCGTCGATACGATCGTCTTCAACCAGCAAGATGCTGACTGCGTTGCTGCTCATCGTCGTTATCCGTTCCCTGATCTTCGGCGGGGTCATAGGCCATATCCGGCAGACTCTTTTGCCAGACAAACTTAAACACCGTGCCCTGATTGCCAGGGCCGGGGTGAAACCAGATTCTGCCGCCCTGCCACTCGATAATCCGCTTGACGACAGCGAGGCCCATGCCGCTGCCCTCGCGCTCGTCACGCGGCTGCAGCGTCTGAAACATCTGGAAGACCTTTTCGGCGTACTGCTCCGGTATGCCCGCGCCATCGTCAGTCACTGAAAACATCACGCTCTCAGCCTGATCCACAGCCTCCACCGTTACCTTGCCGGCCTGGGTTGGATGATGTTTGATCGCGTTGTTTATCAAGTTTCGCAACACCTGCTCGAGCGGGGCGCCATAGGTGTTTAGCGTGGGCAAGCTATCGTCGGCCACAATTTGCATACCTTCGGGGGGCGAGAGCAGCGTGGCGATGTCCTGAACCATCTCCCGGGTATCTGTCCGTTTCACCTGTCCCACCTGACGACCCGCGCGCGAATACTCGAGCAAGTCGTCCAGTAGCTTGTTCAGGCGCTGGGTGCGCTGACTGAGCAGGCCCAGGTTTTCCTGCACGTCGCCGGTGTGGTTGTCCTGCAAGTCCTCGCGCAGCCAATCGACCAGTACCTCGATCGCCCTCAGGGGAGCCTTCAGATCATGTGAGGCGATATAGGCGAACTGCTCCAGATCGCGATTGGATCTTTCCAGTTCATCAGACTTACCCTTAAGTGCCTGCTCAATCTGGCGCCGCTCGGTGATGTCCATCGCGAGGCTCAACACGCCTCGGACTGTCCCGTCCGCGGCAAAATGTGGCACGTGCGTGACGGTAAATAGCAACTCGCTGCCGTCCGGCATACTGCGCGTGGCCTCGGCCTGCACCGTCTCGCCCTGCAGCGCCGCGTCGTACCGTGGCTTGCGCTCCAGGAAAGCTTCTTCGCCTACCAGCTCGCCTATATGCTGGCCGATAGTTTCTTCTGCCGAGCGGTTGAAGATCTCCCGGTATTGCGAGCTCAAGAACTGCACGCGGTACTGACGGTCGATGTAGGAGAACAATCCGGGCACGCCGTCTGCCAGGTGCTGCATCTGTTCTTCTTTGCTCTTGAGCTGGTCCTCAAGGTGCTTGCGCTCGGTCACATCGATGCAAACGCCTTTGGTGCCGGTTATTTCTCCATTCACGCCATAGGTCGCGCGGCCCCGGCTTGCCATGAAGCGCACTGTTCCATCCCGCCGGACTATCCGGTAGTCGATCATCGATTCGCCGGTTTCCAGCGAGCTGTTGACGGCCTCAAAATATGGCTGCAAATCGTCGGGGTGAATGCGTTCACGAGCGACCTCGAGGTTGAGCTCTTCACCTGGCTCAACATCGAACATCTCGCGGCAGGTTTCGTCTATGCAAAAAGCGTTGGATGCCAGATCGAAGGACCAGATACCGACACCCGTGGCGTGCAACAACAACAGCAGATCTGCTTCCGAGTCATTGCTTGCCAGCACGCGCTTGCTGGTGTTCTTTTTGCTGAACATGAGCGAGTGATCAGGCGACGTCCACAGCAGGCAGCCGCGAGGTCCTGAAGCCGGGCTCGTCCTCCATGAGATCCTGCAGGAACGGCACCACTTCCTGGCGGGTCATCGGTTGACCAAACAGGAAGCCCTGTGCCACCAGGCAGCCGCGGTCGAGGAGGAAGTTCAGCTGATCCCGGGTTTCGACACCCTCGGCTACGGTCTTCAGGTTCAGGCTCCGGGCCAGTGAAATGATGGCCTCGATGATCACGGAGCTATCGCCGCCACTCTCAACGTCGGTAACGAAGGATTTGTCGATCTTCAGCACGTCGATAGGAAATCGTCGCAGATAGTTCAGGCAGGAGTGGCCAGTACCAAAGTCGTCAATGGAGATGCGTACGCCGGTCGCCTTGAGTGAGCTGAGTGCTTCCTGGGCTGACTCGGTGTCCTCCATCAGCAGGCCCTCAGTCAGTTCCAGCTCAATGAGAGCCGGGTCAATAGCCTGGTGCCGGAGTACATCAGCCACCCGTCGATGAAAGTCAGCCTGCTGAAATTGCCGCGCCGATACATTCACGGAAACAGGCACCACAGGCAGCCCGGTCGCCTGCCAGCGGTTAATGGTTCGGCAGACCTCGGCCAGGACCCAGGCGCCTAGCGGCACGATATGCCCACTCTGTTCGGCGACCGGGATGAAGTCGGCTGGAGAGACCTTGCCGCGCTCATCGTGATGCCATCGGAGCAACGCTTCGAGACCTTCCAGCTTGCGCGAGACCAGGTTCACCTTAGGCTGATACACCAGCGTGAACTGTTCGTCCGCGATGGCCTCACGGATATCGTTCTCCAGCTGGTGGTAGTGCAGCAGATCCCGGTGCATCTTCTGCGTGAAGAACTGATAGTTGTTGCGGCCTTGCTCTTTGGCCTGATACATCGCGATATCTGCGTTCTTCAGCAACGTCGGCGCATCGCTGTTGTCATTCGGATACATCGTGATGCCGATGCTCGTGGTCACATTGAATTCGCGCCCTTCGATCTGGAAGGGTGCTGAGACCACGTCAAGAATGCCGCGGGCAATGGTTTCGGCGTCAAGGGGGCCGTCGAGTCCCTCAAGCAAGACCGCAAACTCGTCGCCACCCAGACGGGCCAGTACATCTCCGCCGCGCAGGGATTGTTTCAGGCGGCTGGCCATCTCCCGCAGCAGCTTGTCGCCCGCGAAATGGCCCAGTGTGTCGTTCACGACCTTGAACTGATCCAGATCGAGGAACAGCAGCGCTACTTTTCTTCCTTCACGGCGCGCTCTGGCCGTGGCCCGCACCAGCTGATCGTTAAAGTACTCACGGTTCGGTATCTCGGTGAGCGTGTCGTACTGCGCCATGTA
Source organism: Gammaproteobacteria bacterium (assembly GCA_028285245.1). Taxonomy (GTDB): domain Bacteria; phylum Pseudomonadota; class Gammaproteobacteria; order Steroidobacterales; genus J054. The sequence continues at coordinate 7,857 of JANQPY010000062.1, read as the reverse complement.
GTTGAGGCGGATTTCGCTGCGCTTTCGCTCCACTGCATAGCGAATGGCCCGCATGATGGTTTGCGTATTGCCTTCCCACTTCACAAGGTAATCCTGCACGCCCTTGTTGAGCATGCTTAAGGCAAAGTCTTCATCGTCCTGCCCGCTCAGCACGACAACGGGTGTGGCCTGCTCGGTTGCGTATATGGTGTCGACGCATTCCACGCCTGAGCCGTCAGGCAGATGCAGATCAAGGAGAATCACGTCGAAGCGTTCTTTCTCCAGTGCCTGGACTGCGTCTTTTAATGACGTGACATGAAAAAGCTCTACGTCCTCCACTTTGTGTCGGCGCAGAGACGCTGCCAGAAAATCGGCATCGTCGAGGTTGTCTTCAACCAGTAGCAGTTTCATTGGCATTAGGCGAAGTTCGTTTCGAGGCGAATCCCGCGCGATTCGGCCCATTGCGCCCGCTATAGGGGCTACTCATGAGCGTAATCCAACGCCTCCAGGGTCGGTGAGACTGCATTCACAGTTAACGGCGGATTATTGGGAGCTGGGTCACAGGGAAGGCGGTTTCTTTTTCATAACAGCAGATTGCGATGTGGCATCGGGGAACAACCCGGGCGCAGAATCCGGCATGCACTTTATCCGAGGCTATCTGCGCGGTTGTGGATATCTGTTGATTGCGGACCCCCGGTCTCCCCGCGGTGCCGCCGCCTGGCCAATGCGCTGGGGCGCGCAACTCGGCGCACTCGCCGATCTGGCCCGCGACAGCTGGTCGGTCCGAGTCGCGGCCATCGCGGTCGCCGGAATGGCGGCCGCACTCGGGCTCATCGCCACGTCTGGCGTGACCATAAACTGGGCGAAAGGCGGAGCTATCCTCTGCATTGTGTTGATGCCAGCTCTTGAGTGCCGGCGCCGATTGTTTCTCCACCGGCGATGTCGCCGGCTACGCCGACGGCGCTAGCTCGCTTCTGCGACTGGGAGCCTGATCACAGACATTTTCCGCCCGGACGTAGAGACTGTTTTGTGGTCTCGTGAGTTGTCGTGTTCAGTGTCTTCAGCCAGTTATCAGCCTGCCACACCTGTACAGCCTCGCCGTTCTCGGCTCACCCGAGTTGACATCGCGGTGCTGGTTTCCTGTCTGGCTGTATTGGCGGCGCTCGCTGTACCCCGGCAGATTCAACTGGCTGCCGACACACGTAAATCGCAAACACTTGCGCTCGCCGGCAGCGTGGCCAGCGCGGCGAATCTTGCCAACGCCTTTTGGGCTGCCGCCGACGAGCCGACGGTAATGATGTTTCCCGGCGGCGAAGTCAGCATGATCAATGGCTACCCTTCGGCGGCCACCATCACTCGCACACTGCGGCCTGCTGAGATGTCGGCGTTCTCGTTCGCGAATGGCGCATGGCAGCACCGCGACAGCAAAGCTTCGACCGCTTGCGGAGTGCGCTATACCCCGCCCATTACTTTGGGCAACCCACCGGTTGTGGAGATCGCCGACCGCGACTGCTGATCGGCACAGCCGCATTCAAAATGGTTGGTTACAGGCGGCCTCGATGCTGTAATGGGCGGCATGCGCCGCCTGACGAAACTACTGCTCTTCCTTACTGCTGCACTGATAGTCCTTGCTGGCGCCGGCGTAGCGGCGCTCGTCTGGCTTGTCGACCCAAATGACTATCGAGAGAGGATCGCTGCGTTAGTCGAGGCGGAGACAGGTCGCGAACTGACGATTCGCGGGCCGTTGTCGTTAAGCTTTGCACCCTGCTGCGGCGTTGCCGTCGAAGACGCGACGCTTGGCAATCCAGCCGGGTTTGGCGATGAAGACTTTGCGCGCGCTGAGATGGCCCGCCTTGGTGTGCGCCTGTGGCCACTGTTAGCCGAGCGTGAACTTGAGATTACCGGGCTATCGCTTGAGGGTCTGTCGCTGGCATTGAAGCGCCGGGCTGATGGGAGCAGCAACTGGAGCTTCTCTCCCGACGCAAACACCAATGAAGCTGCGCAGACAGACAACGAATCGGACACCGCATCTCAGCCCTTCTCTGGCCTGGCCATCGCCGAGATTGATGTCGAGGACTCCAGCGTTTCCTACGCTGACGAAGTTGAAGGGGTTCGTTACGAGTTCAGCGATGTCGCTCTAAAGACTGGCCGCATCGCTGCGGCCGACGACTTTCCACTGGAAGCATCGATGGACTTTGCGGCACCGGAGCTGGGTGCCACCGGCCGAGTCGAGGCCGAAGCCAGCGCCGCGTTGGTGAGTGGCGAGGTTCCCACTATTGAGTTGACCGATTTGCAGGCAACCGTTATCGCAATGGGGTTGGCGCAGCTCGAGTCGGCCAGGGCGACGCTGGCTACGCCGGCGGCCAAGGTGATGCTCGGCGACGTCGCCGTGATTGAACTTACCGGCTTGAGCGGTGAGTTGGCTGGCGAAGACCCCAGCCTGCCGGGCGGCAAGGTCTCCATGGATATTGCAGTCACGAAGCTGGCGTACGCCGCCCGCACGGCACGCGTAGGGCGCATAACGGCCAATGTGGAGAGCGGCGGTGCTAATGCAGCGGTTAAGGTAGGTTTCGTTGAGGCGGGGCTGCAATACTGGTCCTCCGATGGTGACATCGTGATCGAGGAAGTATCCCCCCGAGAGTGGTTGGGTGCGCTTGGCATCGATTTGCCGCCAACTGCGGATCCCCAGGTGTTTTCGCGTCTTTCGGGGAAAAGCCGCTTTGTATTCGACAGCAAACGCCGGGCGCTCACGCACGTGGATATTGTGTTGGACGACACACGCATCACGGGCGAGTTGGCCCAGCGGACTGACGCGCCAATCGACTACAGTTTTTCACTAGTGGCTGATCAGTTTGATCTGGATCGCTACCTGCCGCCTGATGAAGCCGGGACCGAAGGTCAAGTAAGCGCCGCGACCGGCCGCGGCGATAACGATGGCCTAAAAGACCTGAATCTGCTCGGCACGCTTAAGCTGGACAAGCTTCAGGTGGGCGGTGCGCAGTTGGCAAACGTTGATAGCAGGCTGCGCGCGAAGAACGGTGTGCTGACCTTGGATCCGCTGAGCGCCGAGCTCTACGAGGGCACCTACCGCGGCCAGCTAACAATAAATCTCCTTGACGCAATCCCTCGGGTTGATGCTCAGCAGACTCTCAGCGGAGTAAAGATTGACTCGCTGCTGGTGGACGTCGCCGATGTCTCGGAGTTGGGTGGTCTGGTGACCGCGCGCTTGCAAGGATCGGGCAGCGGACTGGATGCCGACTCACTGTTAGCCAGTTTCTCGGGTGATTTGTCAGTCAATCTCACCGACGGCGTATTTCGGGGCACGGATCTGTGGCACGAGATCCGCAAGGCACGGGCCCGGGTGAAGGGTGACCCGCTGCCCCCGACTCCGGCATCGCCCGAGACCCCACTAGAGTCGCTCAATATCGCCGGTACTCTAGGCAACGGCCGGCTCAACACGAGCAGCGTGGCTGCCAGGCTTTCGTTTATGCGGCTCACTGGGAGAGGTGAGCTGGGGCTTCTGGATCAATCGCTCGACTACCGGCTGCAGGCAAAGGTTCTGGACGAACCAGAGTTTCCCGATGGCGAAGATCTGGGCGATCTAAACGGACTCACCATTCCAGTGCGGCTCAAAGGCACCGTCAGCGAGCCGAAACCCGCGATTGATCTGGGTGATTTGCTGAAAGCAAATGCTGGCCGAATTTTAGGCGACATCCTGCGCCGTGAGCTCGGCGGTGACCGGGACGAAGCGCCTGCGCCTGAGGAAAATGTAGCGCCCGATGGCGCTGAGTCGCCTGAGCAGCCGCCGGCCGAGCGCAGAAAACCTGAGGACGTGCTGAAGGATCGTCTGCGCGACGCGCTGGGCCTGTGATGGGTGGCGTATCGAAAGACGCCGAGCTGAGCGGCCCGGATCCACAAACGGTCGCCCCCGCACTGCTTGCCTGGTGGCATGTCTATGGACGCACGGACCTGCCATGGCAGCAAAACATTTCGGCCTATCGGGTGTGGATCTCCGAGATCATGCTCCAGCAGACGCAGGTGATGACTGTTGCGCGGTACTTCAGCCGCTTCATGGCCGAGTTTCCTGATGTTTGGGCCCTGGCTGAAGCGCCTCTGGATCGCGTGCTGCATCTGTGGTCCGGGTTGGGCTACTACGCGCGGGCTCGCAATCTGCATCGCACAGCGCAGCAGGTTTGTGCAGAACACGGTGGTGAGTTTCCAACCGATGTTGCAGCGCTGGTCGCGCTTCCGGGTATCGGCCGCTCAACCGCCGGTGCAATCGTTTCAATTGCCTGCGGTGGCCGCGCGCCGATACTCGACGGCAATGTAAAGCGGGTGCTCGCGCGGCTATACAACGTTCGCGGGTGGCCGGGCACCGCGGCAGTCGGCCGTGAGTTGTGGGAGTACGCGGAGCAGTGCACGCCGCAGACAGACGTGCCTGCGTACACGCAGGCAATCATGGACCTGGGCGCCACGCTGTGCCGGCGATCGTCTCCGGACTGCGAGCGCTGCCCGTTTACGCAATCGTGTGCAGCGCGGGCCGCCGGTACAGTGAGCGAAGTGCCGGGTAAGAAGCCACGGCGGCAGCGTCCGCGGCGCAGCATTACAGCCCTGGTGATTTCCCGTCCGGATGGGGCGGTGCTCCTGGAGCAGCGGCCACCCGAGGGTATCTGGGGCGGTCTGTACGGGTTTCCGGAAGTCGCTAAAAACGCCACTGCGTCGAGCGAGCAGGCCGATGCAGGCTGGTGCCGTCGGCAGTTGGGGATTGAGCCCGCACGCCGGTGTGAACAGCCGGTCGTGAGTCATACCTTCACACACTTCGACCTGGACATTCACCCACTGCGGCTGGAGTTGGCGGAGGAACCGCGCGCCGTCATGGAGCCAGGCAGATGGCTTTGGTATAAGCTTTCCGAACCAGCGCAGGTAGGTCTTGCCGCGCCGGTATCGCGATTGCTTGATTCCCTCGGAGAAGAAACATGACGCGCATGGTGAACTGCGTACTGCTCGGTGTTGAAGCTGAAGGGCTGGACTATCCACCCTACCCGGGAGAAACGGGCAAGAAGATCTTTGCGCAGGTTTCCAAGCAGGCCTGGGAGCAGTGGCTAAGCCATCAAACCATGCTGATCAACGAGTACCGGCTCACACCGATCGAGCCAAAGGCGCGAGAGTTCCTGGAAAAAGAGATGGATAAGTTTCTGTTCGGCGAAGGCTCAGAAAAGCCGGACGAGTTCGTGCCTGAGTAAGCTTTGCTGTTGCCTGACTGATGGAGCAGGATCAGGCGGCCACAAAGTACTGCACGCTGAATAGCTCGTCTGGGTCCGTCCAGGTTTGCTGAATCTCAAACCCTGCTGATCCGGCCATCTTCGCAAAGCTCTCGAGCGTGAACTTGTGCGAGTGCTCAGTCACGAGGTACTCGCCGGCCTGTATCGAAATTTCGTCGTCGGCAACAGTTATGCGCTGATCCTTGAGGCTGATCAGCCGCATCTCAATACGGGAGTGCTCGTCGTCGTAAACCGCCTTGTGCCGGAAGTTAGCCGGCGCAAAGTCTGCATCAAACAGCGCATTGAGGTGCTCCAGCAGATTTAGATTGAATTGCGCAGTGACACCCGCCGTATCGTTGTAGGCGGCCTCGAGCACAGCTTTGGACTTCACCAGGTCCGCGCCGATTAGCAAACCTCCATCATCGCCGGCTTCGGCGCGCATTTTGCCGAGCAGGCTGCGTGCCTCGTCCGGCGAAAAATTGCCGATCGTCGAACCCGGGAAATAGATAACGCGACGTGTGGGCTCGATTTTGGGATTAGGCAGCCTGACTTTCCGGGTAAAGTCCGCAGCCACCGGCAGAATCTCCAGTTCGGAAAACTCGCTGCGGAGTTGCCTAGCTACACTGGCAAGAAATTCGCCGGATATGTCGATCGGGATATAGGCGGCAGGGTCCTTCAGGTGTTCGAGCAACAGCCGCGTTTTCACACTGGCGCCCGACCCATACTCGATCAACGCAACACGCGTGCCCACCGCACTGGATATCTCGTCAATGTGCGTGCGCATGATCTTTAACTCTGTACGCGTCGGGTAGTACTCCGGCTGCTCGCAGATGGACTCAAAGAGCTGGGAGCCACGCTCGTCGTAAAAGTACTTTGGCGAAACGCGTTTCGGAGTCTCGTTGAGGCCCGACATCAGTTCGTCAAGTTCATCGCTTAGCGGGCTGGACTGAGCTGCAGTCTGCAGATTACTCATATTCAGTATTCTCTGAGGCCGCTGGGTTCAACCAGCGACATCTTTGGCGAGGCGAACGCCGAAAAACTGCCAGCGTTCGTGCGGATAAAAGAAATTGCGATAGGTAGTGCGGCTGTGTCCGGGAGTGGTAACGCAGGAGCTCCCCCTGCAAACCATCTGGTTGCACATGAATTTGCCGTTGTACTCGCCGAGTGAGCCGGTGAGTGGCTTGAAGCCCGGATAAGGGCTATAGGCGCTCTGTGTCCATTGCCATAGCGTGCCGAACAACTGTTGCAGGTTGCCTGACGCGGGTGATGCCGACGAGGGGCTAAGCGTTATCGGTCGGGCTGAGTCGTCGACAACGCCCTTTGCGGCAACTTCCCACTCGGCTTCCGTCGGCAGGCGCGCTCCGGCCCAACGTGCATAGGCATCCGCCTCGTAAAAACTCACGTGACTGACGGGTGATTTAGCATCAATTGATCGCGGGCCGTGCAGCGTGAATTCCTGCTGCAGGTCTTCGCTCCAGTACAGCGGCCGCTCGATGCACTCCTGCTGCAGCCAGGTCCAGCCATCGGCAAGCCACAAGGCGCTGTCCCGGTAGCCACCCGCGTTCACGAATTCGCGGTACTCACTGTTCGTCACCAATCGGTTAGCCAGTGCGAACGGCCGCAGCAGGGTTCGATGCCGCGGGGTTTCATTGTCGAAGCAAAAGCGGCTGCCATCGCCCTTCGCGCCCAGCTCAGAAATGCCGCCTGGAAACTCGCGGTAGAACATCTCAACCGGGCCGCGACTCGTCGAGCCGGCTGACGCTTCTCTATAGGCCGGCTGCAGCGGGTTCACGGAAAACACATGTTTGATGTCCGTGAACATCAGCTCCTGATGCTGCTGCTCGTGCTGGATGCCGAGCTCGGTGAGACCAATCAACTCGCCGCGGTGATCCGCGCTCAAGAGCGCCTTTATCCCCGCGTCAACATGCGCACGATAGCCGAGCACCTCATCCATAGAGGGGCGAGACAAAAGGCCGCGCTCTGCCCGGGGATGCATCTGGCCCTTGGTGTAGTAATAAGAGTTGAATAGATGCTCGAACAGCGGGTGAAAAACCTGGTAGTCAGGCAGCCTGGGCACGAGCAAGAACTGCTCGAAAAACCACGACGTATGCGCCAGGTGCCACTTCAACGGGCTGACCGACGGCATGGACTGTATCGCGCAGTCTTCAGGGAGGAGACCGGCACAAATCGCCTCGGAGGCCGCCCGGGTGGCCACGAAATCCTCCGCGATATCTTCTCGCGTGGTTGACGACGATAAGGCTACCGATTCGGGTGCCATAGACACTTGTATTAAATGAGTGGGGTGAGGGTGCGGCGCGTCGGACGGCCGCTTGAATATGTTGAACAGGGTAGGGTGCGCGGCAACACCTGTCAAAAACGGTTTTAAAACCGAGGGTTAGCGCGATTCCAGTGCTCGCCAGACCGTATTCTTGACGCTGAACAGCGGCTGCGGCCTAATAGCCGCCCGGTTTCCGGGGCCTTCCGTACGCTGAGCACCGCATGCTCCGCACGGTCCTACCCGCAACCCGAAAATACGGCCAGGTAGCTCAGTTGGTAGAGCAGCGGACTGAAAATCCGCGTGTCGGTGGTTCGATTCCGCCCCTGGCCACCATTAAAA
>JANQPY010000053.1 GCA_028285245.1 Gammaproteobacteria bacterium | reverse complement strand
GCGCGAGAAACACCTGCTGCAAAGCCTGTGGGACAGCGGTAGTCCGCCATGGAAGCTATGGAGTTAGATGATGCGGGTACTCGTCACCGGACATAGAGGCTACATCGGCACACGGTTAGTTCCGTTGCTGCTAGATCGCGATCACGATGTGGTTGGTCTCGACACAGACATTTTTGGCGCCTGTACGTTCACCGGTGAGTTAGCCGACGTACCCAATCTGAATGTCGATGTTCGCGATGTGCAGGCGGACAATCTGAGCGGCTTTGATGCTGTGATTCATTTGGCCGGACTGTCGAATGACCCGCTGGGGGACTACCGGCCGGAACTGACTGATCAAATCAACCACCAGGCGTCGGCGCGCCTGGCCGGTCTGGCCAAAGAGGTCGGCATTGCAAGGTTCCTGTTTGCCTCTTCCTGCAGCAATTACGGCGCCGCCGGCGATGACTTCCTGGACGAAACGGCCCGCTTCAATCCGGTGACGCCCTACGGCGAATCCAAGGTGGCGGTAGAGAAGGCGGTGTCCGCGCTCGCGTCCGACCGTTTTAGTCCTACTTTCCTGCGGGCGTCAACAGCCTACGGGATGTCTCCGAGAATTCGTTTTGATCTGGTCGTAAATAACCTGACAGCCTGGGCTTTCACCACCGGGCAGGTCTACCTCAAAAGTGACGGCACACCCTGGCGGCCGCTGGTGCACGTAGAGGATATCGCTCGTGCATACATTGCTGCGCTTGAAGCGCCACGTGAGGACGTGCACAACGAAGGTTTCAACGTTGGTAGTACTACAGAAAACTATCAGATCCGCGACGTCGCCGAGATCGTCAAGGCCGTCGTGCCGAACTGTGAGATTGAGTTTGCCGACGACGCCGGGCCGGACAAACGCTGCTACCGTGTTGACTGTGATCGCATAGCCCGACGCCTGCACGGATTCAAGCCGCAGTGGACGGTCCGCAGGGGTATTGAGGAGCTCTATGAGGCCTATGTGAGAGTGGGCCTTACTCTTGAAGATTTCGAGGGTGTGCGCTTCAAGCGGATCGCCCATGTAAAACAGTTAATTGCAGACGGCGAGCTCAACGGCGATCTGCGTTGGAAGTCTGCCAAGGTCGCCTGATGAAAATGTTGACTCGACAGAGGTATCAGCTGTGACCGGCGTTAAGACTTGCCGCTCCTGCGGCGGGCACAATCTTGAGGTGGTGCTGGATCTGGGCAGTACACCGCTGGCAGATCGAATGCCCACGGCTGATCAGCTATCTCGGGATGAGCCGGTGTTTCCGCTGGAGCTTGCTTTCTGCAAAGACTGTTCGCTGGTGCAAATAACGGAGATTGTTGATCCGGATTTGTTGTTCAGGGACGAGTATCCGTATTACTCGTCAGTGTCTGATGCGCTGCTTGAGCATTCGGCCCAGAATGTGCGCGAAGTCATTGAGTCACGGCAGCTGGACGAGAGCAGCCTGGTAATGGAGCTCGCCAGCAATGACGGTTATCTGCTGCAGTACTACCGTGAAGCGGGTATTCCCGTTCACGGAGTCGATCCGGCTGATGGTCCGGCTCGGCAGGCTATCGATCGCGGCATACCGACGACGGTCGCTTTTTTTACGGCTGAACTTGCTCAACAGCTCGTAGCCGATGGCCTGGGCGCGGATGTCGTGCATGCGAACAACGTGCTCGCGCATGTGCCCGACACGAATGGCTTTGTTGCTGGTATTGCCAAGGTGTTGAAGCCAGACGGCGTGGCCGTCATCGAGCATCCCTATTTGCGTGATCTGATTGAGCACTGCGAATTTGACACGATTTATCACGAGCACCTTTGCTATTTCTCGGTAGTCGCGCTGGATAGCCTGTTCCGCAGGAACGGCTTGTACCTGCAGGATATTCGCCGCCTCCCAATCCACGGCGGCTCGTTGCGATTGTTCGTAGGCAAGCAGGACACGCCGTCGGCCGCTGTCCTGAGCCTGTTGGAGCAGGAACGGCAGCTGGGTATGGATCGGCTGGATTTCTATCAGGCGTTTTCTGACCGGGTCCAGGCACTCTGCGGCGACCTGCGGAAGCTGCTGACGGGAATCAAAGCCGGTGGGCAGACCATCGCCGCATATGGCGCGGCGGCGAAAGGCAGTACGCTGATCAACGTCGTCGATATCGGCACGGATTTGGTCGATTTTGTTGTGGATCGGAACGTCCACAAGCAAGGCCGGTATATGCCGGGCAAGCAGCTGCCGATTCTCGCGCCCGAAACCTTGCTGGAGCGCATGCCGGATTTCGCCCTGATTCTGCCGTGGAATTTTGCTGATGAAATTCTTGCACAGCAGGCTGAGTACCGGCGCCGGGGAGGGAAGTTCATCATTCCCATCCCCGAGCCGCGCATCGTCTGAATCGCCGCTAGTACCCTGCCGCCACGCGAACCACCAGCATGACTGACAACACTGACCATCGACTTTGCCCCAACTGTGGCGGTGCGCACATGGAGGTTTTCTTTCGTGTGGATAGCGTGCCAACGAATAGCTGTATTTTGCTGGATAGCCCGGAAGCGGCACGCGGTTGGCCACGCGGACGTATCGCGCTGGCATTCTGCAGTGCCTGCGGCTTTGTGCTGAACGTGGCTTTCGATCCGAAGCTCACTGAGTACTCCGCGCGTTACGAAGAAACGCAGGGTTTCTCGCCGACGTTCCAGGACTTTCATCGTGGTCTGGCCGAGGGATTGGTTGCACGCCACAACCTCCACGGCAAGCGAGTTGTGGAGATCGGTTGCGGCAAAGGCGAGTTTTTACATTTGCTGTGCTCGCTGGGCGACAACCGAGGCCTGGGGTTTGACCCGTCCTATATCGAATCGCGTGATCAGGCAGTACGCGGAGACGACGTCGAGTTTGTGGCCGACTATTTCGCTGGTCAGTACCAGGTAGATGAAGCGGATTTTGTTGCCTGCAAGATGACTCTGGAGCATATCCCCGAAACCGGGCAGTTTGTCCGCACAATTCGTGAGTCTGTGCAGGGGGGTCCCGATTCTGTGGTGTTCATTCAGGTACCCGAAGCCAGACGGATACTCGAGCATTGCGCCTTTGAAGACATCTACTATGAACATTGCTCCTATTTCACACCGGGCTCGCTGGCCGCGTTAATGCAGCGCAGTGGCTTCCACGTCTTAGGCACAGAGGTCGCGTACGACAGTCAGTACCTGACGGTTGAGGCAAAGTTCAACGGTGCATCGGTCTCGCCCGCCGCCCGTTCTTCCGAGGAGCTGTCCGAGCTAACTAGCCTTGTTAGTAGCTTTACTGCGCGCGCAGAGAAGAAGATCACTGGCTGGCGCGAGGATATGCTGGCGCGCACGCGCGACGGTCAGACTGTGGTGGTTTGGGGCTCAGGCTCAAAAGGGGTGAGCTTTCTGACCACGCTTGGTATTGGCGACGCCATTGAGCATGTGGTGGATATCAATCCGCATCGCCAGGGTTACTTCATGCCAGGAACGGGTCAGCGGATCGTTGGACCCGATGACTTGGTCGCAGTGAAACCTGACTGCGTCGTTGTCATGAATGCCATTTACGCCGATGAGATTGGCGGTATGCTGGGCGAGCGAGGGCTCGAGCCCGACATTGTGGCGCTGTAGACGCCCGATGAACGACACTGATTCCAGCGAGACCCGGGGTCAGGCACGGAGCCAGTCACCGGGCCCCTGTCCCGTTTGCGGTGCTGGCCATACGCGCGAGCTGCTTGGCGGGCTTCAGATGCCCGTTTTTTGCAACGTGACCTACGCTTCCTCTGCGGAAGCCAAAGCGCAGCCGAGCGGCCGCATGAGTCTTGCCGTCTGCGACTGGTGTGGTCATTTTTTTAACAGCGAGTTCGATGAGAGCCTGCTGGCTTACGGCGAGCATTACGAGAACTCTCTGCACTTCTCGCCGACGTTTTCGGCTTTCGCCGCAAACCTGGCGAGCGACCTGGCCACTCGTTACGACCTTAAGAACAAGCGGATCGTCGATATCGGCTGCGGCAAGGGCGATTTCCTGCGGCTGATCTGTGCTGCGGGTGACAACATAGGCTACGGATTTGATCCAAGTTACGAACCGGATCGTGAGCCGGGCGAGCCGCTCAAGAATCTGCAATTTTTTCGTGAGTTTTTTGATTCATCCCACGCGGAGTTGGCGCCTGATTTCGTGAGCTGCCGACAGGTGCTTGAGCACATTGCTGATCCGCGCGAGTTTCTAACCGAGCTGAAGAGGAGCCTGGTGAGCGCTCCGCATGCAGTGGTTTACTTTGAGGTGCCCAACGCGCTGTTTACGATCGAGCGCAACGGTATCTGGGACCTCATCTACGAGCACTGCCAGTACTTCACCCACGTTTCGCTCACTGACCTGTTTAGCCGCGCGGGATTTGAGGTGCTTCGCTGTGAGGAGTCCTTTGGCGGCCAATACCTGGCCCTGGAAGCTCGCCTGGCAGACGTTCCTCATCAGGAATCCCGTGTGCCTGACCTTCGCCAGCCCTTGGCCCAGGCTGAGGCGATACGCAACGTCGCCAGCGACTTTTCGTCGGCGCACTCCGCGATCATGCGCCGCTGGGGTGACCAGCTGGCCCGCTTGAGCGAAGTGAGTCCGGGCGTGGTGTGGGGCGCCGGCTCCAAGGGCGTGAGTTTCGTGAACGCGCTACAGCCTGGTGGTCGAGTCGCCGCGATGGTGGACGTCAGTCCACATAAGCAGGGCCAGTTTGCCGCCGGCACCGGCCATTTGATTGTGGACCCTGAGGCACTGACCGAAATTGCGCCCACCACCGTATTTGTCATGAACCCGGTATACCGAGAAGAAATTTCTCACGACATAGAGAAGCTGGGCCTCAATGCTGAGCTACAGGTTGTGGAGTAAACCGGACGCTGTGACTTATGTGAAATCATTTCATGCTGGCAGATCTGAACTGCCCTCAGCGCCATGTGCCAGATCGTCGAGGTATACTTTTTCGCCGAGCACAGGGGTTGCAGACACACCGTTCATCCGGACGCCGGGTGAGCGGGTTAAGCCGAACCTGGGGATGAAACTTGCCTAGACAGCTCTGGCAACAGGTACTCACCGGTCTGTTCAGACCGATGACGCTGGTCGCAATGGTCGATCTGGTGATCGCCTGTTTTGCTTTTTGGAGCGCTGCCTGGCTGCGGGCCGGGTTCCAGGCAGAGCAGGTCGCATTTCACCTCGGTCCCGTTCTGCCCCGCGCGATCGTTTTCGCTGGTCTGCTGATGCTCTGCATGGCCAGCATGGGCATGTACCGGGCCCGGCAGCGACCGCGATCGCTTGAGACATTGCTGCGCGTCGTACTCGCGGTCGCAGT
>JANQPY010000051.1 GCA_028285245.1 Gammaproteobacteria bacterium | reverse complement strand
AGCAACTCGCGGGCGAGCCGCCCGCGGTAGCCGACGACGTTTACGGCTTTGGTGCGCTGCTGTTTGAGCTGATGGCCGGCGAGCCGTTGTTTCATCCGGAGGTTACTGCACAGCGCATCCGCGACGAGGTGCCTGCTTTGCCGGCCACGGATGGCAGTGGCGAAGCTTTGCCCAAGCCGCTGCGCAATCTGATGGCCGCTTCGTTGCAGAAAGCGCCACGCCGTCGTCCGGCTGGCATGGGCCCGGTGCGCGCTGTCCTGGAAGAGTTGCGGAGTGACTATCCGGACTCATCCCGCAGCGATGTCATCACGCCCGTTCGCCGCCGGGCCAGCCCCGCACCCGCCACACCAAGTCCACCGCCGAAACGCGGGCGCAGCTTGCCGGGTGCTGCTGTGATGACCGCATTGGCCGTGCTGCTGGCAGTAGCGCTTGGGGTGGTTTTCGTCCTGCCGCGGTTTGTTGAAGAGCAGCGGCCGGTCGCCACGCCCGCGCCCAGGCCGCCGCCAGCAGAGCCCGGCGCGCCGGATCCTGCGGCATCGGACGCGCTGCGCGCTGTGGCCGATGATGTGCTGGGCGAACTGCTGGTGCTGCAGGACGAGCTGCGCACTGTGGCGGTCGAACAATGGGGCGGTGCTGACTGGGCAGAAGCTGCACGGCTTGCCGAAACGGGTGATCAAAATTATCGCGCGCGCAACTACCCGGCCGCCGCGGGTGCGTATCGCGAAGCCATTCGGCAGATGGAACAGCTCAAGCCGCGCGTTGAGCAGGAGTTTGCCGACGCGCTAGCTGCGGGTGACGCTGCGTTAGCTGCCGGCGATCAGTCCGGAGCCGAGGCTGCCTACGCCCTGGCGCTGGCGATAAACGGTAACAGCGAGGCGGCCATCAGCGGGTTGGCGCGTGCCGGCCGTCTCGGCGAGCTGCTCCCCATCGTGGCGGAAGCAGTAGCGCTTGAGTCTCAAGGTCAGCTCGACCAGGCAGCTCAAAAATACGCAGAGGCGTTGGCAATAGACGCCGATTGGCCCGCAGCCCGCGAAGGTCTTGCGCGCACTCAGGGTACGCTCGCCACAGCGCGCTACGAACAACAAATGGCCGCGGGTTTTGCAGCACTGGCAGACCAGCGCTACAGCCAGGCGCGCACGGCATTCAATGCGGCGCTCGCCAGCGCACCCGGTGATCGGGCTGCGCAGCAGGCACTCGGCCAGGTTAACGCCGAGGAGCGCCTGGCCCGGGTGGTCGGACTGGAAGCCGATGCGCAGGCGGCTGCGGAACGCGAGGACTGGGATGCAGCCGTCGCCGCCTACGAGCAAAGCCTTGCGATAGATCCCAATCTGGCATCTGCACGGTCAGGATTGGCGGCGAGTCAGGCACGGGTGGTGCTGGATACGGCACTCAACAAGGCACTGGCATCAACAGAAGAGCTGAACGACGATCGTGCGTGGCAGCGCGCCAGAGCCGCAGCTGATGAAGCGCGCGCTCAGGCAACGCGCGGGCCGCGCCTGACACAGCAGATCGCGGCGCTGGAAACCGCGCTGCGCGTTGCGAAGCTCGAGGTTCCCGTGCAGTTCCAATCCGACAATGCCACCAGGGTTACGGTGTACAAAGTTGGCTCCCTGGGCAGCTTTACGAATCGCGTGGTGTCGCTGCGCCCCGGTCGCTACACGGCCGTCGGCAGTCGCGATGGCTATCGCGACAAGCGCCTGAGTTTTCTGGTGGCAGCCGATGGGTCGACACCGCCCATCGTGCTTCAGTGCGAGGAACGGATTTGAGCATCTCCGTTACCGTTACCGGTCCCGCCGGTCTGCAGGAGTTCACTGCTGCTGATCTGCCGCTCACCGTTGGCAGCGGACCGGATACACAGATTCGCCTGCCCGGGCCGGTTAGCCAGGGGGCCTGCGCTCAGATTGGCGCGTTAGATGGCCGATTATTCGTGCAGCCGCTGCCGGGGCAGTCCGTTACGGTTAACGGCGAAGCGGTAGCTGGTACGCGCTGGCTCGAGGACGCCGACGAAATCGATGCCGGTTCGTCCACAGTTGTCGTGTCGCTGACTGCAGCGCACTGGCGCTTCACCATCAGCGGCGACAGCCATGAGCACAGCACTATTCCACCCGATCTCGCGGTGGCTGAGGGTGAGCGCGTTGAGCCGGTAGCGCGCCGCCGGGCGGAACCCGTCGCCGCTCCGGTGCAGCAAAAGAATCGGGTCACGCGCTATGGATTCTGGGCAGCGTTAACAGTACTGGTCGCGGTTGCGGCCTTCTTGTTTGCGGCGCGTTCGGTACGCATCAACGTTGAGCC
This sequence comes from Gammaproteobacteria bacterium, assembly GCA_028285245.1. Taxonomy (GTDB): domain Bacteria; phylum Pseudomonadota; class Gammaproteobacteria; order Steroidobacterales; genus J054. The sequence continues at coordinate 1,261 of JANQPY010000051.1, read as the reverse complement.
ATCCACTGCGCGCATTGATATTCGGGGCGGACTGCTGACCCCGCGGCTCGATGATCGCTACTTACTGTTGCCCGGAGAGTATCGCGCCGCGCTTTCGGCGGATGGCTATGTGGCTGCTGAACAGGCATTCACCGTTGACGGTGAACCGCGCCAGCAGTTCGACTACGTACTGGCCAAACTGCCCGGTGACATCACGATAAGTGTTGCCGCAGATCCGAATGTTGGTGCCGAGGCGCGCGTGTGGCTCGACGACAAGGAGCTTGGGCAGGCACCGGTAACGGCGACCGGCATCACCGCGGGACCGCATGCCCTGCGCATTGAAGCAGAGCGATACTTGCCGTTTGCAGAAACCATCGACGTCGTCGGTTTAGGGCAGCGACAAGACTATGTTGCTGAGCTTGAACCAGCCTGGGCTGATGTGCGTGTTGTCACTGAGCCGCCGGGCGCGAGCTTAAGCGTGGGCGACGACGAGTTGGGTGTGTCACCGGCCACTGTGCCGGTCCTGGCCGGCAGCCGTGAACTATTGGTGCAGCTCGATGGTTACAAGCTGCACCGGCAGTTGCTCACCGTGGAGGCAGGCGAGGTCGTCGAACTTGAGCCGGTGGTGCTTAAGGAAGCAGACGGCATCCTCACCGTTGTGACTCGTCCGGCAGGTGCGGCGGTGAGCGTTGATGGCCGCTACCGGGGCAATACACCGGTCGAGGCAGAACTGCGGCCAGACCGTACCTACAAGGTGATCGTGTCCAAGCCCGGTTTCGCCAGCGTTACCCGCAGCGTTACGCTGGAATCCCGCCAGGGCCGTACGCTGCAGCTTCAACTTGAAGCGCGCAGCGGCGAGGTGACCGTGCGCGCCACACCGGCGGATGCCGAACTGTTGATCGACGGCCGTTCGCGCGGTGAGGTGGGCGAAGCCGGTCAAACGCTGAACCTGCCGGCGCGCCCGCACACGATTGAGCTGCGCAAGCCCGGCTTCGCGCTCGCGTCGCAAACGGTCACGCCGAAACCTGGTCTGCCACAGGAACTGGACATCACGCTGCTTACTGAGAGCCAGGCGGTGCTTGCGCAAACGCCAAGCACCGTGGCCACCGGCCAGGGTCTGGAGCTGGTGCTCATCCGGGCCGGTGAGTTCCAGATGGGTACCAGCCGCCGTGAGCAGGGGCGTCGCGCGAACGAATCGCAGCGAAGCGTGCGTCTGACGCATGATTTCTATCTGGCGAGACGCGAAATTACCAACTCGGAATATCGCGAGTTTCGGCCGACC
>JANQPY010000032.1 GCA_028285245.1 Gammaproteobacteria bacterium | reverse complement strand
CCAGCGCTTCAGCACGGGCTGTGCCGTTTCCCACAGGTCCAGGTCGGGGTAGAGATCGCGTCCAAGCCCCTCAATCTGCACCAGCGTTTTTTGCAGCAGAATCAGTTGCGGCTGTACCTGCATATTGAAGCGCCGGGCGACCTGAAAAAGCCGTATCAACACCTGGGCAAAGGAAATTTCTTTTAGTGGCTTGTTGAAAATCGGTTCGCACACGCTGCGCACGGCTGATTCCAGCTCGTCCACGCGAGTGCCGGCGGGCACCCAGCCTGAATCGACGTGCAACTGCGCGACGCGCTTGTAGTCGCGATCGAAGAAGGCCAGAAAGTTTTCCGCCAGGTAGCGCCGGTCACGCGCCTCCAGCGTACCGACAATCCCGAAGTCCACCGCCGCATAGCGTGGTTCTTCGGGGTTTGAGATATCAACGAAGATGTTGCCGGGATGCATGTCCGCATGAAAAAAGTTGTCGCGGAACACTTGAGTGAAGAATATCTCTACACCGTTCTCGGCGAGCAGTTTGATGTTGGTATTGGCGGCGCGCATGGCGGCCATGTCGCTGATCGGAATGCCGTGGATGCGTTCCATGACCATGACGTCCGCGCGGCAGTAATCCCAGTAGACATGGGGGACGTACATCTGGGTAGACCCGGCAAAGTTACGCCCGAGTTGAGAGGCATTGCCGGCTTCGCGGAGCAGGTCCAGTTCGTTGTAAACGGTTTTTTCGTATTCGTCGACTACTTCCGTGGGCCGCAGCCGCCGGCTCTCCGCCCAGTAGCGCTGCGCCAATCGCGCGAAGGCCTGTAGCACTTCAATATCGCGTTCTATTCGCTCACGTACATTCGGGCGCAGCAGTTTGACGACCACCTCCTCGCCACTCTTGAGCCGGGCGACATGCACCTGGGCAATAGAAGCAGCCGCAAGCGCCTCCGCGTTGAACTCTGCGAATACATCACCGACCGGCTGGCCGTAAGCAGCCTCGACCATGGCCAGCGCCACTTCGCCAGGGAACGGCGGTACCTGATCCTGCAGCTTGGCCAGCTCCGCGCCGATATCCTCGGGCAACAGGTCACGGCGCGTGGAAACAGACTGGCCGAACTTGACGAAGATAGGGCCAAGCTCTTCCAGCGCCTCGCGGATGCGCACGGCCCGCGGTCCCTCGCGGCGGGCGCTGCCCCACGCGGTGGGTGAAAGCAGAAACAGCCAACGCAAAGGGCGGAGCAGGTGGGTCTCACTCACCCACTCATCGAGCCCATGGCGCAGCAGCACGCGTTGAATGCCAATCAACCGCAGAAGCAGGCGCAGACGCTTCATGACGTTTCAGCCCGTGCCTGTAATCGCTTCAGTCGGGCCGCGGCTCGCTCGACGTCGCTGCTCAATTCATCCACATCGACGAGAAACTCCTCGACCTCAAAACGGGTGGGCAGGTCACGACGCTCTTCCTGCAGAAACTCGGACAGGCTGCGATCAATACTCACCCGTGCGCGCGTAACCCACTGTGCCAGGCCCCGCGAAGCTTCACCCGCCTGATGCGCGGCGACATCGCCGACCGCGCGCGACAGCAGCTCTTCGATATCGGGGCTCGCCATGGAAGCCAGCGTACTGAACTGCTGGGCAAGCTCGGCATCGCCCTGCAGCTCTATCTGGCGTGCCCGCGCAAGCGCCTCGCTGTCCCCGAGAAGGGCACGCAGCAGGCTGAAGGGCCCACCGTTGATCTCCACATCCGCCGCCTCGTCATTGCCGATTGCAACGCTTGCGCGCTGTTCGTCGATGGATAGATGTGCGCGTAATCCCGGCGGTACCACGGTTAAGGCGATCGACCTGCCGTGGAGTTCGCGGGCGAGCGCACGTGCGGATGCAGAGGTTTCTATCCCGCGATTGATCGCCGCAACCAGAGGCGACAACCAGTCCTGACTGTCAGTAGCGGAAGCCAAGATGGACGGCAACAATGCCGGCACTCAGATTGTGATAGCGGCAGTCTTCGAGGCCGGCTTTGCGCATCATGCCCAGCAGCTCCTCCTGCGGCGGATGCATGCGAATGGACTCAGCGAGGTACCGGTAGCTGTCGGCATCGCCGGCAATGCGTTCGCCAAGAGCGGGCAAAATTCTGAACGAGTAGAGTTCGTAAAGCGGCTCGATCAGTTTGAGCACGGGCCGGGAAAACTCCAGCACGATCAGTCGGCCGCCCGGCCGCAGGCAGCGCGCCATGGAGTTAAGCGCCGCCTGCTTATCGGTGACATTGCGCAGCCCAAAACCAATAGTGATGGCATGAAAATGCTCGTCCGGGAACGGAAGATTCTCGGCATTAGCCTGGACGATGCTTAAGTTGCGTACGAAGCCCTCGTTGGTCAGCCGCTGCCGTCCTGCCGACAGCATCGCCCCGTTGATATCGGTCAGCGTGACGTGGCCGTCGCGGCCAACCTGCCGGCACAAGCCGGCAGTAAGGTCGCCCGTGCCGCCGGCTACATCAAGTGCCTGCTGACCTGGCCTCAGGCCGGTGCGGCTCAGCGCGAAGCGCTTCCAAAGCCGGTGCAGACCACCCGACATCAGGTCGTTCATCAGGTCGTAGTTGCCGGCAACTGAATCGAACACGGCCCGAACGCGCTGGCCTTTTTCGGCCACCGGCACGGTCTCGTAACCGAAGTGGGTGGTGTCGGGGTGCTCGTTCGCCATGACGACTCGTTCTTTTGGCCCGGTAGTGTACCGGTTCCGCCAGGACTGCGGGCTTGCGCCCCGAGTCTGGGGCCTGACCTCGACGCGCGCTACAAAATATACCGGCTCAGGTCTTCGTCCTGTACGAGTTCGCCGAGATTCCGATCGACATAGTCCGCATCCACCGTTACCGCGTGGCCGCTCTTGTCAGCCGCCTCAAACGAAATCGATTCGAGCAGACGCTCCATGACGGTATGCAGCCTGCGCGCGCCAATGTTTTCGTTTTGCTCATTCAGCTGAAAGGCAATCTCGGCCAGTCGGCGAACACCTGCGCTGTCGAAACTCAGGTGCACCCCCTCCGTCGCCATGAGCGCGACGTACTGCTCGCACAGCGAGGCATCAGGCTCAGTCAGGATGCGTTCGAAGTCATCACTGGTTAGTGCCGCCAGCTCAACGCGAATGGGAAACCGGCCCTGCAGCTCAGGTATGAGATCTGCCGGCTTCGCTGTGTGAAAAGCCCCCGAGGCAACGAACAGAATGTGGTCGGTTTTGATCATTCCGTACTTGGTATTGACCGTGCAGCCTTCCACCAGCGGCAGCAGATCGCGCTGCACACCCTCGCGAGAGACATCGGCACCTGTCGTGTCAGTCCGTCGGGCCACCTTGTCGATCTCATCAACGAACACGATGCCGTTTTCTTCGACATTCTTCAGTGCCTGTAGCTTGATCTCTTCCTCGTTTACCAGCCGGCCGGCTTCTTCATCGCGCAGCACTTCGAGTGCATCCTTCACCTTCATCTTGCGTGTATGTGTTTTGCCGGTAGACATGTTTTGAAACATGCCCTGCAGCTGACTGGTCATTTCTTCCATACCCGGCGGCGCCATGATTTCCACTCCGATGGGATTGGCGCTTACCTCGATTTCGATTTCCCTGTCATCAAGGTCGCCCTCGCGCAGCTTCTTGCGAAATTTCTGACGTGTATCGTTCTCACCCGGGCTTTCCGGCTGGCCCAGGGAGTTGGCCGGGGGTGGGAGCAGGGCATCCAGCACGCGCTCCTCAGCCGCGTCTTCGGCCCGGTGCCGCACCTTGTGCATCTCGGTCTCACGCGCCAACTTCACTGCCGCATCGGCGAGATCCCGCACAATGCTGTCGACTTCCCGGCCCACGTAGCCGACTTCAGTGAATTTCGTTGCTTCCACCTTGATGAAAGGCGCTTTGGCGAGGTTTGCCAGACGGCGGGCGATCTCGGTTTTGCCGACACCGGTCGGACCCATCATCAAAATATTCTTCGGCGTAATCTCATTGCGCAGATCGTCTTCTACCTGCATGCGCCGCCAGCGGTTGCGCAGCGCGATAGCGACCGCGCGCTTGGCGTCATCCTGGCCAATGATGTGCTTGTCCAGTTCCTGAACAATTTCCCGTGGAGTCATTTGCGACATGAGCAGCTACTTCTTCGGCAGTGTTTCAACAATGATGTTGTTATTTGTATAGACGCAGACAGACGCGGCGATCTCGAGCGCTTTCTGCACGATTTCAGGCGCGGAAAGTTCGGTGTTATCGAGCAAGGCGCGCGCAGCGGATTGGGCGAATGGCCCACCGGAGCCGATGGCCATCAGGGTGTCCTCAGGTTCAATGACATCGCCATTGCCGGAGATGATCAGCGAGCTTTCGTCATCGGCTACGCACAGCAGCGCCTCAAGACGACGCAGGCGCCGGTCGGTGCGCCAGTCTTTCGCCAGCTCAATGGCGGCGCGCGTCAGGTTGCCGAACTGTTCGAGCTTGCCCTCGAACAGTTCGAATAGCGTAAAGGCATCCGCCGTGCCGCCTGCGAAACCCGCCAGCACTTTTCCGTTCGCAAGCGGCCTGACCTTGCGGGCATTACCTTTCATCACGGTATTGCCCATGCTGACCTGGCCATCACCGCCGACGGCGACTACGCCGTCCCGGCGGACGGAGACAATGGTGGTGCCTCGAAATTGTTCCATGAGCTTTCCTTAAGGTAGACAACCTGAAGCCGGAAATGCCGGACTGCATTGCTTGCAAGCGACAGAGGCACGCTGTCCTCGGTGCGTGATCAGGCTGATTGAGAGGGCGGACCACGCGGCGGTCTGCCCATCATTCACTCGTCGTTATTGCCCTTGCGGCTGGCGCGGGGATGCGCCTGATCATATATCTGGGCTAAATGCTGGAAATCAAGGTGGGTATAGACCTGGGTCGTGCTGATGTCCGCGTGGCCCAGCAGTTCCTGCACGCCCCGCAGATCGCCACTGGATTCGAGCAGGTGGGTGGCGAAACTGTGCCGGAAAAGGTGTGGGTAGACGCGCCGCGGCAAGCCTGCTTGAGCGGCCCAGTGTCGCACCCGGCGCTGCACCGTGCGCGGACTGATCTGCCGGCCGCGCACCCCCACAAACAGGGCGCTTGCCTCGGGATCCGCCAGCTCGCAGCGGCTTGCCAGCCAATCCTTCAGTGCCACACGGGCTTTCCTGCCCACCGGAATAATGCGCGTCTTGCGGCCCTTGCCGGTCACGCGCACGGTGGCATCGTCGAGATCGACGTCCGCGGGCTCAAGGTCAACCAGTTCGGCCAGCCTGAGCCCCGAGGAATACAGCAGTTCCAGCATGGCCCGGTCACGCCGGCTGATCACATCGTCGCCGGGAATCTGCAGCAGCCGGCTCATCTGATCGACGTCCAGCGTGTCGGGCAATGTGCGCGCCGTTTTCGGGGCGCGCACGTCAACGCCTGGATTGGCTTTCAGCGCGCCTTCCCGAATGAGGTAGTCAAGAAAGCTGCGGGCACCAGATAAGCGCCGCTGAATACTCCGGGGGCTTAAGCCAGAAGCATGGCTGACCGCGGCGTAGCGGCGCAGATGATGGCCCTGGAGTTCTTCCCAGCTTGCCACGCCCGCGTCTTCGCAGAACTTGGTCAGGCAGGTAAGGTCGCGCCGGTAGGCCTTGACGGTATGCGCAGAGACGCGGCGCTCTAGGGCCAGATGCTCCAGAAAGGCGTCGATCTGCTGAGTGTGGCCGCTCTCCATGGCCAGCGGTGGTAAGGCCTAGGCCGCGCTCGCCGTCTGGTTGAGCGCACAGGTCACTAGTTCACCCAGCTTTTCAAGAAAGTCGATACTTTTGCCCGGATGAAAATGATCGGCGTCGCGGCTGCCGATGGCGAGAAACCCCTGCATGCCCTGCCCATCCGGGTTACCGAGAGGTAGCAGTGCGACCGAGCCAATTTCCACGTCATCGTCGCCGAACAGGAAGCTGTGCTGCGCATCGCGAACTCGCCCGCAGCGCGCGCTGCCGGACTCGATAAAGGTTTTAAACGGCGCCATCCGTTCGTCGTTGCGATCGAGCAAGCGCAGAAACCGCGTGTCGTCGAACTCGCTTTGCCGGTCAAACAGCACCAACACCGAACGATCAGCCTTGAAGCTCAGCCGGAGCTGTTCCTCAACACACTCGATGGCGCTTAGGGTGTCCGGACGACGCATCAGTTCAACGGCCAGCCCATGAATGCGCGCCGCCAGCTCGTCGTTCGAGCGCGCGACCTCTACCAGATCGCGTAGCTGCCGTTCCAGCTTGAGCCGGCCCTGGCGCAACACGGCCACTTGCTTTTCTACCAGCGAAACAGCCGGGCCGCCGGTGCGATGGGGAAGCCGCAGTGTTTCCAGAAGTTTCGGATGGGCCTCAAAGAAATCAGGATGGGCCTGCAGGTAGCTCACGACGTCTAACTCCGTGAGCGCATCATGGTCTTGCTGGCGCTGGTTTACTGTGCTCATACGTTGACAGTGCCCTCGAACACACAAATGGCTTCGCCGGTAAGCCATAGAGGCTGACCGGCGCCTGCCCAGGCGACGGTGACTAAGCCGCCAGGCAACGCGACTTCAACTTCATTTCCCAATCTGCCGGCGGCACGCCCAACAGCCATCGCTGCGCAGGCGCCCGTGCCACAGCCCTGGGTTTCTCCGACGCCACGCTCATAAACCCGTAATCGCACATGCGCGGCGTCGATCAACTGTGCGAAGCCGATGTTAGCACGGTTGGGGAAGCGCTCGTGCCGCTCCAATGCGGGGCCGAGCTGCGCCACTGGCGCTGTCTGTATGTCGTCGACAAAGACCACGGCATGGGGATTGCCCATCGAAACGACGCGAACTTCGACCGGTTCACCCGCGACGTCGACGGTATACGCATCAGCCTGGGCGGGCGCCGTGAAGGGCAGAGCCGAGGGGCGAAAGTCGGGTTCCCCCATCGCCACGCTGACGCGCCCATTTGCAGAGACTTTTGCAGCCGACAGACCGTTGCTGTGCTCGAGCAGCAGGTCCGTTCTGCCGGTGCTGTCGGCAAGCAGGCGCGCGATACAGCGGGCGCCGTTGCCGCACTGCTCTGCTTCACTGCCGTCAGCATTAAAGATGCGGTAGTAGACATCAGCTTCCGGTGCCTTGGGCGCCTCTAACCAGAGCAACTGGTCGAACCCGATGCCCGTCCGCCGATCGGCGAGGCGCGAGATTGTCTCGCTACTGATAAGCGCCTGCGAGGTCGCCGGCACGACCATGAAGTCGTTGCCGAGTCCGTGCATCTTTGTAAAGGCCAGGGACATGCGGTCTCCAACGGGCACCCAGCTCGCGTTTACTCTTGGGTCAGCCATTATAGAAGAGCCTGAACATCAGGCAGGCTGTGGGTTCCCGGCGGATGTTGGACTTTTGTTAAATGCCTGTTTAAGTTTACGGCCTCGCTGCATGGCAAGAAGGAATAACAAATGCGCCATATCATGGTCCTCAATCCGAAAGGGGGCTGCGGCAAAAGCACCCTGGCGACCAACCTCGCGGCTTACTTCGCTGCCGAGGCTGAGCTGTCCACCGCCTTAGTTGACTATGACCCCCAGGCCTCCAGTCTCGACTGGCTGGAGCGGCGCCCCGCAGCCAGACCAGAGATCATCGGCGTCGCTGGCTATAAGGACGGCCTCAAGCACCTGCCACGCTCGGCTGACGTGGCCGTGATCGACGCACCTGCGCGTTCACACGGTCCGGAGCTTACCGAACTGATGCACCACGCAGAGACGATTCTTGTCCCGGTGTTGCCATCAAGCATCGACATGCTCGCGGTGAAGAAGTTTCTTGAAGAGCTGAAGAACAACAGCCGTGTGAAGAAGAAGCAGGCCAAGGTCGCGGTGATTGCCAACCGGGTGCGAGAGAACACACTGATCTTTGAGGAGCTGGACGAATTCCTGGATCGCCTGCGGATTCCGTACATCGCTGCGCTGCGCGAAGCACAGAACTACGTGCGCGCCTACACGCGTGGGTTGGGCGTCTGGGAGCTGCCGGAGTACCTGGCCTGGCCTGACTGGGAACAATGGGGGCCGTTGTTGTCCTGGGTAGAAAGCAAACGCAGTCAGCCCTGACTGTTCGCCATCCCGGTCTGCGTTAACGCAGACTGCCGAAAGCTAGTCGTTTGACGCCGCCGTTGCGGTGGCCAACGGTGGGTCGGCCTGCAACCGCGGCAGACCGGTGTCGCGTCCCTCGCCCAGGTTCAGGCCTTGCCGGAAAGCTTCTGTTGCCGCCGCGTCTTCGCCCAGCTTCAGCATGAGCTGGCCCAGTTCGCCGTAGCCCTCGGGCGTAGGCCGGGCAGCCAGGCTCGATTCAAAGTAGCTGCGCGCCTTACCCCAGAGTTTGTTCCGCACGCAGGCTTTGCCTGCGGCCAGCAGCAGCACGGCATCATCGGGGTGGGTTTTTAGCCAGCCCTCCAGGCGGCCAAGCTGCTTGCTCGCATCGGGCAGCTCGAGCTCACCGTAAAGCTGCACGAGACGCTGATCCCAGGTTGCGCGCAACGCCTTGCGGATTTCAGCTTCCGCCTCTTTGCTGGCCCCCACGCGTGCCAGCGCGTCAAGGCGGGCACCCAGCAGGCCGGGATCTTTGCGCAGTGACCGCGGCAGCGTTTGCCAGCAGCGCTCGATGCCGCTGCGGTCGATCTCCGCCTCACTCAACAGGCCCACACCACTGGCAATTGTCCACGTTTCGAGCTGGGATTTTGGGAGCGAAGGCAGCTTACGGAGTGCCGGGAGCAGATCAGCCAGCGCGGGCCAGTCCTGATCTTCGTGGCGCAACGCAGCCAGGCTGCGCAGGGCTTCCGGATGGCGCGGCTGTTTCTCCAGAATGCGATTGAGACTGGCCAGCGCTTTCTCGCGTTCGCCGGCGGCCAGCTGCAGTTCCGCCTGCGTCAGCAATACGGCATTGGCACCCTGAGTGTCTTGTTCGTACGCCATGCGCAGCCACGTGTCGCGGCGCTCATGGTCACCCTGCATCTGCGCAGCCCGGGCCGCTTCCAGGTAGTGGAGCACGGGCGAAGTACTGCTGGCCGCGGCTTTCGTGAGCAGGCGTTCGCCGCGCGCCAGCCGGCCATCAGCCAGAGCGGTAAGGCCCGCTGCCGTGCGTTTGCTGGTGCGCCTGGCGCTGGCCCGCGCAGCGGCTTCACCCAACGCTCGCGGTGCCTGCCAGACGCGCACGAGCAGTCGCACGAGCAGGTAGAAGACAATTAACAGGAACGCGAGGATGGGGATGGACATCTCGACCGAGTAGCCGCGGAAATTCAGCAGCACATAGCCGTTGTCCTCAAGCAGAAAATGCGTCAGCACCGACCCGGCGGCCAGCGTGAGGAGAACCAGCAGTCCGAAACGCATCAGCCGGCGACCTGATCGGTGGCCAGGCGGCGCAACAGCGTCAGCGAGCCGGAGATATCCGGCAGGTCTTCGGCCATTTCCACCGTGCCGAGCTCATCGAGCTGGTCGAGCGTAGTGCGCACGCTGCTGGCCTCGATATCGAAATGCCGGCGCAGGTTGCTGGCCACGCCACTCAGCGCGTTGCGGTACAGGCCACCCTCTCCGCGAACCAGCGCTAGCCGCGCCAGCGCCATTTCGGTTTCGAGCGACCTCAACAGCAGCGACTCTTCTATAGGGGTACGCAACGGCACGACCACCTCGTCGGTTCGCTTCACCAGCACGAGGCCAGAGAACGCCTGCTTGATGGCTGACCACGCGCGGGCAAGACCGGAAAGTTCCGCATCCGCGCCGCCACTGCGGCCAAAGCTGGCGGGATTCTGCGCCGCCATTGGCAGTGCCTGCAGTGACCGTGCCAATGCGGCGAGCTTGAGGGCGATGCCTTCTGCGTCGGGTCTGGGCAGGGCGCGCAACGCAGTGCTTTCCTCCGCGATCAGCGCACGCACCCGGGTCAGACCCGGGTCGCCAACGTCGCGAAGTTTTTCATCGGCCAGTTCGAGTGCCCGAAGCGCCGCGTCGGGGTTGTGCGCCAGTGCGAGCTGCGCGTTGCCCACCTTGAGGAAGTACTCGGCTTCCGAAAGTAGCCAGGCCGTGCGCGCCTTGTCGGCAATACCGGGCACGTTCTCCAGCGCATTTTCGATCCGGCTCAGGCGGGCGGGCAGCTCATCGAGCCGCGAACGCTGGCTGTTGAGATCGCCGACGAGTTCAGCGAGATCCTGTTCAAGCCGGTCGTCATTGCGCTGTGATTCGCGCAGCCGGTCACCCAGGTTCGCGATTTCCAGCGCACGCTGCCCGGCAGCTGTCTCAAGTCCGGTGACACCGGCCAGAGTCGTTTGTTGGTGCTGTTGTTGGTACCACAGGTAGCCGGATCCGCCGGCCGCTGCCAGGGCGAGCAGTAGTGCCAGGATGGCTACGCCGTTGCCCCGGCCTTTCTGCGCGGCTGGTGGTGAGGGGTCTTGCGGGGGCTCCGGCTTGGGTGCCTCGGGTTCGGCTGCCGTCTGGGCGACCGCGTCTTTAGAGTTTTCCTCATTCATGGCGAGCGTGTCGGATGGCCGGTCAGGCGTTCATTCTGCCAGCGACCGGCGGGAAGCGCGACCAGCCACAAGCTTCAAGCCAGGCGGCTAGGAGAGCGTTGCACGAGTTGCAGGCGAGGGCCAGCCCAGGTGAGGGACAGCAAGAAAGCGCAGTGTATAGGGGAATACGTAAGCCCATAGAATGAGCATGCTGAGGTGTTCCTCAACGAGGTATCGGACCGACTGCGGCTTGTAAAGCAGCCTTCTAGCGGTTGGGGCGTCTCAGGACGAGCTTCACGTCAGTAATGTGCCGGCGGCTCACGGGCAGCGACCCGTCGCAGCCGCGCATCCATACCTCGTATTGCCCGGTGGAGTTCTTTTCCATCCGATCAAGGAAATCTACGGCGATCAGCACACTGCGATGGATGCGAATAAAGCGTTGGCTGAACTCAGCGGCCAGATCCTTTAGCGGTTCATCGAGCAGATCTTCGCCCTGCAGGTGATTGACCGTGACGTATTTTTGCTCAGCATGAAAATAGCGGATCTCTTCGATGGGGATCAGCCTGAGCCCGCTTGCCTTGCGCACGCAGACTGCATTGCGCGGCGCTTGGTCCGGTTGACGCTGAGCCACCCCGTCAGCCTGTGGCCGGCTGAGCTGGCCAGCGCGGTGCAGCGCACGCAGCAGCCGTTCGCGGCGCACCGGCTTAAGCAGATAGCCCACCGCCTCTGCATCAAAAGCATCGATGGCATAGCTGTCGTAGGCCGTGGTGAAGATCACGGCGGGTGATTCCTTCAGCCTCGACAGATGGCGCGCCGTTTCGATGCCGTCCATCTGGGGCATACGAATATCCAGCAGCAGTACGTCCGGGTTCTCGCTTGCACAGATATCCAGCGCGGCTTTGCCGTGCGGCGCCTCGCCGACAACCACGCAGTCGTCCAGCTCATCGACCAGGCGGCGCAGACGATCGCGCGCGGGCTGCTCGTCGTCGGCGATTACTATGCGGGTGGGTGACATCGGCGGCTAACCGGCAGTGCTCGAGTTAATCCGTTTCATGCCGTGTGCGGCAGGGCAATGCTGACCTGGTAGTGTGTCGCGTCGATGGCCGTCGACAAACCTGCGCGCGGCCCGAAGGCCAGCTCCAGCCGCTCGCGAATGTTTTCCACTGCGATGCGGTTGCCAGGCCCGGCGCGCAGGTCATCTACCGGGAGCGGATTGCGCACCGAGAGATAAATCATGTCGCCCTTGCGGCGCCCGGAAATCTGCACGCATCCTGGCTTCGGCAAAGGCTCGATCCCGTGGTAAATCGCATTCTCCAACAGTGGTTGCAACGTGAGGCCCGGAATCCGCGCATCGCCCGGCAGCTCGTCGATGTCCCAGTCTACCTGCAGCCGGTCCCCGAGACGCTGCTCTTCCATGCGCTGATAAACCCTCGTGATCTCCAGCTCCTGATCGAGCCGCACAAGCTCACGGCCATCGCGCAATGATGCTCTGAACAAATCGGCCAGATCTTCAACCGCTGCCTCAGCAGCTGCGGGATTAGTCCGTGTCAGATCAGCAATGGTGTTCATGCTGTTGAAGAGGAAATGCGGACGGATACGCGCCTGCAGCGCGTGAATGCGGGTAGCGGCGTGGCGCTCCACGTTGCACTGCCACTGATGCGCGACATAGAAGTAGCGCAGCATCAGCCCCGTTATCACGGCGCCAAGTGCAAGGTTGCGGGTCAGGAAAAAAACGTAGTCGGTTGGGAACCAGACGCTGTCATACACGCGCCCGATGATAATGATGCCTGCCGACACCACGCCGATAACCGCCAATACGGTTGCAAAGGTCAGCACGCTGGCCGTCGTCACAGGAAATTGACCCAGGCGCTGGCGCAACGCGCACAGAACGACCGCAACCGTCAGCGCCATCCACAGCAACAGCAGCGATGTTTTGGCCAGATCGACAAAGAACACGTCCCAGGCAGGCTGCCGGGCGAGTGTCAGACAGATGGCAACCAGTTCTGCGACGAGAACAACGCCCAGCGACGCGCTGGGGGTGCACAGGTTAGGCAGATAAAACCCGTCGGCTTGTTCGCTGACTTTGGCCACCGCAACCATCTTGCGAAGTTCGGCTGAGGATACCCCAAGCCGCCGTTGGTGGCTGTAGGAGATCGAGCTTGAAGTAACCGCGTGCTAGCCGCACCACTCGCGGACAGCGGCCCGTGCATCAACACGCACCTGGGTTAGCTCATCGTCGCTCAGATACTCCCGCTCGCCATCAGCGCCGGGCCGGTAGAGCCGGCGTGAGGTTTCGTAAGTCTCCAGCTGCTCGCGGGCTTCCACGCAGTTGGCTTGCCGTTCAGCCCGCGTTTGCGCGCGGAGCTTCTCGGCTTCATCGGCATCCTCGCGAGCCTGGTCGCGCTGCGCGGCGCGTTCGCTATTGATGTCCGCCTGATTGCCAACGCGCGCCTGGAGGTTATCGAGGTCGGTGCGCTGCGAGCGCACGTCCGTTTGCTCCGCGTCAGCTGAGGCCGGAGGACGGTCGGTGTACTGCGGAACGCCGTCGCCGTCTACCCACTTGTAAACACTGAAGTCGTTCGCGGCTGCTGGCATCGCCATCAGTGCGGCGAGGAGCAATAGGCTGGTGGAGCCGAGGAGGGTGAGTTTTTGCATGGGCGGGAACTCCGCTACTCGCCATAATCTGTGGCGTATTCTGAGTGCAAGAGTATGCTGGCGCCAAGCGCCGAGGCGCGTTGAATCAGTTCACGGTTGCGACTGTTTTGCATAAGAAGACGCCCGCAGTACCAGGTACTGCGGGCGCCGGGATTGCAGGACTCAGGTAGTGCCTGGGGTCCTGCCGGGGGGTTACTCGGGAGCTTTCGTGAACTCTGGGTAGGCTTCCAGGCCGCATTCTCCGAGGTCGACGCCTTCGTATTCCTCTTCCTCGGAAACCCGGATGCCGACGATGGCCTTGATCGCAAACCAGGCCACGAAGCTCGTGACCAGTACCCAGCTCAGGATCACGCCGATGCCGGTGAGCTGCGCCACCAGCGAGGCGTCCGGGTTCGACAGGCATACAGCCAGTAGTCCCCAGATGCCGACCACGCCGTGCACTGAGATTGCGCCGACCGGATCATCGATCTTGAACGTGCGGTCCATGAAGATGATCGACGGCACGACGATCAGGCCACCAATGCCACCGATTATGGTGGCGAGCACCGGCGTCGGCGTCAGCGGTTCGGCCGTGATGGCAACCAACCCGGCGAGCGCGCCGTTGAGCGCCATCGTCAGGTCGGCCTTGCCAAACCACAGTCGCGCAAGCACCACCGCGGCGATCAGGCCGCCAGCGGCCGCCATGTTGGTGTTGACGAACACCAGGGCGACGGCATTCGCTTCGGCTACGTCGGAGACTTTAAGTTCCGAGCCGCCGTTGAAGCCAAACCAGCCGAGCCAGAGAATCAGCGTACCCAGGGTCGCCAGCGGTAGGTTGGCACCCGGAATAGCGCGCACGCTGCCGTCGCTGCCGTACTTACCCTTGCGGGCACCCAGCAGGATGACACCGGCAATCGCCGCCGCCGCGCCGCACATGTGCACAACACCTGATCCCGCGAAGTCGAGGAAGCCAAGTTCGTCGAGGAAGCCGCCGCCCCACTTCCAGTAACCCTGCACCGGGTAGATGAAGCCCGTGAGAATGACCGCGAACGCGAAGAACGACCACAGCTTCATGCGCTCGGCCACGGCACCGGACACGATTGACATGGCCGTAGCCACAAACACAACCTGGAAGAAGAAGTCCGACAGGTTTGAGTAATAAGTGTCGCCGCCGCTCGCGATCACTTCGGCGGCGGTGTTGTCGCTGGCGCCGAGCATGCTGATGCTGGGTATGACGCCGTTACCGTCGCCATACATGATGCCGTAGCCGCACAGCATGTACATGATGCAGGCGATCGAGTAGAGGCCCACGTTCTTGGTGAGAATCTCGGCCGTGTTTTTGGCACGGACGAGTCCAGATTCCAGCATGGTAAAGCCCGCTGCCATCCACATGACCAGGGCTCCGCATACCAGAAAGTAGAAGGTATCCAGCGCGTAGCTGAGTTCAATGACCTGATCCACTGTTCTTGCTCCTTATTATTGAGGCTTAAACCGCCTCAGCACCCGTTTCCCCGGTGCGGATCCGCACGACTTCTTCGAGATTGGCGACAAAAATCTTGCCGTCGCCGATCTTGCCGGTGCGTGAAGTGTTTACGATGGCCTCAACAACCTGCTCGGCTACGTCATCAGCGACAGCCATCTCAAGTTTCGTTTTCGGCAGGAAGTCGACCACATATTCGGCACCTCGATAGAGCTCGGTATGGCCACGCTGGCGCCCAAAACCCTTAACTTCGGTGACGGTAATGCCCTGGATACCAATATCGGCGACGGCCTGACGGACATCGTCGAGCTTGAAGGGCTTGATGATTGCGGTAATGAGTTTCATGTCGGTTCCCCGAAATACCGGCGGGTGCTGACGCACCCGCCGGGTTTTATCAGTTACTGAACAGCGTGAAGCCTTTAGTGATCTGGGCGACGATATTGACGTCGTCCTCACCGCCGAGCAGCGTGTCATCGCTGTAAATGACGGAGAAGTTGTAGTCGAACAGATCGGTGTCGCCGACGGTCAGCGTGTTGCCGTAACCGGCTTCGTAGTAATTGCCGTCGAAGTCATCCTCAAAAATACCGACGCTGGCGTACAGCCCGTTGTGCTCGGCCGTGATCAGATAGAACTGATAGTCCATTACCGGGCCGCCAAAGTTGTCGTACTCACCAACGGCGACATCCAGGCTCAACGGGCCCCAGCCGACGCCGAGGTTGATTTCGTCGTAGTTGTCGTCGAAGTCGTCGGTATACCGGTACAGCGTGAAGCCCAGCGAGTAGCTGAAGTCACCGATTTCGCCGCCGTAGCCGCCGTAGAAGTCGACCTCAAGTCCGCTATCGCCAAGCCCTGGCGCGGCGCTGACGGATTCGCCGCCCATCACCATCATCGGCAGAGAGCCTTCGACGCTGGCACCGTCAACTGTTGATCCCCAGGTACCGAGGTAGAAACCCGATTGCGTGAGATCAAAGCCGCCGAAGGCAGCCGCCTTGCCATCCGACTGCGGAATACCGCGGAAGATGTACTCCGAGTTGAGACCGCCGTTTGCCGTGAATTCCACGGCCAGAGTTGGAGTGGCATACACCACGGCCGCAAGGGCCAACCACATTTTGTTCATCGTTTGTCCTTAAATTGAGCTTTGCGACAGAGCCGGCTGGCTGTCACCATCCGCACTCCCCCCGCCCGGTCTAAGCAGTTTTCGTGCCAACTACCGTATGGGGCCAAAATCAACGGATTGCGGGCGTTTCGCTTCAGCGCCGCCGCACAGATCGCACCATCCTGGAGCACGGGCATGACCGCGTGCTGATTGATGGGGCAAAGCTGGTGGCGTTGGCTTTCCCCAGAGCAGCGGGGGCGACCCGTCGACGGAAAAACCAAGGAGACCAGCGCTGTGGACACGTCTTTTGTATCTGAACTGGCCCGGCAGCTGGCCGCGCGCGTGCCACCTGGTGTCGGCGCTGCCGCCGATGATCTGGAGAAGAACTTTGCGGCCGCACTGCAATCTGCGCTGGGCCGGCTCGATTTGGTAACGCGCGAGGAGTTCGATGTGCAGCGCCGGGTGTTGGAACGTACCCGGGAGAAACTGGCTGAGGTAGAAAAACAGCTCGCCGAGCACGAGGCCAGCAGGCAGTCTCAGTAGCCTGTCGTCGCCAAGCGCGAGCAGACGTTTAAGGTTCCCGCGTGGCGCTGGCGACCGTCTACACGCGGGGTAGCCTGAGCGTCAGCGCACCCCTGGTCACTGTCGAGGTCCATGCGGGGCGAGGGTTGCCGGCGCTGCTCATCGTCGGCCTGATCGAGACAGCAGTGCGTGAGAGCCGGGAACGCGTGCGGGCAGCCATCGCCGAATCCGGGTTCGAGTTTCCTGATCACCGGGTGACCGTGAGTCTGGCGCCAGCCGAATTGCCCAAGGCAGGCGGTCGTTTCGACCTGGCGATCGCCATTGGCATTCTGGTTGCCTCTCGTCAATTGCCCCACGAAGCGCTAGGCGACTACGAGTTCTTCGGCGAGCTGGGTTTAGACGGCCGTTTGCGTCCCACCCATTCGCTGTTGCCCGGACTGGTTGCCACCGAGACCGCGGGCAGACGCGCGGTTGTGCCGGCGGCCTGCAATCGTGAGGCAGCGTTGCTGAAGAACTCACCAGCGTTGCTCGCCGGTCATCTGCTGGAAGTTGTCGGGCTTCTGCGCAATGAAACGACGCTGCCGGCAGCCGTCAGCGTGCCGGGTTGCGAGTCCAATGAGTGTGCAGCCGACCTTAAGGAGGTGCGTGGCCAACACCGGGCACGCCGGGCGCTGGAGATTGCCGCGGCGGGTGGCCACAACTTACTGCTGGTCGGACCGCCGGGCACCGGCAAGACCATGCTCGCATCCCGTTTGCCGGGCGTGTTGCCGGCACTTTCCGATGCCGAGGCCATCGACGTGGCGATGCTGCAGTCACTGCGCGCAGAAGTCCCAGATCGCTTAAGCCATGTGCCGCCGTTTCGCGCACCCCACCACAGCGCTTCGACCGCCGCTGTCGTTGGTGGCTGCAGTCCGCCAGTGCCAGGCGAGGTGTCGCTCGCACATCACGGCGTCTTGTTCCTTGATGAACTGCCGGAGTTCTCCCGCCCGGCACTGGAAGCTCTGCGTGAGCCGCTGGAGAGTGAGTGCATAACCGTGGCCAGGGCTGCGCACCGGGCCGTGTTTCCCGCGCGGGTGCAGCTTGTGGCCGCGATGAATCCTTGTCCCTGTGGGTTCGCCGGCGATCCGGTGCACGCGTGTAGTTGCTCACCTGCGCAGCTAAGGCGTTACGGCACCCGTATATCGGGGCCGCTTCTGGATCGCATGGATTTGGCCGTCGCGCTGTCACGGGAGCCGCCTGCGACCGGGCCAACCAGAGAGGGCCACGCCAGCGAACCGGAGTCTTCCGCTGCTGTGCGTGATCGCGTCGCTGCGGCCAGGGCGTATCAGCATCGCCGCCAGGGCTTTGCCAACCGGGCGCTTGGCGGTCGCGATCTGGCCCGGCATTGCCGGTTGGACAGCGCTGGGCAGGAGCTACTCAACTCCGCGGCCAACAAGCTGGCGTTATCCGCTCGCGGCTGCGATCGGGCCCTGCGCGTGGCGCGCAGCATTGCCGATCTGGCGGGAGAAGCAACGGTGGCGAACGACCACCTGGCCGAGGCGTTGGGGTATCGCCCGCCGGCGGGGCTGCGGCAGGAGCGGGTCTAGCGCGCTTCCTCGATCATGTAGTCGAGCGCGGCCAGTATTTCGTCGTCGGACAGATCAACGCGGCCACCTTTCGGGGGCATGTAGCCAACCTCGCCGGTGAAGCCCTCGATGGTGTGTTGCACGAGGACATCCTTACCTTTAGCGATGCGCGGCGCCCACTGCGCGGCGTTTCCGAACATCGGGGCGCCGGTCAGGTCATTGCCGTGGCAGGCGAGACACGCTGAGTTGTAGACCTGTGGGCCGGACAGTATTTCGCGCACCGGCTCCGCCGCAGCTACCTGGACTGCGCTCGCGTCGGCATCACCGGTCAGCACGACCCGGCCAACGGGCTCAATTCGCTCTGCTATGCCCTTCTGATAAGCCTGATCCTCAATAACCCATTGCTCCTGAGTCCCGCTGGCGACGTAACGGGCCAGCAGCAACAGGGCAAAGGCAACGCCGATCAGGATGCCCAGGACGAGCATGAAGACATCGAAAAAGTTTTGGTCAGTATCGCTCACGGTCTCGTCTCATTTCCGCCGAGGCATCGGCGGCGGGCGGAATTATAAGAGAGAAAGAGTGCCGGGGACAGGAGTTGTGGGCACAGTTTGCTGAACTGCCGGTTCGAGCCTCGTGTCCGGATTCCGAGGTGCAGCCGCAGTTCAGCAACTGTCCCTATAACCGGTGGCTCGTCTTCACAGCTCATGCGACGCCGGATGCGTTTGGGGGAATGCGCAGGGGCGAGGCGAAATCGAGGACACCGGCCAGTTCACGCAGTTCCGGCAGGTTGAGTATCTGTACCTGATGGTTGCCAATCCGCCGGATCAGCGACTGATCTTCCAGCTGCGTGAAGCTGCGGCTCACGGTTTCTTTCTTCAGACCGAGAAAATCCGCGATGTCACTGCGGCTCATTGGCAGATCCACGGTGGTCAGCTGTGGATCATCGTCGCTGGCGATGCCGCTGCTAAGGCGGTGGCGATGACGGAGATACAGAATACAAACCGCAAGCCGTTCCCGCGCCGTGCGTTGGCCCAGGCTATAGGCAAGATCGACCAGGTTCTCGAGCACTCTGAACACCATATTGATGAAGGCTCGATCCGCCAAAGGGTCGGCGGCGATGCGGTCATCAAGTGCCCGGCGCGACCGGCAGGCGACGACCGAAGGTGTAACCGCTTCCACGGTAAAGAAATACGTGTCGGTTGCGGACAGGCCGACGAAATTGTTGGGGAACAAGAAGCTCAGGACCTGCCGGCGGCCATCGCGTCCCACGCGGCTCACCATCAGCATCCCTTCAACCAGGTTGAAGACCTCCGCAGCCTGCGCCCCCGCCGTTACCAGACATTCACCTGGGGACAGGCGTCGCCGTGGCGCTCCGTCGAACACATCGAGAAAGCTGTCGTCCGTCATGCCGGATCAGTTTACTCAATTCATCCGGAGCTGAGGCGAACCCGGGAGGTGACTGCTAGTCTCTGTTGCGACCCGTAAGCAGAGATTGGCCGTCGCCGTGGGCGTTCCTGGAAGGTGTATCGAGAGGTAGGTCAATCGCAATACGGGTGCCGCTATTCGGCTTCGATTCGACCTGGATCTTGCCGCTGTGAGCGGCAACGAAGTGGTGGACCAGAGCCAGGCCTTGCCCCGTTCCCTTACCCACGGGCTTGGTCGTGAAGAACGGGTCAAATATCTTTTCCTGCACTTCACGGCTCATACCGGCGCCGTTGTCAACGACAGTGAGCTGTGCGTAACGTCCGTTCAGGCTGGTGATGATCTCAATCTCGCCGGGGTGGTTGGGCGTCGCGGCCTGCCGTTCTGCGATGGCGTGCGCGGCGTTGACGATCAGATTTAGCACCACCTGATTAAATTCCCCTATCGCCACGGGAACCGTTGGTAGATCTGCATCAAGACTGCGCTTAATTTCTGCGACCGGTAGCCACTCGCTTCGGGTGATGGTCAATGTGTTCGTAATGGCTTCGTTCAGACTCACGGGCATGCGCTGATTGCTTGGGTGGCTGAAGTTCTTCATCGACCGAATAATCTCGGCGATGCGATCCATGCCGTCGAGCGCTTCGGTCATCGCCTGCGGTGCTTCAGAAAGCAGGTGGGAAGCCCGCGAATTCTCAGTGAGTTGCCGCCACGCCTCAACGGGCTCGTCTGCGGAGTCTTGGGTCGCCATGGCAGCGGCTAGCGGCGCGACGAGGTCCAGCGCCTCCTTGGCGAAGCGGATGTTCTCGCTGACGTATTGAGTTGGTGTATTGATCTCATGGGCGATGCCAGATGCCAGTCTGCCCACCGACTCCAGCTTCTGTGCCTGGTGGCGCTCCATTTCCTGGAGCACCTGACGCGTGATGTCCCGGGTGACGCCAACCGCACGGGCGGCCTGGCCTTCAGCGCCCCTGTGGATAATGGCGTAGGTCTCCAGGGTCCGGACTTCTCCATCCGGGCGAACTATCCGGTAGCGCACCTCAAAGGGGCGGTCTGACTTCCGGCCGGCCTGCGCCGCAGCTTCCAGCTCGTCCTTGTCATCGGGATGCGTCAGTGCCACGTATGCCTGGATCGACTCCTGCTCCTCTGAAAGACCATGAATCTCGCGCATGCGCTTGCTCCAGAAGTGCTGGTCTTCGAGCAAGTCGTAGTCCCACACGCCAAGGCCGGCTGCCTCTGTGGCGATCCAGAGCCGCTCGGCTGAGCGTTCAGCGCTGTTGATCGCCTGTTTCAGTGCTGTAATGTCTGCGACCACTCCCACCAACCGAATGGGCTCACCCTCAGCGTTTCTCAACGTCACCCGGCTGGTGTCCTGGACCCAGATCTGCGTCCCGTCCGGTCGGATCACCCGGTATTGCGACGATTGCACGTCTTTCGAACCGTCTATCGCACCCTCAATTCGCTGCAGCATCATCTGTTGATCTTCCGGGTGGATCCGGGATTTCCATATTTCCCCGGCCCGCTCGCGGTCGCTGGGATCGATGCCGGCCAGGCGCAGCCAGCTATCGTCAACCTCAGCGTGGCCCGTGACATTGTCGACTTCCCAGGTGCCCATGCGAGCGCTTTCAAGCGTGAGTTGCAGTCGCGCGGCATCCGAAGCGTATCGCTCACCAAGCACGACATGTTCCGTGACCTCATGTCCGATGAGGGTCCATCCCGTTGGCTTGCGCGCATTGTCGTAACTGGGAGAGATGGAGAGCTGCAGGTGTAGCGGCGCCTTTCCATCGGGCACGAATGATTGCTGGCATTCGATCGATTGGCCGTCGAGCATGGCGCTTTCCAGATCGGCCCGCTGATTCTTGTTTACGCCGGACAGCTTGAACGGGTTGAATTCGGGCGCGTTAGTGCCGGAGCTTGCGCAGCCAAGCAGCGCGAGAGCGCGCGGGTTGGCATAGACGATTTCGCGATCCCGATTCGCCGCCATAAAGAGATAGTGGCTGTCTTCGGGGAGCGCTGGAGGGGCCCCGGTAGCCAAATCTGGTACCTCCGGCGCGGGGGCACAAGCCTCAGAATTGCGAGCAAGGTTCTTCAAGGGCCCAGCGGC
>JANQPY010000031.1 GCA_028285245.1 Gammaproteobacteria bacterium | reverse complement strand
TCTGCTGATGCTCTGCATGGCCAGCATGGGCATGTACCGGGCCCGGCAGCGACCGCGATCGCTTGAGACATTGCTGCGCGTCGTACTCGCGGTCGCAGTTGCCTCAACCGCATTCGTGCTGTTCATCTTTATTTTCCCGGGCTTGTCAGCCGGCCGTGGTGTGGTCGCGCTCAGCATGATGCTTGCGGCCGGAGGCCTGACAGTCGGACGGCTTGTCATGCTGCGCTTCCTCGACTGGGGCCCGGGTAAGCGGCGCGTGCTGGTGGTGGGCTCAGGTGAGATGGCCAGCAGCATCGGCATGCTCCGTCGCCGCTCAGACCGCCGCCGTTTTCAGGTAGTTGGCTATGTGCCGATGGACGAGGCGGAAAGGCGGTTCGCCGAGCAGGCGGGCTATGCACCGTTAATAGATGACATCGGTTCCGCAATCGACAACCAGGTGATCGATGAGATCGTCGTGGCCGTCGATCGAGCTGCCGACGCACTGCCCACTCGTGAGCTTCTGCGCCAAAAGACTCGTGGTATCCGGATTACCGACGTCGTGGAGTTCCTGGAGTACGAGACTGGCAAGATTGATCTGGATGTGATGGAGCCGCAGTGGCTCATCTTCGCCGATTCCGGGCACACCAGCCCGCTGTACCGCGTGGGCAAGCGGGCGTTGGATGTGGTCGCCAGCCTGGCAATCATGCTTGTCACGTTGCCGCTTACGGTCTTCGTATATGTAGCGATCAAGGTTGAGGGCGGCTGGTCTTCGCCGGCGTTCTTCACGCAGCCACGCGTCGGCAGGCTGGGCCGGCCGTTTGAGCTGTACAAGTTTCGCAGCATGGTGGTCAATGCCGATTCTTCCGGGGCGCAATGGTCATCCCGCGGCAGCGACGCTCGCGTCACGTCGGTTGGTCGGTTGATTCGCCGCTTCCGGGCCGACGAGTTACCGCAGCTGGTGAACGTATTGCGCGGTGATATGAGTCTCGTCGGGCCGCGGCCTGAGCAGCCAAGCTTTGTGGAATCTCTTGCTCAGGCGATTCCCTTCTACGACTACCGGCACAGCGTGCGGCCGGGACTAACCGGTTGGGCTCAGTTGAACTTTCCCTACGGAGAAAGTGAGGAAGACGCGCGCACCAAGCTCAAGTACGACCTCTACTACATCAACAATGCCAGCCTGCTCCTCGATGTATCCATTCTGCTGCAGACCATGGAGGTGGTTGTCTGGGGTCACGCGATGAGCATGACCGGCCCCGGGGGGCCGCGTCTCGATCCGGCCAAGCGACGGGATCATCAGCTTTTTCAGGAAGAAGGCGTTGCCGCTCCGGGCGGAGACAAGCGCGACGCGGCCTGACTCCGGTTGTCGTTACCAACGGGCAGTCGCTCTAGCTGCCTGGTAATTAACTCGGAAAGCCCTTCGGCCAGCAGCCGATGGCCCTCAGCGTTTGGGTGCTTCGCATCAACAACCGAGTTGGTGATGGCGCGCGGATCTACATTCTTAAGCCACTCGAGGGCATCGGCATGTGCAAATCCAAGTGCTTGAGCACGCTCCTGAATGTCCTGATACAGACCTGCCGTGAACTGGCTGTCGCCCAGCCGGTACATCACCACGCTGAGTGGAATCGCCCGCTGTTGGCTCAGCATCGCTAGCGACTCCATGGCCTGCATGGACTGCTGCCAGCCTTTGAAGCTTCTGTCGGGCGGCCCGTCACCGGGCTGTTGATTGATCCGATTGATGAACTGCACCAACCGGTACAGCCAGCTGTGCCAGGCGGCTAGCTTGAGTTGGGTGAACGGGTTCTTGCCGCGCAATGAGACGTCGCTCCATGGATCGAAAGGCGGATCATTTATCTCGATGTCATTGGATACGTAGAGCAGCAGCAGCATGTCGGGCTTCAGCGTATCCAGGTAAGCGCGCGCAAAGGCGGCCTGCTGTACCGTGTTGTAGCTACCGACGCCACTGTTTATGACGCGGACCGGGCGGTCTAACGATTTGGCTAGTCGCTTCTGAAGCTGGGCCGGAAACGTTGCGTCTTGTGCTACGCCCCAGCCGAATGCGACTGAGTCCCCCAGCACCAGAACTCTCAGTTCGTCAGGCACCTTGGCATCGATGCGGCTGTCTCGCAGCCCCATGTCGTTGGTCGTAACGCGGACCTGCTGATACACCGCGTCCATGCCTGCAGCATGCCGATAGACGAGCGTTGGGTCCGCTACCTTATCGAGGTGGTAGCGCCGGGACTCTTCGAAGTAGGAGATGCCTAACGGGTCGGCGATGCGCAGTACCAGTTCAGCCGCAACCCAACCAATCAGCAAAGACACCGCGACAGCAGTGATACCCGCTCGGCCGGCAAAAAGCCTGGCATAGATGCGCGGCAGGTGGCATGCGGTCGCTGCAACGGCTAATGCTACGAACGGCAGTAGAAAGATCGTGTAGGCGGCCGAGTACCGCCCGAACACCGTGGGTTCATCCGACGTGTGGGAGCCCATCCATAGCAGCAGACTCCAACACAAGAAGGTAAGGACGAGCAGGGCGATTCGGAAGGCCATCAATCGATCCTACCGCAGGGGAGGTCCGGCAGGCGGAGCGATCAGGGTTTGCAGGCTCGTCGCGATATGCTCGACAAGCGTTGCCTGAGAATCTTCCTGCAGATAAAAGTGACCGCCGGGTAAAGTCAGCTTTGAAAACTGCTGCTTGCTCGTCGCGCCCCAGCCTGCGAGTTCCGCGTCGGATACTTCATCATCGTTCGCTCCGCCAAACGCCGTAATCGGGCACCCCAGGGTGTCAAGGACGCCGGGCTTGTAGTTCTCTACGGCCATCAGGTCAGCTCTTAAGATAGGCAGAAATAGCTGCAGCAGCTCTGGCTCCGCCATCACTTCCGGGCGGATCCCGCCATAGCGGCGCTGTACTTCTTCAATGAGGTCCGCGTCAGGCAGATGCTGCAGGTCCGGGCGCCTCTTCGGCAGCTGAGGCGACCGCCGTCCGGAAACGCCAAGCCATATGGGCAGCCTATGTCCAGATTCGCTTAGTTGACGCGTCAATTCGTAAGCAAGCCAGGCGCCCATGCTGTGGCCGAAAAGCGCATACGGTCTGTCAGCATCAGCTACAAGCCGTCGCAGCAGCCGGCCGGCGATTTCGCAGAGGTCGGTCGACAAGGTCTCGGCGATCAGGCTCTCGTGACCGGGGATGCCCACGCCGACGATCTCAACAAATTGGGGAAACACCTGGCCCCAGCCGAAGTACATGGAAGGCCCGCAACCGGCTGATGGCAAGCAATACAGTTTCACGAGCGCCCCGGGGCGCGGCTCTGGCTTCAGCAGCCAGCCCTGGTCACCCATCTAGGCGCTGGTCGCGATGTTTGGGCTGTTGTCCGCGGCCGGCGGCGTGCCCGTGGCGGGCACGAGTTTGCCGTCGTCGAGTTTGATGATCCGATCGCCCAAATGAAAGTATCGGTCGTCATGCGTTACTACCAGCACCGCTCTGCCCTGAGCGCGAAGTTCTGGCAGCAGCTGTGAGTAGAAGATTTCCTTGTAGTACGGATCCTGATCAGCGGCCCACTCGTCGAATATATGAATCGGCCTGTCCTCGATCAGGGCAGTCAGCAGTGCCAGGCGCTTGCGTTGGCCCTGCGACAAGGCAGTTGTCGAGAACTTACCTTCCTGAACCTGGACTTTATGGTCAAGTTCCAGTTTCTTTAGTATCTCGTTGGACGTGCCATCAAGGTCTGGCAGCATCGAGCCCAGCAAGCGGCTGAAGAGGTAAAAGTCAGAGAACACGACTGAGAAATGCTGGCGGTACCATTCCAGGTTGGACGCATCGATGGTGGTGCCGCCCAGCTTAACTTCGCCTGTATCCGCCAGATAAAGCCCGGCCAACAATTTCACCAGCGTCGACTTGCCGCTGCCGTTCCCGCCAACCAGGAACACCACTTCGCCTGGCTTAAGATCAAAATCAATGGGCCCCAGGCTAAATGTGCGATCCTCCGAGTCGTTGTCGGTGTAGTGGAAGTTTAGATCGCGAATCGCGATTACGGGTGCTTCTGACAACTTATAGTCTTCTTCGAGCGCCGCGATTTCAGTTGCGCCCTCATCCAGAGAGACGCCTAACTCCTCCAGTTTGCCCAGCGACACTTGCCCGCTCACAAAGGTCGGAATCGCCCCGATGATTCCCCACACGGGGCTCATTACATACAGGGATGCGAATATGTAGCCAGTCATGACCTCCGGCGTGCCCGCGTCGATCATTGGGAACAAGGCCAGGACGCCGCCAATAAGTATGTAGAAGAGGCCTTGGCTCCAGGCATCCACGGCCATGTATTTCTTGGCCGCCGTCAGATTGAAATCCCGCATGCGCATCGCGGTCTCATAGATGTCCTGAGACAAAAAATCCTCGGAGCGCGACTGATGCATCTTTAGCTCTTTGATACCGTCAGTCAGGGAACGCAGCCCCCACATTAAGCGGTCGCGCTCCTCACGGGCTGCAAAAATGGCGCTGAACGCGGTCGCGTGCAGAAACTTGTAGATGCCCGCCCCCAATACGACGCAGACTGTCAGGGCGATCAGACCTACGGGCGATAGCCAGGCCAGGTAAACCCAGCAGCCGAATACGATCGCCACATTAACGACAAGGTTGGGGATGGCGAGAACGCCGGCGCCCAAAACCTGAACATCACCTGTCAATGCGGTGAGAATACGATGGCCGCCGAGGGCTTCCAGCTGACGGAACGGTGACTTCAGGACACGCCGCGCCATGTCGGTCATGATCTTGATCATCGTGTCCTGGCCAAACTTCGTCATGAGCCAGCGCGAGTAAAGGCTGGTAATCACTTTGGCTATGCCAGTGGCAAAAACGCCGAGGACGATGATCGTTGGTGCATCGTTGTGCACAGCCGTATTGATGAGCGCAATCAACGCAGCGCTGAACAACCCGCTGATCGCGCCAGCAATCGCGATGATCACCGTCATGCGGCGGGAAGACTGGAGTAGGAAGCGAAGGAGATCCAAGATGCCGGGCTCTATGCTGCGTGTCGGCGATGCTGCGGCAAGGGCCTCAGGCAGTCAACCGACCCGTGCCCGCCGTGAGGGTCTCCTTTGAGCACCTGTCGCTGAGCGCTCGTCTGTTGACCGGTCGGCGCGCCGATGGCTCCGGGGCAGTGGCCGAAGCAGCCCAAAACTGTGACCTGGTTCACACCTACCCCCAAATTGGGTGGCCGATTTAACAGTATCTGGGTTCTAAGTAGTTAGGCTGACGGTAAACTAACCGCTGCGCTGAATGCACCTGGCGCTCATATAAATAGAAGAGAACGATCATGCGAAATACAAGGGGGGGAGGCACGCTGCGCTTGGCCAGCGTCGCCTGCGGACTGCTGATTCCTGTTCTGGCTGCCGCACAGGTGCCGCCATTTGTAACGGACGATGAGTATTCGACCGAATACGAAACGCCGGTCACAACGACGCCACTAAATAACGATGCCGGCGCGTGGGTGGCCGGCTCGTTTACGCAGCCAGCCAACGGCGCTGTTGACTCACCTGCCTCTGGCCAGCTGCGGTACAGCCCGGCAGCCGGATTTAGTGGCGTTGATAGCTTCACCTATACAGTGGTCGATAGCAGCGGTCCGGAGCTCACCGCCACGGTAACAGTCACCGTGGAGGGTCCGGCAGGGCCAAGTGCTGCGGATGATTTCGCGACTACTTCGGCGCTCACGCAGGTTAGCGTGGATATTTTTGCCAACGACTCTGGTGATTGGGTGTCCGGGACCATTGACCCGGCTCAGAACGGTCAGGCGTGGTCGGGTGGTCCTGGCATCGTCAATTATTTCCCTTACGCCGGGTTCACCGGTGTTGAGGAAATGTCCTATACGCTTGTCGATAGCAGCGGTATCGAAGTATCAGCGACTGTATACATAACAGTTGAGCCCGGGGAGCCGTTTGGTGAGGTGCAGGACGATTTCGCTGCGACGAGCGCTGGCGTCTCGGTTGATGTGGAGTTGTTAGCCAACGATACGGGCGGCTGGGTGGGAGGTTCCTATTCCGCAGCGGCTAACGGGACCGTTACGCCAATCGCCTACGGCCTCGTGAGTTATACCCCTGACGCTGGCTTTATCGGCCAGGACAGCTTTACCTACTCAGTTATTGATATCTACGGACCTGAGCTCACCGCCACGGTCACCATCGACGTGTTGCCTGAATTGAGCGCCGAGGATGACTTTACGGCGACTAATACAGACGTTCCGGTACTTATCGACGTTGCGGGCAACGACGGTGGTACGGTCGACTCGCGCAGCTTCACGCAACCGGTCAATGGCCTGGTCGCTGATGCAGGTGATGAGCTGGAATATACGCCCAATGCGAACTACAAGGGCATCGATAGTTTCGATTACACCTTAACGGACGCTGCAGGTAACAGCTCAACTGCCACCGTGACGATCGCTGTCAACGACGTCGTCTTTGTAGATGTCACGGCAGAAGCGGGCATCGCGTACACACAGTTCGTCAGCACGCCCATTATCGGGCCGGTCCCATTTATGTCAGGGGGTGCCGCTGCGGGCGACTACAACGGCGATGGCGCTGTTGACCTGTATGTAACCCGGCTCGACGACACTGATATTCTTTATGCGAACAACGGCAACGGCTCGTTTACTGATGTCACCGCGGCCTCCGGGATCAGTCGAGGCGCTGGATCTAACGGCGCCGTTTGGGGCGATATAGACAATGACGGTGATCTTGACCTGTACGTGACCGCGGTTGCTGATACCCGTTTCTACCTTTACATCAATAACGGCCCGGCAGGTTTCTCTGAAGAGGCTGTAGCGAGAGGTGCTGCGCTGGAGGGGCCCGACCTGCACTACGGGTATAGCGCGACCTTCGGTGACTACGACAAGGACGGCTTCCTGGATCTGCACGTCTCAGAATGGCGCCGGACCCAGGAAAATCCGACCGGTGCAATATCGAACTCCCGGCTGCTGCGCAATCTGGGTACAACCGATCCCGGCGTGTTTGAGGACGTTACGGTTGCCGCAGGTGTCGCGCTCGACAGCGTTGTGGGGACCAAAGACGGTACGTTCTCGTTCGCTTCGCGTTTCGCGGACCTCGACAACGATGGCTGGCCCGATCTGGCAATCGCTGCAGATTTCGGTGAGAGCCGGCTGTTCTGGAACGACGGGGAGGGCGGGTTTATCGATGGCACGCTTTCCGCCAACGTTGGCACCGACGAAAACGGCATGGGCAATGCCATTGCTGATGTCAACGGCGACGGGTTGCTTGACTGGTTCGTTTCATCAATTTTCGATCCTCTCGATACCTGTGCGGAAGAGCCCGGCTGTGCCTGGGGTGCAACTGGTAACCGTCTCTATGTGAACAACGGCGGCCGCAGCTTTACCGACGCGACCACCGCATCTGGTGTGCGGGACGGTTACTGGGGCTGGGGTTCAACCTTCATTGATTACGACAACGACGGTGACCAGGATCTGGTGCACACCAACGGCGTCAGGTTCCCTGGCGCGGTCTTCGAGGACCTGCGCTTTAACGATGACCCGCTGCGCCTGTTCGTCAATGACGGCACCGGGATATTTGGAGAATCCTCCGCTGAGGTCGGTCTGTTTGATACAGGTTCCGGCAAGGGACTTTTGAAGTTTGACTATGACCTCGATGGTGATCTGGATCTGTTCGTTGTAAACGCCAACGAAAGCCCAATTCTCTACCGCAATGATGGCGGAAACATGCTGGACTGGATGCGCGTTGAGTTTGCCACTTCCGAGCAGGCAGTCGGCGCTCGCGTTGTCGTGACTACAGAGGCCGGGGGTGCATCGCAAACCCATGAGGTCAATACAGGCAGCAATTTCCTCGGCCAGGACGAGCTGGCTGCCCATTTCGGGGTTGGTTCGGGCACGGCGCCGATTCACAGCGTATTGGTCAGTTTCCCCTCGGGGGAGACGCGTGAGTTCGCCGATGTGCCGCGCAACTCCGTTCTGCAGGTGACCGACTAATCGTTTTGAGACCCAGTTGGCATTGAGTGCGAGCCGGGGTGTGAGCCGCGAGGCTGGCGTCTGTGAAGTGGGGCCGAGCACAGGGTAGGCCAAATCGGGCAAAATTCCCGTCTGCGCCGGATTCTCACAGGGAGGAAGCCGCGGGTGGGAGACGATAGCGGGCATGGGGCCCGCAAAGCCAGTTGCGAAACCGCTCTTCTGGGTCATCCCAAGGTCTCGGACTGCGCTGTCGTTGACGCGGGTGACGGCTCTGACGCGCTGATCGCCTACGTCGATTGGTCTGGCGATGAAGCATGGGCCGAGATTGCCACCGAGTTGGCCGCGCGTACGGATTCGTCCGCAACGCATGTGATCGTCAATGCCGTCCCCCGCCGCCCGGATGGGGCGCCCGATCTTGATCGGCTCGCGGCCATTCCTGCACTCAACGAGCAACTGATAGATGCAGCGAGTGAGCAGGTCGAGTGCGACTACAGCGAGAGCGCGGTGGTTGTCGAAGCCAGGCAATACAGCGTGCCGCCTGTTCACATCGGACACCTGGACACCAACCGGCGGCCGGTCACGCATCGCGCGGAGTCGCCTGGACACAGTCCAGCCGGCAACGACAGCGAGGTTGTCCGCGCGGGCACGCCCGCCATCTCCCATGGTGGCCCCATTATTGAGGGCGACGAAGCGCCACGCACGCTGACGGACTGCTTGACATCAAGCGCTCGTTATCACGCCGATCGCGGGATACTTTGCCAACACCCCGACGGACGCGAAGACTTCCTGGCCTATGGGCACCTGATCCGGGCTGCCAGTCAGGTGTTGGCCAGGTTGCGTGAGCTTGGCGTATCCGAAGGTGACCCCGTTATTTTTCAGCTGCCCGACGCGATGGACTTCATGCGGGTGTTCTGGGCTTGCCAGCTTGGCGGCTTTGTGCCGGTGCCGATGCCGCCGGTGGATGATTTCTCACCGGAGTCCAGCTCCCTCAACAAGGTTCGTCAGGTCACCGCCGGTCTGCCGGGCGCGACAATCATTTCTGCCGGTGCGACGGCCGCGGCATTTTCGGAACTCGAAGACCGCGGCCAGATGCGGAGTGACTCGATCGACGGCTGGGTGGGTCTTGCACCGGCAACCGAATTCTCCTCGCGAAGTCCCGATGAACCAGCTTTGTTTTTGCTGACGTCCGGGAGTACGGGCGTACCGAAGATCGTGCCCCTGTCGCATCGCAACTTACTTGCCATGTCGCTGGGCACCGTGCAAATGAACGGATTCTCGCCTGGTGATGTTGCGCTCAACTGGATGCCACTGGACCATGTGGGCGCGTGCGTTTTCCTGCACACAATGTGCATGTTCCTGGGCTGCAACCAGGTCCATGTACCCAAGGAGTTCGTGCTTGAGGACATGGGGCGCTGGCTCGATCTCATCACCAAGCATCGAGCGACCATCTCTTGGGCGCCCAACTTCGCTTTCCGGCTGATTATTGACCGCCTCAAGCGAAGCGGCACCGGAAGCTGGGATCTGAGTTCGATGGGCTTTCTCGTCAATGCGGGCGAGATGATCACGGCATCGACGGCCCGGGAGTTTCTGCAGGTACTGAGTGAGTTTGGTCTGCCGGAAGACGCGCTCCATCCGGCGTTCGGCATGTCAGAGACCTGTTCAGGTATTACCTGGTCTGACCGGTTTTCTCTGGCGCACACCAGCGACGACATTAAGAGCGTGGAACTCGGCCCGCCCATCCCCGGTGCTTCACTGCGGATCGTCGATGACGATGGCATCACCCTGTCGGAAGGAGAGGTGGGACGGCTGCAGCTCTGTGGGCCATCAGTGACTGCAGGCTACCTTGATAACCCGACAGCCAACGCGGAGAGCTTTACTCAAGACGGCTGGTTCGATACCGGCGATAGTGGGCTTCTGCTTGACGGGCGATTGACGCTGACCGGCCGCACGAAGGAGGCGATCATTGTGCGGGGCATCAACTACGATGCCCATGAGATTGAAGCCGCTATCGAGCGTGTTCCCGGCGTGCTGCCGTCCTACGCGGCCGCGAGTCCCGCCGCGCCTCGCAATGGGGCCGACGAGGCACTGGCGGTTTTCTTTTGTGCTAAATCAAATGACGATGAAACGCTGCGTCGTCTCTTACTTGAGATTCAGGCGGCCTTGCTATCCACCTGCGGTAGCTCCGCAGACTATCTGCTTCCGCTGCAGCCGGAGCAGATCCCGAAAACGGAGATAGGCAAGATTCAGCGCCGGCAGCTGCGCCAGCGCCTTGAACAGGGTGAGTTCCAAGCAGCGCTCCAGCGGGCCGACCTCCTGCTGGAAAACCGTTGGACGTTGCCGGGGTGGTTCTATAACCAAGCGTGGCGAGTCAAACCAGCCGCTAGCTGGGGAACTTCATCTGATGACCGTGAGGCGTGGCTGGTCTTCAGCGACCACCGCGGGCTTGCGGACACAATGATTGGCAGGCTCAGGGCTGACGGATGCAAGGTCTATCCGGTTCTCGCCACAAGCGGTCCCGGTCAATCCAACGACGCCTTGAGCACAGTGCTTGATCTGCAGGATGCGAAGGCTTGCCGTGAATGGGCTCGCGCGTTCGATGAGGATCTTCGCAGTGCCGGCTGCCGGCTCCGCTACGTGCTCTACTGCGCGTCTTACGATGACTCGTTTGTGTCTCCCGCTGCATCGGCCCAGCCTGATGGCGCCGCTGTGGCGACAGCGCGGCTGTTGCAAACGCTCCAGATGCTGGACCGCTTGAAGACGATCGATGAGGCGGCGCTTATCACCGTAGTCACCGCGGCACTGAATCAGGTCGGAGAGGTTTCGCCCCAGCCTGGTCAGTTTTCCGCTCCGCTGCCAGCGCTACTGTCCACCTGGGAGGCTGAAAACCCCCGCTGGCGAACCTCGAGCGTGGATCTGCACGGCGAGGCCCTGAAGCCCGATATTGCCGCCCTCGACAAAGAGCTGGCCGGCGCGGCCGCTGAGCCGCGCGTGGCCTGGCGAGCTGGCCTGCGCTATGTGCCTGAGCTAGTGACGTGCTCGCGCTCCGCCGCGGACGCGCGTAGTGAATTCGCTAATGGCGGTGCCTACCTTCTGACCGGTGGCCTCGGAGGGATAGGGTTTTCATTGGCTGAGCGCCTGCTCACAGACTACGCGGCGCGCCTGCTCGTCGTCGGACGCTCTGCCGAGGACGACGTTGGGCAGCGGCTAGACGCCCTGCGGCGCCTGGCCGGAGAAATTGTGTACGCGCAGGTTGATGTCAGCGATGCGACGGCATTGGAGTCAGCCGTGCTTGCCTGGGAGACGCGCCTTGGTTCACCGCTGCTGGGCGCGCTGCACCTGGCCGGCAGCTTCTCGGGGTCATGCCGCCTGACAGATGAGTCAGCCGAGACGATAGCCGAGATCTATCCTGCCAAGGTTCAGGGCACTTCATCAGTGGCGGCGTTGCTCGCGGGCAGGCCAAACGCGTGGGCAGTTTGTTTCGGTTCGGCTTCCAGTTTGCTCGGCTATGCCGGCATGGGTGTATACGCAGCGGCGAACGCGGTTCAGGCACATTTGTGTGCGGCCTATCGCAACACAAGCGGGCAAGACATTCGGTACCTCGGCTGGTCGCTCTGGGACGGTCTGGGTATGGGGGCCACGTTGGATGCCACGGCGCGCGGCGCGATTGCAGCAGCGGGGTTTCGGCCGATATCGATGCTCGAGGGCTGGCGATCGTTGCGCCTGGCGCGGCAGCTCGGCCGTGACGCCATTTATGCAGGCCTCGATACATCGCGGCCGCGTCTGCAACGCATGATGTACCGCGAAGATCCGAGCCGTTTTGAGCTGGTGGCCTACGTTGCAGGGGAGAACACTGACTTGCCACCGGCATGGCTGGATGTGAGCAGCATGGGCCGCGCACCGTATCGCTGCCCGCTGGTCACGCTCAGGCGGATGCCGAGAACTGACGGTGGGCAAATCGATCGCGACGCATTGTCTTCAGGACGCTACCGCAGCGGTGACCTGCCGGATACCACCGACGTTCCGGAGACGCTGCTGAATGAGCTGGAAGGTTTGCTTCGAGGGGTGCTGAAAGAGTCGCCGGGCGCCACTCAGATTCTCGATCATCCGTTGTCAAACCTCGGCGTCGATTCGCTTTCTGCCACTGAGCTTGCCCGGCAGATTGATGCCGCGACAGGGGTCGCTGTCCCGCTATCGCTGCTGTTGAGTGGTGTTTCGCTGCGCATGATCGGCGCCCGGCTGGTTGTCGAGGGCTACACCAGTGCGGAATGTGAAGCATACGAAAGTGATGCGACGCCACAGTTGGTCGGGAGGGGCGCCATCGAGAGCCCGTTGAGCTTTGCTCAGCATCGTTTGTGGTTTCAATATCAACTCGCGCCCAACGATCCCTTCTACAACGTCGCGCTAAACGTACAGTTATCGGGGACGCTTGATGTAGCGGCGCTAGAGCAAAGCCTGCTTGCACTGGTTGAGCGCCAGACGATGCTGCGGACTGCTTACAAACGGCGGGCCGGAGATGCCGTGCAGTATTGTCTGCCCGCGCCCAGTCACTTCGAGTTACCGGTCGTCGACCTGTCTCAGCTCGATTCCGCAGCTCAGGACGCCGCCGTTCGCGAGCACCTGGATAAGGAGGTTCTCAGGCCGTTCGACCTGGAGGCGGGCCAGGTCTTTCGAGTGTCCTTACTCAAGCTTGATGAGCGACAGCATCTGTTGGTGTTTCCCGTTCACCACATCGCCTTTGACGGCTGGTCGGTCACGGTTTTGCTGGATGAGTTGCGGCAGGCTTACCTGAGTGCGTGCTCTGGGATAAACCCACCGCCAGCGCCGCTGTCGGTTCAATATGCGGATTTCGCAGTGTGGCAGCGGGAGTGGCTGGCGGGGCAAAGAGAGAGTGAGCTGCTCGACTACTGGAAGTCCCAGCTTCGTGGCAGCCATACACTGGACCTGCCCGCCGACCGGCCGCGACCTGCGGCGCAAACATACGCGGGAGCAAGCGCTTATCTGACCCTGCCTCCGACTGTTGCAGCCGGCCTGCGGAGTCTTGGTCAACAACACGGCACGACACTATTTGTCGTCCTGCTGGCGGCATTCAAGGTGCTGCTGTATCGCTACACCGGACAGGAAGATCTGTCAGTAGGCTCGCCGATCGCCAACCGGCGTAGTCCCGAGCTCCATGGGCTGATAGGTTTCTTCGTCAACATGTTAGTCATGCGAACGCAGCCGACTGGCGAGCTGCGATTCGACGAATATCTCGAGCACGTACGCGACACGACCTACGCAGCCTATGAGCACCAGGATCTGCCGTTTGAGCGGCTGGTGCAAGAACTTGATCCTGACCGCGACCCTTCCCGTAGCCCACTTTTTCAGATCTGTTTTGCCCTGCAGAACGCGTCCACGCTGGAATCCAGCTTTGGCGACGTCGATGCACGGGTAATCGCCCTGGATGCGCCGGTGACGCGCTTTGATATGGAGGTCCACGTATGGGAGGTGCCTGAGGGATTGAAGGTGCAGGCGCTGCACAACGCGCACCTGTTTGACCTGGCTCGCATTGAGCGCATGCTGGCGCATTACGCCAACATATTGTCTGCCGTACTCGACGAGCCCGGGCAGGTGCTCTCAGCGATCAATCTGTTGTCGCCAGCAGAGACCAGAGAGTTACTTGTGGACTTCAACGTAACGGGTGCTGACTACCCTAGAGAAGCCTCTATCGTTGATCGTTTCGAGCACCACGTGCAGCTCTCGCCGGCCGCTACGGCTGTTGAGTTTGGCGAGACCAGGATCAGCTATGCGGAGCTTGATGAGGGCTCATCACGTCTGGCCACCTTACTTGTGAGCCGTGGGGTCAAGGCGTCCTCCGTCGTTGGCGTTTGCCTGGAACGTGGAGTGGATTTCATCACCAGTGTGCTGGCGATTCTCAAGGCTGGCGCTATGTACCTGCCGCTGGATCCCGACTATCCGCAAGACCGGTTGAGGTTCATGCTCGAGGACGCTGCCGCGGCGTTGGTGATTACGCAACAGGCGCACAGTGGGGTGCTGCCTGTTGAGCAAAGTGCGCTGGTCCTGCTCGACTCCAGCGCTGAGGCTATCCGCCGGCAACCCATCGGGCCCGGGCACCGCAGGTCCGCGCCGACCGACGCGGCCTACGTCATCTATACCTCCGGTTCCACGGGCAGGCCTAAAGGCGTGGTGGTGACTCATCGCAATGTGGTGAGCCTGGTGACGAACGTTGACTATGTAGCGTTAGATCCGAGCAGCATTTTTCTGCTGATGGCACCGGCATCGTTCGACGCGTCGACGTTCGAACTGTGGGGTCCGTTGCTGAACGGTGGTCGCTTGGCTATTGCGCCGCCAGGACGGTTGTCGGTTGAGCAGTTGGCGTCTGCGGTCGCCACATATCGCGTCAACACGATGTTTCTTACCACCGCCCTGTTCAATGCGGTGGTAGATACGCGGCTCGCCGAATTCACCTCGTTGCAGTGGCTGCTGTTTGGCGGTGAGGCGCATTCCATTGACCACGTCAGGCGTGCTGCTGCCGGATTGCCTGCCACGCAGATCGTGCACGTTTACGGGCCTACGGAAACTACAACCTTCGCGACCGCTTTCCCCGTTCCGGATGGCCCTGCCGAATCTCTACACACGATCCCTATCGGCCGCCCGATAACCAACAAGAAGGCCTATGTGCTTGACCAGTCCGGATTGCCTGTGCCGCTGGGCGTGCCTGGCGAGCTGTATGTCGGGGGCGACGGGGTCGCGTCCGGTTATCATGGCTTGCCCGGGCTCACCGACGAACGGTTCCTGGACAACCCATTCGCGAACGGATCCTCCACCTGCCTGTACCGCACCGGTGACCTTGTTCGGTGGTCTGCTAAGGGCCAGAT
Source organism: Gammaproteobacteria bacterium (assembly GCA_028285245.1). Classification (GTDB taxonomy): domain Bacteria; phylum Pseudomonadota; class Gammaproteobacteria; order Steroidobacterales; genus J054. Next base: position 22,351 of record JANQPY010000031.1, on the reverse strand, counting down.
AGAGTTTATCGGGCGGCGAGACCGGCAGATCAAGCTGCGGGGTTTTCGGATCGAGCTTGGGGAAGTGGAGGCGTTGCTGGCCAGCCATGCGGAAGTAGGTGCGGTGGTTGCTGATCTGTGGTGCCCGAGCGGTGACGAGAAGCATCTGGTCGCATACATCGTGCCGGCTTGCCCCGATGCCCCGCAGCAGGAATCGCGCCCCGGCCAGGTGGATCAGTGGCAGCGATTGTACGAGGATCTTTACGCCGGCGGTGTTGCCGTCGACCGGCGGCGCGACTTTACCGGCTGGAATAGCAGCTACACCGGGGAGGCGATTCCTGAAGATCACATGGTCGAGTGGCTGGATGCCACCGTCGACCGCATCAGGGCACTGGAACCTGACAAGGTTCTCGAGATTGGCTGCGGTTCCGGGCTGTTGCTGTTTGAACTCGCCGGTCGCTGCAGTCGCTACGCTGCCACGGATTTCTCGGGGGTTGCGCTGCAGGGTATTCGCGAAGCGCTCGAAGCTGGCGATGACGCGTGGCCACAGTTAGAGCTGCATGAGCGGCTGGCCACGGATTTCACTGACTTTGAGCGCGAGTCGTTTGATTTAGTCGTTATCAATTCTGTCAGTCAGTACCTCCCCGATGGTGAACAGCTCGCCCAAATTCTGGCCGGGGCTGTCAGTCGAGTGGCTGATGGGGGCCGGGTATTTGTTGGCGACGTGCGAAATTTTGACTTGCTACTTGAGTACCACGCATCGGTGCAGGCTTATCGGGCCGATCCGACAGTCGATCGCCGCGACTTGTGGTCTGCCGTGCAACGTCAGGCTGAGGAAGAAGCTGAGCTGCTGGTTAGTCCGGAGTTCTTTCGCAGAGTTGCATCTTCCCTTCCGCGCGTAAGTGCCGTGGAGGTCATGCTTAAGCGCGGGCATGCGCAAACGGAGATGAACAAGTTCCGCTATGACGTTGTTCTGACGGTCGGCGATATTGCTGCCGAACCTGCGCCGTCGCACTGGCACGCCGCGGTTTCCCTGGGGCTTCAGGGCATCGAGGCTTTGCTGGGTGAAGGCCCTGCGTCGCTCGGCGTAACTGGCATACCCAATGCGCGGCTGATGGATGATTGTGCTTTGCTGGATTGGCTGGAGGCTGATGCGCCTGCGGCGATGCTGACGGACTACCGCAATGGCCAAGGTCTTGAGGCAGCTGCTGAACAAGGGGCGCCTCCGGCGATTGACCCGGAAGATCTGTGGGCCCTGGCTGACAGGTTGGGCTATCGCCTGCAACTGCGCTATTCAGCGGAGCGTGGCCCAGGCTACGTCGATGGACTGTTTCGCCGCATGACTGAAACGCCTGCTGTGTTTTGGCCGATGCCAGAGGCTCAGGAAGCGGCGCTGGAAGAGTGCATGAACGATCCGGGTTTGCGTGAGCGTGAGCGACTCCTGCGGCAGCGACTGCGCGATCACGCCAGGGAAGTCATGCCGGAGCACATGTGGCCTTCCGTGATCATGCTAATGCCGGTCCTGCCGCTCGACCCGAACGGCAAAATCGATCGGCGGGCTCTGCCACCGCCTGTGCCGCAAGATTCAGGGCAGGCCTACGTTGCGCCGAGCTCGCCAATAGAGGGCATGCTGAGCGAGATCTGGTCGGAGGCCCTGGGTATCGACCGGGTCGGCATGCGCGACAATTTTTTTGAGCTCGGCGGGCATTCGCTTGCAGCAACGCGCGTCGTGAGTCGAATACACGACGAGTTCGCCGTGGAGTTGCCGCTATCCGACTTCTTTGATGACCCAACGATCGCCGCGGTTGCGGCCGCAGTTGACGAACAACTGATCGCCAGGGTGAGTGACATGACGGAAGCCGAAGCGGCGCAACTCGTGGAGCGACTGAGCTAGTGGGTGATAGCAAAGAACTCTCGGCCGCCCAGCGTGCCCTGCTGCAAAAACTCAGGCAGGGCGCGAAAGCGTCCCCGGCAGAGGCGGGAGACGAGCTGTCCAGGCAAGGTCGTTCCCGGGCGCCCGTCTCCCTCGCGCAGCGGCGCCTGTGGTTTCTGGAGCAGCTGATTCCGGACACGCCGTTATACAACCTGCCGGTTGCCCTCCGGATTCGCGGCCATCTTGATCGGCAGGCCCTGCAAAGCGCAATGACTGCGCTGATCGCACGGCACGAAATCTTGCGCACGGGCTTTATTGAGGAGTCCGGAGAGGGGCTGCAAATCATCTCTGCCGACTGTTCCTGCTCAGTCAGTCACACCGACCTGAAGACACTGGCCAAGGACTCGCAGCCGCAGGCTCTGGCGGAAAGGATCAGCAAGCTCTCGCTGGAGCCGTTTGATCTGTCCCGGCCGCCGTTGCTGCGGGCGGAGCTGGTGGAGCTGTCCGCTGATGAGTCTGTATTGGTGCTGGTGATGCACCACATCGTCTCAGATGGCTGGTCGTTGCCAGTCTTGTTCGATGATCTTTGGGCAGAATATCTGGCAGCGACCGGTGTTCAGCCCGCGCCGCTTCCCCTTGCGATTCAATACGCGGACTATTCACAGTGGCAGCGAGGCTGGCTAACGGGCGCGCGACTGGAACGTCAGCTCAGCTACTGGCGCGATCAGTTGTCGGGCGCACCCCGGCTGGATTTTCCGGCCGATCGCCCCCGGCCGATCGGGCCTTCACATCGAGGCTCTTCGGAATCGCTGCGGCTTGACGAGTCGGTTCAGCAGGGGCTCGCATCCGTGGGTAAACAAAGCGGTTGCACCCTGTATATGATCGCGCTCGCCGCGTTTGCCGTCTTGCTTCAGCGCTACGCGCGGCAGGACGACATTGTGGTGGGTACGCCGATTGCCAATCGACCGCGGCCCGAGCTGGAGCCACTTGTCGGATTCTTCGTCAACAGCCTGGTGATGCGCGTTGATCTATCAGGTGATCCAGACTTTTCGACTCTATTAAAGCGTGTCAAGTCGATGGCTATTGCCGCCTACGACAACCAGGACCTGCCGTTCGACAAGCTCGTCGAAGACCTTGATCCGGAGCGCTCACTCGATGCCAATCCGTATTTTGGAGTGCTCTTTGCTGTCCAGAGCGCGCTGTCAGGTCAGGTGCGGACGATTGGTGAGCGCCTGGTTGTTACTGAAGAGTCCGTGCCGATCGAAACGACGCGCTTCGATTTCGAGATGCATGTCTGGGAACGAAGTGATGGGCTCGAACTGGAGTGCATTTACAGTACCGAGCTGTTTGCGCAGACGACCATCGCGCGACTACTGAATCACTACAAGCGCATTCTGCAGGCGGTAGTTGACGCGCCGGATGCCCGGCTGTCGACATTCGAGCTGCTAACCGCCCATGAGGCCCGGCAGCTCCAGGAGTGGAATGACTGCCGTGTTGCTTATCCAGCTAAGACGACTCTGGTCGAGGAGATCGCTGCGCGGCTCGAGGCCGCTCCCGACCGGGTCGCTGTGCTCTGCGAGGGCCAGGAGCTGACGGCCGGCGAGCTGAGTCGGCAGAGCAATCGGCTCGCGCATTACTTGCGGAAGAAGGGCGTGGCGGCTGATGTGCCCGTGGGAATCTTCCTTGAGCGCTCGCTGGATATGGTCGTCGCGATACTTGGCATATTGAAAGCCGGGGGCGCTTACCTGCCGCTGGATCCAGATTATCCTCGCGAACGTCTGGCCTGGATGCTCAGGGATGCCGGGCCACCTGTCATCCTGACGCATGGAGATCTGGTGGCGCAGCTGCCTGACTATCAGGGCCAGGTGCTCTGCCTCGACACACCGGATTACACTCCATCGACCGAATCAGGCCGGTCCGTCGAAAGTTTTCCTGATCCGCACGACCTCGCCTATGTGATTTTCACCTCTGGGTCTACTGGGCGACCCAAAGGCGTGATGAACGAGCACGCTGGCATCAGCAATCGAATTCGGTGGATGCAGGATGCCTACCGGCTGACTGATACCGACGTGGTCTTGCAGAAGACGCCCTACAGTTTCGACGTTTCGGTATGGGAGTTTCTGTGGCCGCTGCTGACCGGCGCGAGACTCGTCATGGCCAAACCGGGCGGTCATCGTGACCCTGCTTACCTCGCCGAGCTGATCGCAAGTGAGCGGGTTACGGTTTTGCATTTTGTGCCGTCAATGCTCGACGTATTTCTGGCTGAGTCGGGGCTGGAAGAAACTTGTGCCTCCGTGCGGCACATCGTTTGCAGCGGCGAAGCCTTGTCTGGCCCACTGCAGCGGCGGTGCCATGCTCTGCTGCCGCAGGCTCAGTTGCACAACCTCTATGGCCCCACCGAAGCGGCGGTAGATGTAACCCACTGGACATGTGTTGCGGATGACCGCGACGCATCGGTGCCGATTGGCCGGCCCGTTGCCAACACGGAGATTCATCTACTGGACGCCCATCAGCGTCCCGTCGCGGTGGGGGTACCGGGCGAGCTGTACATCGGCGGCGTACAGGTGGCCCGGGGCTATATCAATAGAGATGAGCTGACGGCGGAACGCTTCGTTGAGGATCCCTTTGCGGGCGGAGCCGGCGCCAAGCTGTACCGCACAGGCGATTTAGCCCGCCGCCGCAGCGACGGTGTGATCGAGTTTCTGGGCCGGCTGGATGATCAGGTGAAGATCCGCGGCTTGCGCGTCGAGCTCGGTGAAGTTGTGGCCCGCCTGGAACAGCACGCCGGCGTGCGACAGGCGGTGGTCGTGGCCGGCAGCGGCAATCGGTCGGATGTGCTGGTCGGTTATTACGTGCCAAAAAAATCTGCGGCTCCAAACGCCGAGGAGCTGACGAGCTGGTTAGCTGAATGCCTGCCTGACTATATGCTGCCGGCAGTCCTCATGCCGCTTGAGGATTTGCCGAAGCTGCCGAACGGCAAGGTTGATCGAAACAAGTTGCCTGCGCCGGATTGGCCTGGGCTGACCGAGTTCGTCGCCCCGCGCACGGAGGTTGAGCAACCGGTCGCCGCCGTGTTCGCCGCCGTGCTTGGCGTAGACCAGGTGGGTGCCAACGACAACTTCTTCAGGCTGGGTGGCCACTCGTTACTTGCTGCCAAGGTCGCCAGCCGTCTGCGCGATGATCTGGGCCGACCGGTTCCGCTACGGCTTGTGTTTGACTGTCCGACGGTAGCGCAGTTGGCGGAAGTTCTGTCGGCAGGCGCATCTGGTCATGAGACTCAGCCTATTCAAGCTTCCGGTGAGCGGCGGGCGCCGCTGTCGTTCGCTCAAAAGCGGCTATGGGTTCTGAGTCAGCTCCATCCGGATAGCGCGCTCTACAACTCCGGTCTGTTGCTGCAGTTAACGGGGCGCCTGAATGTCCAATTGCTGAAGGCCTCGCTCGCGGAGATCGTTCGCCGGCACGCTGTCTTGCGAACCACGTACGGCGAGGACAACGGGCAGGCCTATCAGGAGGTCGCCGCAGAGGCCGTGTTCGATGTACCGGTCGTAGATTTCTCGCACTTGCCCGAGGCGGCCGGGCACGCTGACGTGCGCGCTCGGGTTACCGCAGAGATCGAACGGCCGTTCGATCTCACCGCTGGGCCTGTGTTTCGTGTGGCCCTGCTGCGTCTGAAACCAGAGGAACATTTGCTGGTGATGCCCGTGCACCATATCGCTTTCGACGGGCAGTCAATCACGTTGCTGCTGGAGGAGCTCGCGCAGCTGTATGCGGCGCAGGCCAACCGCGAGACACACGAGCTTGACCCTTTGACGGTCCAGTATCCGGATTTTGCGGCGTGGCAGCGACAAGATCTGTCCGGGGAGCGCCTGACAGGCTTGCTTGAGTTCTGGGGCGCGCAGCTTGATGGACTACCTGCGCTCGACCTCAAGGCGGATCGTGAGCCCGGAGCCGATGCTTCACAGGCGGCCTTCACCCGCCAGCTGGCGTTTGCTCCTGAGCTTGCCAAACAGGTAGCCGCGCTGGGACAGGCTCATGGCGCCACGCCCTTTATGACGCTGCTGGCCGGCTTCAAGGCGAGCTTATTCGGGTTGACCGGTCAGCGCGATCTGGTGATTGGATCTCCCATCGCAAACCGCCAGCGTGCCGAACTGGAGCCGCTGATCGGTTTCTTCGTGAATATGCTTGTGCTGCGGACGAAGTTGGATGCGCAGCAAGGTTTTGCGCATGCCCTTGAGCGGGTGCGGGAAACAGCTCTGGCCGCATACGAGCATCAGGATCTGCCGTTCGAGAAGCTCGTGCAGGTGCTTGAGCCCGAGCGGCATGCCTCTCGTAACCCGCTTTTCCAGGCAAGCTTCGCGCTGCAGGTAGACGGGGCGGGGCTGCGTCGTTTTGCCGGTATCTCAGCGAAGCTTTGGAGTCATCCGGTGGCCACGTCGCGTTTCGATCTGGAGGTTGACGCGCGTCCGGAAGGCGAGGGCTGGTGCGTTGTCGCGACTGCCAGCGCAGATCGCTTTGAGCCCGCCACTATCGAGCGATTGCTGGCGCACTACAGAGATTCCCTCGAGCGACTCGTCGCGGAACCTGAGCGTCCGCTGGCCGACCTGTTCGAACGCTCTGCGCGTGCTACCGGCAGTGCAAAAGGCGTTGCACTCGAGTCGGAGAGTAAGTCGCCTGATCGGCGTGCGCTGCTCAAGCAGATGCTTAAGGCCCAGGCTGGTGAGACTGCCGTACCGCCGCTGGTGCCCGCTGCGAGGGACGAGCCAATTCCCCTGTCTTTCTCGCAGCAGCGCCTTTGGTACCTTGATCAGTTGCGCCCGGGCACCTCAACCTACAACTTGTCCTGGTTGTTGCGAGTTCGCGGAGTCTTTGACACGCAGGCCCTTGAGCGCGCGGTCGCCAAACTGGCGGAGCGTCACGAGTCGTTGCGTACGGTTTTCAGGGGCTCGGCGGACAGCCCGGAGCAGGTGATCCTGCCGTCGATAGGTTTGCCTGTTGAGTGGGAGCGCCTTCCCAAGATGTCTGACGCCCAGGCCGGGCGACATGCGCAACAGCTTATGCGTATTCCCTTCGACCTTAAGGCGGGGCCCCTGTTCCGGATCATCGTGCTGGAGCGGTCGGCGACTGATTCGTTGTTAATGGCCGTCATGCATCACATCATCAGCGACGGCTGGTCAATTGGTGTCCTCGCCCGGGAACTGGATGCGCTGTACCGCGAGGAGGCGCTCGGAGAACGCGCCGAGCTTGCCGCGCTACCCGTGCAATATGCCGACTACGCAGTATGGCAGCGCCGCTGGCAAACCGGCGCGGAACTGGAACATCAGCTTGCGCACTGGCGCGCAGCCCTGGAGGGCGCACCGCCGCTGCTGGAGCTGCCGACTGATCGTCCTCGACCCGCGACACAGACCTTTGTTGGCACGGTCATGCATCACGACCTGGAGCCGCCGCTTAGGGCCGCCCTGGCTGATCTCGCGCAGCGTCAGGGCTGCACATTATTTATGGTGTTCCTGGCCGCGTTCAAGCTGCTGATGGCCCGCTGGTCGGGTCAGTCAGACATCGTAATCGGCACGCCGATAGCTGGTCGGCAGCGCACGGAAATCGAAGGTCTGATCGGATTCTTTGTCAACACATTAGCCATACGCGCAGAAGTCGATCAGGCGGAGAGTTTTGCGGACCTCATACAGCGGGTGAAGCCGATCGCGTTGGATGCCTATGCGAACCAAGACCTGCCCTTCGAGAAAATCGCGGAGGAACTGGATCTCAAGCGTGATCCGAGCTATTCCCCCATCGTTCAGGTGCTATTCAGCGTGCAGAGCGAGCAGGGCGAGCCGCTGCAGAGTTTTGGCGGACTTGAGGTAAGGCGTGAGGACGTAGACGACGAAGATGAAGACGACGTCGGTGGGATTGCCAAATACGATCTCACTGTCTCGGTGATTGATCACGAAGAAGATACCTGGGGCATCGTCATCGAATACAACACGGACCTGTTCGACAAGTCCACGATAGAGCGTTTGGCTCAGCACTACGAGCAGTTGCTGTTAGGCGCCGTTGAGAATCCGAATGTACCGTGCGCAAAGATGCCGCTACTCGGTGAGCAAGAGCAGGCCAAGGTCAAAGCCCTGGGCGAGCCGGCGGCAGCCGCCTATCCGCGTGAAGCAACGCTGTGTGCGAAGTTTGCGGAGCAGGTAGCACAGCGGCCGGAGACCGTGGCCCTGAACTGGGCTGAGGGCGAGTTGAACTACGCAGAGGTTGACCGGCAGTCAAACCAGCTCGCTCATCGCTTAATTGGCGAGGGTGTAAAGCCCGGCGATCGCGTCGCCCTGGTGATGTCCAGATCGCCGCAGACGGTTGTGGCCACGCTGGCTGTACTCAAGGCGGGTGCTGCCTATCTGCCGCTGGACCCTCAGTATCCGGCGGACCGATTGCTGTTGCTGCTCGAGGATGCCAAGCCGCGTGTGGCTATCGTAGAGGACGAAGTGGTGGCCTCGCTGGCTGCGAGCGATGCGCTCCTTATGGCGGCCGGGGAACTCGCTGAGAAGCTTGGCAGCTTCTCCCAGACTGACCCTGGTGTCGACATCAAGCCGACCGACCTGGCCTATCTCATGTACACGTCGGGTTCCACCGGTACACCTAAGGCCGTGGCCGTAACCCATCGCAATATTCTGCGCCTGGTGTTTTCGCAGGACTATGTGGATTTCTCATCGCGCCTGAATCTGTTGTTGCTGGCGCCACCATTCTTTGATGCCTCTACGTTTGAGCTCTGGGGCGCGCTGCTGCACGGCGGCCGCTGTACCGTCTATCCGGAACGTATCCCCAGCGTTGCCACCTTGAGCGAATACCTGGAGCATCACTCCATCGATGCCCTGTTCCTGACAACGGCGTTGTTCAATACTGTCGTAGATGCCGCACCGAAGGCGCTTAAGTCTTTGCGCTGGCTTCTGTTCGGCGGTGAAGCACACTCAATGGATCATGTGCGCCGGGCCGCGGAGGCGCTGCCAGATACTCAGGTGGTGCATGTCTATGGGCCAACGGAGACCACAACTTTCGCCACGGCCTATCCAGTTCCGCGAGCTCTCGACAGCAGACTCACGAGTATTCCCATTGGCCGGCCCATTTCGCACACGTCGCTTTACGTTGTCAACGAAGCGGGAGAATTGAATCCGCCGGGAATCACCGGTGAGCTGCTCATCGGCGGTGACGGAGTAGCCAGTGGCTACTGGCAACGAGAAGAGCAAACGCGAGCTGCCTTTGTTCCGGATCTCTATGCTGATGATGGCGCGGCGAGGCTTTACCGCACGGGCGACCAGGTTCGTTGGACCGCCGACGGTCAAATTGAGTTTGTTGGTCGGAAAGACTTCCAGGTAAAGATCCGCGGCTTCCGTATCGAGCTCGGAGAAATTGAGACGGCCTTGCGTCAACGCGACGGCGTCCGCGAAGTCATCGTGCTGGCGCGATCGGACACGCCCGGCGAGAAGCGCCTGGTGGCCTACGTGGTAGCGGAAGAATCGCCTGATGAACTACGCGCTGGTCTGCAGGCGAGCTTGCCGGATTACATGGTTCCGGAAACGTTCGTTTGCCTCGATGAGATGCCCCTCACGCCGAACGGCAAGATTGATCGAAAGGCACTGCCGATACCCGAATGGCAGGATGAGGCCGAGTACGTAGCACCCCGCACCAACCTTGAGCAACAGCTCGCCGAGATCTGGGCAGGTGTCCTTGGCCTGGACCAGATTGGTATACACGACAACTTTTTCTCTGTTGGTGGCGATTCCATTCTGGCCATTCAGGTTACGTCGAAAGCCAACGAAGCCGGCATCGAGATTTCTCCGCTGGATATTTTTCGCGGGCAGACCGTCGCCGAACTTGCTGCCTGTGCCGGTCAGCAAGCGATTGTCGAGGCGGAGCAGGGGTTGGTCACCGGGCCCTTCCAGCTCACGCCGATCCAGCAGTGGTTTTTCGAGCAGAGCTTTGTGACCCCGGACCACTGGAATATGTCTCTGGCTTTGGATGCCAGTGAGCCGACGGACGTCGATGTGTTGCGTCAGGCGGCGGACTCGCTTGGGCTCCACCACGACATGCTGCGGGCCCGCTTCCATCAACAGGGTAACCATTGGACCGGCCTGATCGCGGAGGACTCAGGCGCAGACGTATTTCGGGTCGTTGACCTGTCAGAACTCTCAGTGGATGAGCAGCCCGCGGCGGTAGAACGATCTGCTGAAGATGCGCAGTCGACTCTGTCACTGGCAAACGGCCCTGTTTTCCGGGTGGTCTGCTTTCGGTTTGGTGACGGTCAGCCTGACAAGTGGTTGCTGATTGCCCACCATCTCGTTGTTGATGGCGTATCGCTGCGCGTCCTGCTGGACGATCTGGTGCGTCTGTATCAGGGCATCGCGGCTGATGGCACGGTTTCGCTGCCTTTAAAGACCACGTCTTTCACTGACTGGGCGTGCGCGCTTGGCCAGTTCGCCGCCTCTGAAACGGTCGCTGCGGAGGCAGACTTTTGGATTACGCAACAGGCTGGCGGCTCGGTTCGGCTGCCGCTTGATCATCCGGCCGGTGACAACACCGAGGCATCGATGGGAACGAGCCATGGGCTGTTGACAGCTGCAGAGACTGAGCAGCTCCTTCGAGTTGCGCCTGCCGCTTATGCAACGCGCATCAATGATCTGCTGATGACGGCGCTGTGCCTGACGCTACAGGAGGTGCGGCAGGCTGACCACATGAGCTGCGTGCTGGAGGGTCATGGTCGTGAGGAGATCGATACGCCGACGGATACAACCCGCACGGTCAGCTGGTTCACGACGATGTTTCCGCTTCGGCTTGCGATATCAGACCCGATGGATCTGGGCGCTGCCATTCTCACCACGAAAAACCAGCTGGCGGAGATTCCGCAAAAGGGCCTGGGGTACGGACTGCTGAGATACCTGGGCGCGGAAGAGATGCGCAAGCAGCTTGCCGGATTGCCCTGGCCGGACGTGAGCTTCAATTATCTTGGTCAATTTGATCAAACAGTATCCGCCCGTGAGGGCTTTAGCCTGGCATCCGGTCTGCTGGGCTCGATTCATGGTGCAGCAGAACGCCGGCCGTTCGCAATCGATGTGATAGCTAATGTCGCTGGCGGGCAGCTTCAGGTGCAATGGCTGTACAGCCGCAATCTGCATGACGCAGCAACGGTGGACGCCTGGGCCGCGCGCTACGTAGAACATGTGCGCAAACTTGTGGCGCACTGTGTAACAGTCGCCGCCGAGCGGCCGGCAAGTGCCGATGGTCAGCCGGAGACGGCCGGCTCCCGAGGCGTTCCGGCGCTCAGCCGCAGAGAGCGCGGCGAAGTTGCGCCCACGTCGTACGCGCAGCAGCGTTTCTGGTTTCTGGAGCAGCTCGCTCCAGGAAACACGGCCTATAACGTCGGCATTGCCCTGCATTTATCCGGTGCCGTTAGACGAGACCTGCTCGAACAAGCATTTTCAGAGATGCTGGAGCGGCACGAATCGTTGCGCACTCGGTTTGACTTTCAAGACGGCGACACGGTGCAGATCGTTGCGCAGAAAATTCCGTTGCCGTTCGAGTTCGAGGATGCTGGCGGTAAGACGGACACCGACCTGACGAGCTATCTGCGCGGCTTGGCAGCGGAGCCGTTCGATCTGCAGCAGGGCCCGCTGCTTAAGCTGACGTTGCTGCAGCTTGGCCCGGAAGAGTTCGTGCTGTTGATGCGCATGCATCACATTATCTATGACGGTTGGTCGGAAGGGGTTTTCTTCAAAGAGCTTTCGGCGCTCTATGCAGGGCTGGTGGCGTCTGAGCCGGCAACGCTGGAGCCGCTGCCGATTCAGTATGCGGACTACGCGATCTGGCAGCGCGAGTATCTGTCTGCAGCCGAGCTTGCCAGGCAGCTTGAGTACTGGCGGACCCATCTGGCCGGGGCACCGCCGGTGGTGGAACTGCCTGTTGACCGTCCGCGCGAAATGGCCGTTCGCTATCGTGGGCAAAGACGGGGATTCACCTGCCGCGCCGGCCTGCTGGATGCTCTAAAGCGGCTTGCAGCAACGGAGAATGCCACCTTGTTTATGGTCCTGCTCGCGGCGCTCGATTTGTTCCTTGCGCGGCTCAGCGGTCAGGACGACGTAGTCGTGGGTGCGCCGATCACCGGGCGCCACTGGCCCGAGGTCGCAGACCTCATCGGTGTGTTTCTCAATACGCTCGCTCTGCGCACCGACCTCGGTGACGACCCGACCATGAGTGAACTCATTGGTCGAGCCAAAGCCAGTGCCATTAACGCCTATGCACACCAGGATGTGCCCTTTGAAAAAGTTGTCGAGGAAATTAACCCCGAGCGTGACATGAGTCATGCACCTATTGCGCAGGTGCTGCTGAATCTGCACAACGAGCCACGGCCGGGGCTCAGCCTGTTTGGCGTGGAAGCACAGTACCGGCCGTTAGATCTTGAGTCGGCCGTCGTGGATCTGAACGTGCATTTTTCCACCATTGGCGGCGAGCTTCAGGGCTCAATTCAATACAACACCGATCTGTTTGACGTGAGCACTATCGATCGGTTCGCCCGGCAATTCGAGCTGTTGCTGGAGCAGATGATTGCCACGCCGCAGGCGCGCATCAGCACGTTCTCGCTCGTTGATCCGCAAACCCAGTCTGTGCTGGCGGATCCCTCGGCCGCGCTGGAGCGTGCGACCTATCCATCAATCTTCGCGCAGTTTGCGCACCGCGCGGCGGAGGATCCTGACCAGATCGCCGTGGAGCAGGGGGACCGCCGGTGGACATACGCCGAACTTCTGTCGAGTACTGAAGCGCTTGCCAGCGAGTTGCTGCGCCAGGAAGTCAAGTCTGGCGAAGTGGTCGCTATCCTGGGGCACAAAGGCTACGGCGTAATCGTGGCCATGCTTGCCGTGTGGCGCAGCGGGGGCGCGCTGCTGTTGCTAGATCCTGAGCAACCCGCGGAGCGCCGGCGTGTCATGACGGAGGAGTCAGGCGCGCGGCTACTCATTGATTTGGGCATCGGCGCGGCGGAAGAGGCGGGCTGGTTTACGCAGGTGCTGCACACCGACGCGGACGGACGCGGTGGCATCGAGGCTGAGTCGGTTGGTCTGCCAGACCTGGTTGAATCAGGGCCTGCCTATGTGTTCTTTACCTCCGGCAGTATGGGCGTGCCCAAAGGCGTGCTGGGCAGCCATCAGGGGCTCGGGCAGTTCGCAGTCTGGCAGCAGCAGGAGTTCGGAATTGCGCGATCTGATCATGTCGCGCTGCTAACAAACCTGACGTTCGATGTCATATTGCGAGACATTTGTTTGCCGCTGACGGCGGGTGCCCGCCTGTGCATCCCGGAGCCGAACGACCTGGCCTCGTTGCCGCAGTGGCTGGCGGAACGGCATATTTCTGTCATTCATGCCGTACCGACTATCGCTCGCGGCTGGATCAGTGATCAGTCCCATCCGCTCCACCTGGCTCAGCTACGCTATGTATTTTTTGCGGGAGAACCTTTAACGGACAGTCTGATCCGCGGCTGGCGCAGGGTCTTTGGGCCCGGGAGCACGCTCGTCAATCTGTATGGCCCAACGGAAACTACGCTATGCAAACTGTTCCACCGCGTCGGCGATGAGCCCGATCCCAGGGTTCAGCCGCTGGGCAGGCCAATGCCCGGGTGTCAGGCGCTGGTATTGTCGCCATCCGGTGGCCTGTGCGCCGTCGGTGAGCCTGGCGAGATCGCTCTGCGTACGCCGTATCGATCAATCGGTTACATCAACGCGGAACAAGAGCAGTCGCTCAAGTTCATCAACAATCCGTTCACTCATGACCCTGAGGATGTCGTGTACCTGACCGGTGACCGCGGTCGTTTCCGGGCTGATGGTGTGCTTGAGATCCTTGGCAGAATCGACGATGAAGTCAAAATACGCGGCGTGCGTATTTCACCAGCAGATGTCAACGCTGTGCTGGCAGAGGTCGGCTCGGTAAATGATTCGGCCGTCGTGGCGCGAGAGGATCGGGGCGAAGAGAAGTATCTCGCGGCGTATATCGTGCCGCGCGATGCGGCGGTCAGCATTGAAGCGATACGCGCGAATCTGGCTGAGCGCCTGCCGCCAGTCATGGTGCCGCAGGCCTACCTGTTGCTCGACGCCCTGCCGCGTTTGCCAAACGGCAAGCTTGATCGCAAGGCGCTTCCGGCGCCTGAGATAAGCTCCGGGAGAGCGTTCGTGGCGCCAACCTCGGCGACCGAGCTAACTCTGGCTGAGATTTTCTGCGAGCTGCTGAATCTGGAGCGCGTGGGCGTCGATGATGATTTCTTTTTGCTGGGTGGGCATTCGCTGCTGGCGACGCGCCTGATCGGACGGATCAGGGAGACCGCGGGGATTGACGTTCCCCTGCGGCGGGTGTTCGAGTCGCCAACCATCGCGGGGCTGGCGGCTTACCTCGATGATCAGTCGGCAAGCGCAGCGAATGCCGATGAGCTGCTGGATCAGCTCGAAAGTTTCTCCGACGATGAGGTATCCGCTCTGCTGGACGATCTGCTGGCTGAGGATCCGGACCAATGAGCAAGCCGGAAAACCTGTCGGCAGAACGCAAGCGCGAACTGGTTGCCGAACTACTGCGCAAAAAAAAGGCCCGCAGCCAGGCCTCGCAGCAGCAGGCCATTGCGCCCCGTGATCCGGGTAAGGATCCGCCGCTGTCTTTCGCGCAGCAGCGGCTGTGGTTTCTCGAGCAGCTTGAGCCTGATGCTGCTGCCTATGCCATCCCCACTGCCTGCCGATTGATCGGGCCGCTCGACAAGGGCGCAATGCAGGCCGCTGTGGACGACCTTGTGCATCGGCATGAGCCGCTGCGCACGGTGTTTGAGAGTCGCGGCGGCACGGCGGTGCAGCGAGTGCTGACCGAGATGCCGGTTCAGCTGCAGCAGATCGATGCCCGCGGAATAGGCGAGGCCGGGGTGCGCAAGTGCCTCGACGAACTTATGCACACGCCTTTCGATCTGGCTGCGGGCCCGCTGCTCAGTGTGAGCCTGCTTGAGAAGTCAGCAGAAGAACACGTGCTTGCCATCGTAATGCACCACATTATTTCCGATGGATGGTCGCTCGGGATTCTGTTTCGCGACCTGGCCGAGTCTTACCTCGCCCGGGTGCAGGCGCGCGGAGCACAATTGCCGGCGCTCAGTATTCAGTACGCTGATTACGCGACCTGGCAGCACAACGCGCTGACGGGCGATGAGTTGGGCCGCCAACTCGACTACTGGGTGAATCAGCTCGAGGGAATTCCGTCCGTGCTCGAGTTGCCGACCGATTTCCCCAGGCCGCGGATCCAAACCTTCAACGGCAATTCTCTGGTTCAACAACTTTCGACTGCGCAGCTAACGGCGATTAAATCCCTGGCGCAGGAGCAGGGCTGCACCTTGTTTATGGCTCTGCTGGCAGCCTTCGCTGTGCTACTGACGCGTTGGACCGGGCAAACCGATGTGGTCGTCGGTACGCCAGTCGCTGGGAGACAGCAGCGAGAGCTGGAGCAGCTCATCGGCTTCTTTATTAATACACTGGTCATGCGAGTCAGCACAGAGGGTAACCCCAGTTTTGTCGAACTGCTGGCCCAGGTTAAGCAGACGACTCTGGATGCTTACGCGCACCAGGATTTGCCATTCGAGAAGTTGGTCGAGCGCTTGAATCCGGTGCGGGACCCGAGTCACCCGCCGATCATCCAGGTGGTCTTTGGTCTGCACAACGAGCCGCTCGAGGGCATGACCCTGACCGGATTGGACGTCAGGCCGCAGCCGTTTGCTGCGGATGTTGCCAAGTTCGATCTGGTGGTGCAGGCGCTTGAGGGCAGCGGCGGGCTAATGCTGCGGTATCAGTACAACGTTGACCTTTTTGATAAGCGCACGATTGAGCGCTTCGCAGATCAGTACGCGAGCCTGTGTGACTCGATTATTGCGCAACCGGATGCCGCTGTTCGGCAACTCAACCTTCTGAGTCCGGCCGAGGCGGAGGCATTGCAGTCAGGCTGCGGCGCAGCGGTGACTACGGACCAGCCGACGTGCACGGTCGTGACGCGCGTTCTCGACCACTTCCAGCAGCGCAGTGACGCGCTCGCTGTTTGTGCGCCCGACGCAAAGCTGACGTATGGCGAGCTGGATCGGAGATCTCGCGCGCTCGCCGGCGAGCTGCTGGCGCGCGGGGTGAGCGCAGGCAGCCGGGTTTGCACCTGCATGAACGGCAGCGCCCAGCTGATCGTGGGCTGGCTGGCTATATTGCGCGCCGGTGCGGTCTACGTCCCAATGGATCCGGCGAACCCGCCCGATCGTCTCGGCTTCATGATTGAGGATGCCGGCGCCGAACTGATCCTGGTTACACCTGAGCAGGCCGACTTGGTGGGCGCTGCGGGCGTGCCGCTCCTGACGACGGATGGCTGGCCGGCCGGCGCATCCGAGGTTGAGCTGCCGGAGCCTGCGAGAGATGACCTCGCCTATGTCATCTTTACTTCTGGCTCGACGGGTAAGCCGAAGGGCGTTGCTGTTGAGCACGCCGCGCTGATGAATCTCGTCCAGTGGCATCAGCGCGTGTATGCAGTATCGCCTGATGACCGCGCCACCCAGCTTGCCGGCGTGGGCTTTGATGCCTGCGTTTGGGAGCTTTGGCCCTACCTCTCCGCTGGGGCCGCAGTGTACGTGCCCGACCAGGAAACCCGCGCGGATATCCAGCGCCTGTGGGCCTGGTATGCGGAAATGGGCATCACGCTGAGCTTTATGCCGACGCCGATGGCTGAGGTCGCGCTGAAGCTGCCATTGCCGCCAGGCCTGGCGCTGCGCCAGCTGTTAACCGGCGGTGACCGTTTGCATGATGGGCGCTATGACCAACTGCCATTCGGACTCGTGAATCACTACGGGCCCACCGAGAACGCAGTGGTCAGCACCGCCGGTGAGGTGGTTGCCGAACCTGCCGGTCGCGCACCGCCGATTGGTCGGCCTATCGATAATGTGTGTGCCTTTGTGCTTGATGAGTATCACGAGCTGGCACCCGTCGGCGTGGTGGGGGAGTTGTATGTCGGTGGAGCGAGTCTCGCCCGTGGTTACCATGACAGGCCGACGCTGACTGACGAGCGTTTTGTCATGGCACCCGAGGCAACCGGCTACGCCGGTCGGCTGTATCGCACGGGCGACCAGGTCCGTTGGCTGGCGGACGGCCGGATCGAGTTTATTGGCCGCGCCGATTTTCAGGTCAAGATTCGTGGGTTTCGAATAGAGCTCGGCGAGGTCGAGTCAGTCATCCAGCAGCAAGACGGTGTCAGCGAGGCCGTATGCGTTGCGCTTGAAGACTCGTCCGCTGACAAACGGCTGGTTGCTTATGTTGTGGGTGACTGCGACGAGGGCGATCTGTTGACCTCGCTGCGTGCGGAGTTGCCGGACTACATGTTGCCCGACGTCGTGGTGCAGCTGGCGGAGCTGCCGATGACACCCAACGGCAAGGTAGACCGCAAGGCTCTGCCTGAGCCCGAGCGCAAGGTGCTCGCTGAATATGTGGCACCCGAATCCAGAGAAGAAGTGGCGCTGGCCAAGCTCTACGCGTCCCTGCTGGACGTTGAGCGGGTTGGTGTTAACGATGATTTCTTCGGTCTTGGCGGTCATTCGCTGTTGGCCACCCAGTTGGCCTCAAGAATTCGTGACGAGTTGGGCGTCGAAATGCCGCTGCGGCAGCTGTTTGACACGCCCCGCGTGGGCGAGCTTGCAGCGGCGCTGACGGAAGCGGAGGCCGCCGCCAACAGGCTGCCCGAGATCAAAACCGTTTCGCGCGACGACGCATTGCCACTGTCGTTTGCGCAGCAACGCCTTTGGTTCCTGGATGAGCTGGAGCCAGGTCTGCCGGTGTACAACGTCCCGCTGGCGTTGCGTCTCGATGGCCCACTTGAGTTGCGTTCGTTGGAGCTGGCATTCGACGCGCTAGCCGCGCGTCACGAGTCGTTGCGGACCTCATTTGCGGCGCCCAGCGGCAAGCCGGTTCAGGTGATCGCGCACGACCTGTCGATACCCTGTGAGGTAGATGACGGCGAGGGGTTTAGCCAACCACAGATTGATCTATGGATTCGCGAGCAGGTCACGGCACCATTCAGTCTGCGTAACGGCCCGCTCCTGCGTGTCCGGCTGCTCAAGCTGGCCGCGGAGACGCATGTTCTCGTGCTGGTCATTCACCATATCGTCGCTGACGGATGGTCTATGGGAGTTCTGTTTAGCGACCTGTCCGCTCTTTACGAAGCATCGATGGGGGCTCAGGCTCCGCAGTTGCCAGACCTGCCGGTCCAGTACGCGGACTATGCTGCCTGGCAACGTCGCTGGTTATCGGGCGCTGAGCTGGACCGCCAGCTGAGTTTCTGGCGGGAACAGCTTAGCGATGCGCCACCGGTGCTCGAGCTGCCAACTGACCGCCCGCGGCCCCAGCACCAGGGCCACGCGGGTGCGAAACTGGCGCGGCGTTTCTCGGTCGAGGTCTCGGGCCAGCTACGCCAGCTTGCCGAGCAAACGGACAGCACCTTATTCATGGTGATGCTCACGGCGTTCGCTGAAGTGTTGGCCCGTTGGAGCGGGCAGCGGGATGTGGTGGTTGGTACGCCAATCGCCGGGCGACGCTACAGCGCGCTGGAGGGCCTGATCGGCTTCTTCGTCAACACGCTTGCATTGCGTTTGCACTGGCAGGCCGATGCGAGTTTCTCTGATTTACTCAAAGACTGCCGTGCGATGACTCTTGGTGCCTATGCGCATCAGGATTTGCCCTTCGAGAAGCTGGTTGAAGAGCTACAGCCAACCCGTGATACAAGTCACTCGCCCATTTTTCAGGTGCTCTTCGGATTGCACAACGAGCTGAGCTACGAATTTCCTCTGCCGGGCCTGGAAGTGCAGCCGATGGGTATTCAGGTCGATACGGCCAAGTTCGATCTCAATGTCTCCATAAGTGACTTCGATGGCGGCCTGCTCGCTACGTTTGAGTACAGCACCGATTTATTTGATGCGGCAACAGTCGAACGTTTGGCCGGACATTACGAGCGATTGCTCGAGGCGGTTGTTCAGGATCCTCACTCGGCTCTGGCCGCACTGCCTTTGTTAGCTGATGGTGAGCAACAGCGCCTGCTTAGCGAGTTCAGCGGCTGTGGTAGTGAGTTGCGTGAGCTGGTGCCCGTTCACCAGCTATTCGAAGCGCAGGCCGATGCGCACGGTGATCGCCAGGCTGTGGAGTTTGATGGCCAGCAGCTGACGTACGGTGAGCTCGATGCGCGCGCCAATCGGCTGGCTGCAGCGCTGATAGCGGAGGGAGCAGGCGCAGATGACTTTGTAGCGATCTGTATGGAGCGGTCCATCAGTATGGTGGTGAGCGTTCTGGCTGTGCTCAAGGCGGGCAGCGCCTACATCCCGGTTGATCCCGAGTATCCCGCCGAGCGCATCAGCTACATGCTGCAAGACTCCGGCGCCAGGATTCTCCTGGTCGGTGAGGAGTCGCGTCTGGACAGCGAAGCCGGCAACGCCAAAGTGCTGTGCGTTGATGACCATGCAACCGACGGTGAACACGTCCCGGCACCTGCCGTGGACATCTCACCGCAACATGCCGCTTATGCGATTTACACCTCTGGTTCGACGGGGCAGCCTAAGGGTGTCGTGCTGGAGCACGGCGGGCTGGCCAACCTGATTCTCTGGCAGGTCAATCAGAAGCGCTTCAGCTCGCCCGCGAGAACGCTGCAATTCGCTTCCCTGAGTTTCGATGTCAGTTTTCAGGAGATGTTTTCGACGTGGGCGTCCGGCGGTACGCTAGTGCTCATAGATGAGGCGCGGCGTCGGGATCCTGCAGCGCTCGCAGCCTATCTGACCGAGCAGCACGTCGAGCGGCTGTATCTGCCTTTTGCGGCCTTGCAGCCTCTCGCCGAGTCCCTGGCAGCGGAAGAATCCCTGCCACCGCTGCGCGACATCGTGGTTGCGGGTGAACAGCTACAGGTGACGCCTGCCGTCCGGTCCATGTTTCTGCGCCTGGATGATGCCTGTCTCCACAATCACTACGGTCCCTCTGAGACCCACGTTGTGACAGCCTGTGTGCTTGACGGCCCTGCAACCGCCTGGCCGGCGTTGCCGCCTATCGGCACCCCTGTCGACGGGGTCACTGCGTATGTGGTTGACGACCAGGGGCAGCACTGTCCGATTGGCGTGCCCGGTGAGCTGTTGATCGGTGGCGTGCAGGTGGCCCGGGGCTACCACGCGCGCGCACAACTCACTGCTGAGAAGTTTATCGGCGACCCAATCAGGGCCGACAGCGGTTTGCGTTTTTATCGAACCGGAGATCGCGCACGGTTCCTTGCTGACGGTCAGCTTGAGTTCCTCGGTCGCATCGATCAGCAGGTGAAATGGCGCGGTTATCGCATCGAGCCCGGGGAACTGGAGGCCCTGTTGAGTGAACATGCCGCTGTAGCCCAGGCCGCGGTCGTACTCCGGGACGATATTCCAGGGGATCCGCGCCTGGTCGCCTATGTGGCAGCCGCTGAGGGCCAGCAGCTGGACCCGGCGGAGCTCAAGGCCTATCTCCGCGAGCGTGTACCTGACTACATGGTGCCAGCCGCCGTTAACGTGCTGGAGACCATGCCGCTGACACCAAGCGGAAAACTTAGCCGCCGCGAGCTGCCAGCTCCCGTATGGGAGCGCGACGCGGGCGAAGAGTACGTTGCCCCCAGTACTCCACTAGAGGAGCAGCTGGCCGGGATTTTCTCTGAGGTACTGGCTGTAGAGCGCGTCGGCGTCAACGACAACTTCTTTTCCATGGGCGGTCACTCGCTACTCGCGACCCAGGTTGTGGCAAGAATCCGCGAGAATCTCCAGGTCGAGCTGCCGCTGCGGAGCATCTTCTCTGCGCCTACGGTCAGCGGTTTGGCTGCGCTCATTGAGGAAACTGCGGGGCGCCAGCAGCGCGCTCAGGAGTTACTCGCGAATATTGATGAGCTGTCGGACGAAGAGGTCGAGCGGCTGCTGAGCGAAATGGGGTCGGGCAAGGCAGACAGATGAGTGCCGACGCTGAACGCAAAGCGCAACGGCGCGCGCTATTGGAGCAGTTGCTGCGCGAGCAGGGCGCCGGCGGCGGCAAGGTGTCTGCGATTCCGCCGGCACCGAGAGACAGGCCCTTGCCTCTGTCGTTCGGTCAGCAGCGGCTGTGGTTCATCCAGCAGCTGCAGCCTTCGTCCGCCGCGTACAACCTGCACTGGTCCGTCCATCTTAGTGGCCAGCTGGATGCGCAGGCCCTGCAGTCGGCAATCGACGCGATGCTGAAGCGCCACGAATCACTGCGCACGCGCTTCGAGTCAATCGATGGCAGACCGCACCAAGTGATTGACGATGATTTGCAGGTAACCGTCGAGTTCGAAGAGTTTGCCGGGAACACGAATAGTGACTTGCAGGTGGCCGGGCATGAGTTCGTCAATCAGGCGTTCGATTTGGCAATAGGTCCCCTGGTGCGCGTACTTGTCGTGCGTCTGGCCGAGCAGCACAACATCCTCATCATGGTCTTGCATCACATCATTTCAGATGGGTGGTCCATGGGGGTGTTCTTTCGAGAATTGAGCGCGCTCTACGCGGAGTTTCATGGCGGACCGGCCGCGAATTTGCCGGAGTTGCCGCTGCAGTATGCAGACTATTCAGTGTGGCAGACCGAGGGTCTTGAGAAGCCACGGCTGCGGTCTCAGCTGGAGTACTGGCAGCAGTCGCTGAAAGGTGCTCCAACGTTGCTGGCTTTGCCTGCGGACCGCCCGCGACCGCCGGTGCAAACCGTCAATGGTCAACGCTATTCCTGCGTGATTAAAGATCCGGCGTTAGAGCGGTTGGAGGCGTTTGCCGCGGCGCATGACGTGACGCTGTTCATGGTATTGCTTGCCGTATTCAAGCTTTTGCTCGCGCGCTGGTCTGGTACGGAAGATATCGTGGTTGGCACGCCCATCGCCGGGCGGCAGCGTCGTGAGCTTGAAGGGCTTATCGGCTTCTTTGTTAACACGCTTGCGCTGCGTGCTCAGGTATCGGTTGATCTGACCGGTAGAGAGTTGTTGGAGCGTGTGAAGGCGGCCTCCGTTGGTGCGTTTTCAAACCAGGATCTGCCATTCGAAAAAATCGTTGACGAGCTGCAACCCGAACGGCAGCTCAGTCATTCTCCTGTCACTCAGGTACTTTTCAGTCTCAATAGTCAGTCTGGCTCGAAAGATCAGCTTGAGCTAGCTGATCTGGATGCTCGGTTTGTGCGCGTGGACAACTCAGTCACGATTTTCGACCTGGTGGCAGATATCACGAAGGGCGCCAGCGAGATTGTGCTCCGCCTTACCTATAACACCGACCTGTTTGATTCGGAAACCATCGAGCGTCTCTCAGTACAGTACCGTCGGGTATTGAGCTCCCTGGTCGAGCATCCTGATCGTCGTTTAGACGAGATTGAGTTGTTGACGGCGGCAGATGAGCGTCAGCTGCTGCAGGATTGGAATGCGACGTCGGCGGAGTATGCGCGGACG
>JANQPY010000030.1 GCA_028285245.1 Gammaproteobacteria bacterium | reverse complement strand
TGGGGTGGATGATGGGACTCGAACCCACGACGACCGGAATCACAATCCGGGGCTCTACCAACTGAGCTACACCCACCAGGACAAATCGTTTCTTGTCAGTTACCGCTTCTAGCCCTTCGCCCACCCCTTCGCAAGGTCCCAAGGCCTGCGGTCGTTGAGTGGCGCGCCCGGCAGGACTCGAACCTGCAGCCGCCGGCTTAGAAGGCCGATGCTCTATCCGGTTGAGCTACGGGCGCCTGTAAAACCTGCGCTGCACCAAACAGCGGAGTAAGTTGGTCGGGGCAGACGGATTCGAACCGCCGACCCTCTGCTCCCAAAGCAGATGCGCTACCAGACTGCGCCATGCCCCGATGCCTGACTCACCGAGCGGCGAAAGTATACCAGCGCGGCGCGAAAGGGCGCGAAGTCTAGCAGGGCAAGCGCCTCAATGGCGACGTCCAGGGCCCTTTGGTATGTTTCCCGGCCTGCATTGGCCGGCCGGAAGCTCAACCAACATGACCGCTCAACTGATCGACGGCAAAGCCATTGCGGCCACCATTCGCGATGAGCTTGGCGCCCAGATTCGGGCACGGATGGCGCAAGGGCATCGTGCGCCGGGCCTTGCGACCATTCTGGTGGGCAAGGACCCGGCCTCGGAGATCTACGTGCGCAACAAGCGCCGGGCCTGCGACGCCGCGGGCATCGTCTCCGTCTCACATGACCTCCCGGATTCGACGACCGAGCCGGAGCTATTGGAGCTTATCGACGCACTCAACGATGACCACCAGATTGACGGCATTCTTGTCCAGCTGCCGCTGCCTGGCCACATTAATGAGCACGCTGTCATCGAACGGATTCTGCCCATCAAGGACGTCGACGGCTTTCACCCTTATACAGTTGGCCGACTGTCACAGCGTATTCCCGTTCTAAGGCCCTGCACACCCTATGGCGTAATGGTGCTGCTGGAGCGAATCGGGATAGAGGCAAGGGGGCTGCATGCTGTCGTGGTTGGTGCGTCCAATCACGTGGGGAGGCCGCTGGCTCTGGAGCTGCTGCTGGCAGGATCCACAGTGACCGTCTGTCACCGGTTCACGCGGGAACTGGCGGTGCACGTAGGCCGTGCTGACATCGTCGTGGTTGCCGTTGGCAAACCCGGTCTTGTCCCGGGCAAGTGGATCAAAGAAGGTGCGGTGGTCATCGATGTGGGCATCAACCGACTGGCAGATGGCACGCTCAGTGGCGATGTAGAGTTTGAGCCGGCGCTGGAACGCGCCAGTTGGATCACGCCTGTTCCCGGCGGAGTGGGCCCAATGACGGTTGCCATGCTGCTGCAAAATACGCTCACGGCGGCCATCTCCGGCCCTGCATTGCTGGACGCACGCGCGGTGACGCGCAAGAATTCGTAGGCATCGTCTGGCACTGGAGGAGAGCCATGCGCAACTGGATGATCATCGCCTGCCTGATAGCTGCCTTGGCAACGCAAGCTCAGGGAGCAGAATTTCCGCAGGTCCGCATTGAGACTACAGCCGGCGACATAGTCGTTGAGCTTGACGACGATCGCGCTCCACTGACCGTGGAGAACTTTCTTCGCTACGCGGCGAACGACTTTTATACCGGCACGATCTTCCATCGCGTGGTCGGCAATTTTGTCATTCAGGGCGGTGGCTATGACGTTCAGCGCACCAAGAAGGAAACGCGAGCGCCGATTGCAAATGAGTCAGGCAACGGGCTTAGCAATCGGCGCCTGACCATTGCCATGGCCAGAACAGGAGATCCGCACTCGGCAGACTCTCAGTTCTACATCAATCTCCAAGATAATCCGGATCTCGATCCTAAACCCACACGCTGGGGATATGCCGTCTTTGGCAAAGTCATCGACGGCGATTCGGTGGTTGACGATATCGGTTTCCGACCCACTGAGCGGGTCGGCGATTTCGGCAACTTCCCGTCGGCGCCGGTCATAATTGAACGCATGGTAATCATTACGCCCGAAGCTGGCGGATGAAGTCACTGTTCATTTCGGATCTCCACCTGGATCCCAGCCGCCCGGAGGCCACCAAGGCGTTTCTATCTTTGCTTGCCGGCCCGGCCAGGAGCGCTCAGCGCCTGTTCATTCTCGGCGACCTGTTTGAAGCCTGGGTGGGAGACGATCTGGTCCGCGCCGAGTTCGAGGCGGTTATGCAGGCGATGCGCGCCTACACCGATGCCGGCCATGACTGCTACTTCCTGAGCGGCAACCGAGATTTCCTGATTGGCCGAGACTTTGCGCGAGCTACTGGCGTCGTGCTAATCGAGGACGGCACGATCATTGACGGCCTGGGCGAGCCGGCGGTGCTCATGCATGGCGATACGCTATGCACGGACGATGTCGCCTACCAGCGCCTGCGTCGGGTCGTCCGCAACAGGCTCGTACAACGACTCTTCCTCAGCCTGCCCAGGAATTTGCGCCAGCGTCTGGCCACTTCGCTTCGGTCTCGCAGCGAGAGCAGCGTGCAGAACAAGGCTGCGATGGTGATGGACGTGAACCCGGTAGCAGTGGTCAACGCAATGCGTGAATTCGGAGTGAAGCTCTTGATCCACGGTCATACTCACCGACCGGGCATCCATACACTGGAAGTTGATCGCGAGCCGGCCTGCAGGATCGTACTGGGAGATTGGTATGAACAGACCAGCGTCCTGACCTGGACGCAAAGCGGGCCAGAACTCTCTGGCGAGCGCTACGCCTGAGCCTGGGCTGTCGTCTCGTCACCGGCGGGCGCCCAGGCAAGGATGTCATCGGTGTTCTGGAAGCGCTCATCCGGCGACTTGGCCATCATGCGATCAACTGCGGGCTGGTAACGACTCAGTTCGTCGGCCAGCCTCGGTACGGGCGCATTGGCGTGCCGAATAATCATGGCCATTGGCGTCTCGGCCTCAAACGGTTTCTGACCCGTGAGCATCTCGTAGAAGATGACTCCCAGGCTATAGATATCAGCGCGCTCGTCTGTCGCAGCGCCGTGCCCCTGTTCGGGACTCATATAGTAAGGCGTCCCAAAGATTTCCCCTGTGCCGGTAATCTCGGCCTCCACCCTCACCTGTTTGGCCAGACCAAAGTCGATAAGTACCAGACTGCCGTCGTCACGGAACATGACATTGGTCGGCTTTAGATCACGATGGGTAATATCTACGGCGTGCAGCGCGCCGAGCGCACCGGCCATCTGCCGCATGTACTGGTAAGCCAGATCAGGCTGCATGCCTGACAATATTCGGCGCTTCAGGCTGCCGCTGCCACAGTATTCCATCGCAATGTAGGCATGGTCGTCGGCGACGCCTAAATCGAAAATCTTGACGATGCTCGGATGGTTAATGCGGGCGATAAGCTCGTACTCCCGCAGGAACCGCTCGAAGGCAATCTCACCGCCAGAATCCGGTGTTTGACGGAGCACCTTCAGCACAACGGGTCGTGCATGCTCAGGCTCATCAGCAAGATAAACCGAGGAGATGTCACTGACGGCCAGCTCTTCGCGAATATCGTAGCCGCGGAGACTCGGCACACCGGCGGCGTCCAAACCAATGCCACTCGGGCTATCGGCCAGAGCCGTTTCGACCAGACTGATGAGCCGCGCATGATTCAGGCGTGCTCGCGACAAATATTCTGCTGCCCCGGCCTTTAGCGCCTCAACGATATCCCGCTCGCCCCCGCTGCCTATGACCAGCACCGGGGGAAACCTCCGACTGGCATTAAAACGAGATAGCCACTTGGCGGCTGGCTCTCCGCCGGCCGGGCTGCCTATGATGACCAGATCGCTGCCGGCACCGGCAAAGTCTGCCGGCAGCCGTCCCGAACTCGTTGGGTCATAGGTCTTGATGTCGGCATCCGGCCAATGACTGGTCAGGTGATGACCAAGTAGCTCGCGATACTCACCGGCATCCTCAACGATAAAGATTTTTGGCGGCATGGCTACCGGTATTCCGCGTTCGCGAACCGATTAGTCAATGACAATCAGGCAGCCCCGGCTTTGGGCACCCGAGTCACGATACTGACCTCATCATCTTCGCCCTCCTCGCCTTCCAGTTGTCTGCGCAGATCCTCACGATGCGCCTTTGCCTCATCGGAACGCTCCGACTGGAGCTGATCGAGATAGCTGTTGGTCACATCACCAGTGACGTACTGGCCGGAAAAACAAGACGCATCAAAATGTGCAATCTCGCCATTGTCATACCTAACGGCATCAACGAGATCAGGCAGATCCTGATAGATCAGCCAGTCTGCACCAATCAGCGCCTCTACCTCGGCATCACTGCGGTCGGAAGCCACTAGCTCGCTGGCGGCCGGCATATCAATGCCGTACACGTTGGGATAGCGCACCGGCGGCGACGCGGATGCAAAATAGACCTTTCGTGCGCCCGCCTCCCGGGCCATCTCAATGATCTGTTTGGACGTGGTTCCGCGCACAATTGAATCATCCACCAACAAAACCGCTTTACCTCTGAACTCCAAATCGATTGCATTGAGTTTGCTGCGCACCGATTTCTTGCGCATTTCCTGCCCCGGCATTATGAAAGTCCGGCCAATGTAGCGGTTCTTAACAAAGCCTTCGCGATACTTCACACGCAATCGATGCGCCACTTGCAAAGCACTCGTTCGGCTCGAATCTGGAATCGGAATGACTACGTCGATGTCATGATGCGGGCGCTCGTTCAGGATCTTTCGGGCCAGCGTCTCACCCATCCGCAGCCGCGCCTTGTAGACAGAAATCTTATCGATAATCGAGTCCGGTCGGGCGAAGTAAACATACTCAAAAATACACGGCGCGTAATCCTGCGGATCACCACAGACCTGGCTAAACAATTCCCCGTCAGGTGTAACGTAAACCGCTTCCCCAGGCTCCAGGTCCCGCACTAACGCAAAACCGAGGGCATCAAGCGCAACGCTTTCTGAAGCCACCATGTATTCGGGGCCATCTTCGTGCTCGCGGCGACCCAGCACAACCGGTCGGATGCCGTACGGATCCCGAAATGCGACAAGCCCGTGACCAATCAGCATTGCGACTACCGCATAGCCACCCCGGCAACGCTCGTGAACGCGCGTTACGGCTTCGAAAACGGCGTTGGGAGTTAAATCCAGCTTGCTGCGGCGCTGCAGCTCGTCGGCGAAGACATTCAGCAAGACCTCGGTATCGGAACCGGTATTGAGGTGCCGGTGATCGGTTTCGACCAACGCTGACTTAAGCTGCTCAGCATTGGTCAGATTGCCGTTGTGCGCCAGGCAAATTCCGTAGGGCGAGTTGACATAGAAAGGCTGCGCTTCCGATGAGCTGAGCCAGCCGGCCGTGGGGTAACGCACATGGCCGATGCCGATGTTGCCTCGCAGCCGAACCATGTGCCGCTGATGAAATACGTCGCGCACTAAGCCGTTGCTCTTGCGCGTGCTTAAGGTGCCGTCCGCGTCCGTGGCAATCCCGGCAGCGTCCTGACCTCGATGCTGGAGTACCGTCAGCGCATCGTAGATACGCTGGTTAACCGGCTGGCGTCCAACGATGCCAATGATTCCACACACTTAAGGATCACCGATCAATTTAACGAGGCGAAAACAACGGGGCTGCCTATCCCGATTCATCAGAATCCCTAAGCATGCCAACGCCCTCGGCCGCGACTTCGCGCAGCTCGCCGGCCAGCGGGGCGGTATACGGTATCAGCTTGGACTCAGTCCACCAAGGCGATTGCTCAAAACCCGCGAACTGCAACATGATCACCAGTATCGCGGCGAAGACGCCGCCGCGAGCAAGCCCAAACAGGCCACCCAACAAACGGTCTGTGCCGGTTAGTCCGGACCGGTCCAACAGGTAGCTGATCAGCCACGTCGCCAGCGCACCGAGAAGCAGTACGCCAATGAGTATCGCCGCGCGCGCCGCCCACATCTGCAGCGTGGGGTCAGCAACAACACCACTGAACGCCCCCATTACCAGCGGCGCAAATCGCCAGCCGCACCAGATAGCGAGCACCCAGACCGCCAGCGACAGCGCCTCTTTCACCAGCCCGCGAAAAAGCCCAACGACGGCAGAGAGGGCCACGATGCCGAGCAGCAAGTAGTCGACCCAAATCATGCCGGGCACGCAGCCACTAGGGCTTCTCGCGGGTAACTCGTCCGGCGTAACCGGCCGTCTTGAGCTTGCCGGCAAATGCCTCAGCCTGGCTGCGCTCGGATGCCGGGCCTACCCGAACTCGATGCAATGTTTGTCCATTGCTGGTCACCGGCTGCACATAAACCGCATAGCCTTTGTCGACAAGCTCCCGACGCAGCCGCTGTGCCTTATCAAGACTGGCGAATGCTCCCACCTGAACCGCCCAGCCTTCCCTTGACGGTTGCGTGGTGGGTTCGGGCGTTGCGACGGGCACGGGCGGCGGTTTTGGTTTCGGTTCTGGTTTCGGCTTGGCTTTCGCCACCTGTACCGGCACCGGCTCGACAGCGGTGACCGGGGTGATCTCTTCAGTGGCAGCCGTGATCTCCGCCTGGGCTTCAGCCTTTGCCACCCGTTCAGGCGAGGGCTCAACCGCGGGGCCGGCGGCCGGTGCAGGCGGGTTGGCCACGAGTTCACGCGCTTCCCTCGCGACGGGTGGACTGGCAGATGCCCCGTTTGGGCGGAGGGTCAGCGTTTTGAGGTCGCGATCATCCTGAATAGTCAGCTCCTGACTGGCACCGCGATCGGGACTGCCAGAGCCGTTGAGGACGGCGGGAACTATGACAATCAGCGCGACAACCAGGACGCCTGCGCCAACCATTCTTTCCAGCAACTGACGATCCATATCCAAGTAGTCCCGCGAGCGCGGGTCAGTATAGACCAAGCCACGTTAAGGCGGGCCCAACACACTGAAAAGAGCCGGCGACGACAATGCGCCCCCCATCAGGCGTCAGGCTCCGCGCCTTTGCCAGCGCGTCTTGCACAGTTCCGCCTGCATGGACCGGCGCAGCGCCAAGCTGCTTCAGCTCCCGGGCCAGCGCGTCCGCGGACCGGGCCCGCGCACCGTCACAGGTGCAGGCTAGCCACAGGTCAATCTGTGCTTCGAGGGCCGCCACGAAACACTCCGTTGGCTTGTCATAGAGCAGCCCTAATACGCAGGTGACCTGCTCTGCTGCCGTTAGCTGCGCCAGCCGCTCGCCCAATAGCATCGCAGCCTGACCGTTATGCGCGACGTCGAAGATCCAATCATGTTCGTCAGTGAAGCGTTGAAAGCGCCCGGGTAGCGGCTCCGCCGCCAAGGCTGACTCAACCAATGCCGGCGTCAGGGTCATGCCCTGCAGGCACTCGATGGACGCCAGCGCAAGACTGAGATTGCGCAGCTGAACGGCATCTCCGGGCGGTGGCTCCGGCAGGTTTTCCAGCTCCGCCCCCGCGCCCTGCCAGCGCAAGCCGGATTCCCCGCGCTCAATCTTGAAGTGAAAGCCGGCCAGGCGGAGCTCGGCGCCGCACGCCTCTGCCGCCGTCACGATCGCGCCGGGCACTGCGACGTCGCCAAAGAGCGCAGGCCGGCCCGCCCGCATAATTCCGGCCTTCTCCGCCGCTATCTCTGCCAATGTCTCGCCCAGCCAGGCCTGGTGGTCAAGATCAATCGTTGTGATCACGCTTACGTCGGGGTCAATTACGTTTACCGCGTCGAGGCGTCCTCCGAGGCCCACTTCCAATATCCAATAGTCAAGATCAGCAGCATCGAGAGCGCAAAGCGCCGCCAATGTGCCAAATTCAAAATAGGTCAGCGGCGTATCAGCGCGTGCGGCTTCGACTCGCTCGCAAGCATCCACGAGCTTGCTGTCGTCAATAGCGGCGCAACGCAGGCGCACTCGCTCGTTGTACCGAATCAGATGAGGAGAGGTGTAGGCGCCGGTCGCGCAGCCCGCGCTGGACAACAGCAGCTCAATGAACCTGACCGTTGAACCCTTACCGTTGGTTCCGCCGACAGTTAGAACGCCGCCGGTTGGCCGGCCCAGCGACAACCGGTCCCTCACAGCAGCAACGCGATCAAGCCCAAGCTCGATCTTTTCGTGATGCAGGCTTTCTTGCCAGCTAAGCCACTGGTCTAGGCTGCGGCGAACCATACGCGGAATTGATGGAGCAGCGCTAGCCCGCTAAAGCCTGCGCCGGATAAAGCTTCCCAAGCAAGGCCCCGATTTCTTCGCGCATCTGCCGCCGGTCAATGATCATGTCTAAGGCACCGTGTTCCAGCAAAAACTCACTCCGCTGGAATCCCTCGGGCAATGTCTCGCGCACGGTCTGCTCAATAACTCGCGGGCCAGCGAATCCAATCAAGGCGTTCGGCTCAGCGACGTTGATATCGCCGAGCATTGCCAGGCTGGCAGACACGCCGCCTGTCGTAGGGTCGGTGAGCACTGATATGTAGGGAATGCCGGCCTTCGACAATCGCGCCAGCGCCGCACTGGTTTTTGTCATCTGTAGCAGCGAAAACAGTGCTTCCTGCATACGAGCACCGCCACTGGCTGAAAAGTTGACCAGCGGAACCCGCTGCTCATAAGAGTAGTTGGCAGCGCGGCGAAACTTTTCTCCTACAACCGAGCCCATAGACCCACCCATAAAGGAAAACTCGAAGGCGCTCGCAACGAGGGGTCGCCCAAGCAGCTCGCCGGACATCACGACCAGAGCGTCTTTCTCGCCAGTGGCGCGCTGCGCCTGATTGAGCCGATCCCGGTACTTCTTGCTGTCCTTGAATTTGAGTGGATCCTGCGGCCCGAGGTCCGCGGCCAATTCTGAACCAGTGCCCTGATCAAGAAACGAAGCGAGCCGGTCCCGAGCAGACAACCGCATGTGGTAGTCGCACTTGGGGCAAACCGAGAGGTTACGTTCAACTTCGGCGCGATAAAGCTGAGCACCACAGTTCTTGCACTTTACCCAAAGCCCCTCGGGGACTGAGCGCGTGCGGCGCTCAGTCTGAATGCGGGAGGGGATAATCTTCTGGAACCAGTTCATCGGTGTTTCATGATAGCCAAGGACTCCGGTTTAATCACCCGCCAGCCAACGGCCAGCGAGTCCATCACCTGGACCCGCCGCGTGCGCTTGGGATAACCGTCGGCGGAAGGCCGAATCCAGGCGGATAGCTCACGGCTGCCAGAGTCAGGCCACAGGCCGGCGCAGTTATTCCGGCACGCGTCCGGTCTTGCGCTGCCAATACGGCCTCAAGCCAGGCAGCTGAACGGTCGCCCCGGCCCACAGCGACAAGGCTGCCAACCAGGTTGCGCACCATGTGGTGCAGAAACGCGTCGGCACTGCAGCGTACGTCAATGAATTCGCCATCGCGCGAAATGGTCAGACTGCGCAGCTCGCGGACGGGAGTCTTCGCCTGGCAGCCGGCAGCGCGGAAAGAAGAGAAATCTTTTCGCCCGGGCAACACGCTAGCGGCAACCGTCATTGCGTCGATGTCGAGCGGCGCATGCACCCACCAGCAACGATGGCGAAACAACGCCGAGGGCACAGAACGATTCAGGATCCGGTACTCGTAGCTGCGCCCGGTAGCACTGAAGCGCGCGTGAAACTCGCCGTCTACCGGCTGGCACCAGGTGACGCAGATATCATCCGGCAGCAGACTGTTTGCACCACGCAGCCACTCGCGCTTTGAGCGGCGCGCACTCGTGTCGAAATGCACGACCTGGCCGCTGGCATGCACACCAGTATCAGTTCGGCCGGCTGCGATGCAGTGAACAGCCTCGTGGGCAACCTCCCCAAGCGCTGAGTTGAGGGCGGCCTGGATGCTTGCCGCATGCGGTTGCATCTGCCAACCGTGGTATTGAGTCCCGTCATACTCAATACCCAACGCCACACGATACGGCATCTCAGTCACCGCGCGCGGCTTCCCGGAGCCAGCTGAGTGCGGTTCTAG
The DNA here is from genome assembly GCA_028285245.1 of Gammaproteobacteria bacterium. Taxonomy (GTDB): domain Bacteria; phylum Pseudomonadota; class Gammaproteobacteria; order Steroidobacterales; genus J054. The sequence continues at coordinate 35,872 of JANQPY010000030.1, read as the reverse complement.
TCCTGCAGCTGATCCAGCATCTGGCGGGCTTCCTGACGCTGGCCTTCGTCGCCTTCTTCAACAACCTCATCGAGAATGCTGCGCGCACCGTCGGGATCACCCATGTCAATGTATGCGCGGGCCAAGTCCAGCTTGGTGCCAACCTCAGTCATGGTCGGACTATCGGTGCGTTGCTCGCCCGATGAACCCATCGTTCCCGTCGGGCTGTCTTCGGGCTGCGGCGCCTCACCAATATCCAGGTCCACGGCACCAAGATCAGGCGTACCGGCCAGCAACTCCTCGGTAACATCATCCATCGGCGCAGCATCCGGACCAGGCTGCTCAGCCGTGTCATCGGTGTCTGCACGAGGCTGCTCAACGGTGTCACCGCTGTCAGAGGATTCATCTTCTGCCACACCGGACAGCAGGTCTTCGTCCGGCTTAAGCATTTCCCCGGTTGCATCGACATCGACACGGGCTGAGTCATCGCCTATGCCTATGCCAGGCACCTCGGCCGTCGCGTCGAGTTTGCCCAGCAACGCGTCGTCATCCAGGTCCGGTGCCAGCAGCGTCTCATCGTCGTCGGCGATGTCCGCATCATCGCTGTCTTCAGCGTTCTCCGAGTCAAGATCAGACAGATCCAATCCAAGTTCATCCAGATCGAGCGATGCAGTCTCGTCACTCGCCTCCTTGGGCAGCGAGTCAATATCCACGGCAGGCGACTCAATGGTCGGCGTCTCCATTGTGGATTCGGACATAGGTGACTCTATGGTCGGTGACTCGACCGTTGGAGAATCCAGGCCGGCTGCCTCGATAGTTGGCGTCTCCATCGTCGGCCCTTCAGCGCTCTCTTCATGAGCAGTGGGCGACAAATCGCTGTCATCGTTCGTGGCATCACCCAGATCGAAGTCCAGGCCGTCGGCAGGCACCTCACGGATCGCTGACAAATCAAGATCCAGGTCACCGTCCTCGCTATCCCCGAGGGCCAGATCGACCTCGCCGCCCGACTCGTCATCCTCGACGGAGAAATCCATATCGATCAGTTCGTCGCCCGACCCGACGGTGCTGGGTGTGCCAGCGAATAAATCCTCATCGGGGCACAGCTGCCGCCCCATAATGAGGACCTTGTTCCAGTCGCCGTCGTCGTCGCCAACCTGATCGTGTAGTGCCTGAGCTTCCTTGAGGAAGCCACCCTTGTTCTCCCAGACAAAGTAAACGTCGATCAGCTTGCGGCGGAGATCCGTGCGCCCGGGCTCGGCTTCCAGAGCGGCCACGAGCAAATCAGCTGCCTGATCATAGAGCCCATAGGCCATATGAAACTCGGCTTCTGCAATCGGGTCTGCCTGATCAAGATCAAGGGCTGAGTCGCTGCTCAGCGTGCGTTCCAGAGGCAGCTCCTGGTCGCCGGATCGGTCAATCTCGGCGGTCCCCTCCTGCCCCTCGAACTGATCCGTGCTTTGCGCCGGTGACTCCTCAACGACGAACGTCTCGTCGGCGCGTCCGGGTGGCTCAATGCGCGAGGTGTCTCCAGTTGCCTCTCGCACGTCCGTGTCAAGCATCTGGTCCCAATCGCCAGTGGCCGGCTCGGTCTGCCGGCGGTTACGCGCAACCAGCAGCGCGACCACCATCGCCGCGGCGATGCCAAGCCAGACCCAAAGATTCCCAAACAAACCGAGCAGACGATTCACCAGGGACGGTGACTCCGTGGTCGCCGTCGTCGTGACCGTCGCCGCGGGAGGTGATACCTCGGCTTCAGCCTGAAGTGTTCCCGATTCAGCGTCTCCCGTCGCGCCAGGGTCTGCAGCGGGTGCCTCGCTGCCAGCATCTGCAGCAGACAGATCTTCATCCGCAGACGGCTCGGTCGGCGGTGCTGTTTCGCCACTGACCCCCGAACCGACCGGCGGCTCCAGTGGTGCCTCGCCAGCCCGCTGCATCGCGTCCAGCTGTTCCTGCAGCTTCGCCAGCTCCGCGTCTTTCAGTTCGAGCAAGCGATCCCGCTCGGCCAGTCGCGCTTCCAGTTCACCAACCCTTGCATCAGCTGCAGCAGAGTCATCGGCGGCTGTTTCTGGAGACGTCGGCGACACCGGCTCTGGCTGGCCGCTCGAGTCATCTGCCGGCGGCACCAACCTTAGCCGGGCAGACGAAGCAGGCTCAGACGACGTTCCTGACCAGGCCGCGTTTTGCCGGCGAACCTCTGACATCGCCTGACCGGTGGTTAACGCACGGGCCTCACTCGCGTCTGGGACAGTGAGAATTGCACCAGCCTGCAACCGATTGATGTTGCCGGCGAATGCCTGCGGATTGGAACGGAAGATAGCGAGCATCATTTGATTTACATCGATGCTGTCATCCGGACGCACACGCTGTGCGATGGCCCATAACGTGTCGTTACGCGCGACGGGGCCATAGCTGCCACCCGACAGTGCGGCCGGAGCAGGCCGCGGCGTGGGGCTTGGCGAGGGCTGACGCTGTGCGGGTGCCGGGCTGGCAACCGGTGTGCGCTCCGGCGCCGACACAACGGGTGCGGGCGGTCGGACCGGCTGGCTTTCAAAAACGGGTGGATCCAGTAAAACAGTGTACTCGCGCAGTAGCCTGCCCTGCGGCCAACGCACATCGAGCAACATGGTCACAAACGGCTCAATCACCGCATCTGCAGAAGACACCCGCACAGCGCTGCCGCCAGCGACCTGCACGATATCGAACTCAAAGTCGGTCAGGAACTGCGGTAAGAGCAGACCGTAGCGCTCAAAGGTATCCGCCGATGCCAGCGAGATCTTTAGATCATCCAGCTCATCGGCGGAATCCGATGTCACCGGTATTTCAGCGAGAAACGGCTGATTCAAGGCCGATTTCAGGTTAATTTCACCCAGCCCCAGCGCCAGCGAGGAGAGTGGCAGGAATCCAGCCACGAGCAGGCTGAATGCAATAAGGATTCGCGGCATCATGTTCCCCCGCATAGTGGATACCCATGCCATCCGTGGCCGCGTCGGCTTAAAAGCGCACAAAGAATCGCCGGCAACCCGTCGGTAGTGTGGGGAATATAGCCTATATGTAATCGCGCACCAATATCTCGGCGATTTGAACACTGTTCAACGCCGCGCCCTTACGAACGTTGTCAGACACCACCCACAGGCTCAGGCCCCGCTCATGGGAGATGTCTTCCCGGATTCTGCCGACATACACCGCGTCATGGCCCGCGCCCTCGGTCACCGCGGTCGGATAGCCGCCGCTTTCTCTCGCATCCAGTACCTGCACGCCGGGCGCCGCGCACAAGAGTTCACGCGCCTGATCGCTGGTCAGTTTATCGCGGGTCTCAATGTGCACCGCCTCGGAGTGACCATAAAATACCGGCACCCGGACCGCCGTCGGATTTACCTGGATGCTGTCGTCATCGAGAATCTTGCGAGTCTCCCAGACCATTTTCATCTCTTCACGGGTGTAGCCATTGGGCTCGAAACTGTCGATGTGCGGCAAGGCGTTGAAAGCGATCTGTTTCTCGGCCTCAGGCAGCTCCAGCGGTCGGCCGTTGAGCAACTGCGCGGTTTGGTCTGCAAGCGCACTGATCCCCGATCGACCCGCACCCGACACTGACTGATAAGTGGCGACGTTAATACGGTCAATGCCGACGGCATCGTGAATTGGCTTGAGCGCCACCACAAGCTGAATAGTTGAACAGTTAGGGTTGGCAATGATGTTGCGGGACGGGTAGCCGGCTATGGCCTCGCTGTTCACCTCCGGCACAACCAGCGGCACATCCGGCTCATTGCGAAAGTGCGAGGTGTTGTCGACAACGATGCATCCCGCGTCGCCGGCCCGAGGCGCCTGAATCGCGGACACGCTGCCACCGGCCGAAAACAGGCCGATGTCGGCGCGGCTGAAGTCAAACTCCGCCACATTGCTAACCGCGACCGGACGCCCGCCAAACATGACGGTGCTACCAGCGGAGCGCTCACTAGCCAGCGCATGCAGCTCACCCACCGGAAAGTCCCGGGCAGCCAGGATTTCCAGCAGGGCCTCACCAACCAGGCCAGTAGCGCCGACAACCGCGACGGAAACTGATTTAGTCATGACATATCTGCATCGCTACTCGACCGCGTCCGGCGCCTGTGCGGGGATCACCGGAGTCTCCGAGTTTGCACCCGCGTTCTGCGCCTGCTGCCGCAGCAGATGATCCATCAGCACAATCGCCATCATCGCCTCAGCAATCGGCGTTGCCCGCAGGCCTACGCAAGGATCATGACGGCCGGTTGTAACGACCTCTGCCGGCTCGCCCTGACGATCGATGGTGGCAGCGGGCAGACGCAAGCTCGAGGTGGGCTTCAAGCCGATGCTCACCAGCAAATCCTGCCCGGACGAAATCCCACCCAGCGTTCCACCTGCCGAGTTCGACATGAAACCGGCTGGCGTCAGTTCATCACGATGCGCGGACCCCTTTTGTGCAACGCTCGCAAAGCCGGCGCCGAACTCAACCGCCTTGACAGCACCGATACTCAGCATGGCATGGCCGAGATCTGCTTCCAGCCGGTCAAAAACTGGTTCACCCAGTCCTACCGGCATCCCGCTGGCCATCAGATTAATGCGCGCGCCGATCGAATCACCCTCCTTGCGCAAAGCGTCCATGTAGGCCTCCAGCTCGGGCAAACGTTCCGGCTCGGCGCAAAAAAACGGATTCTCATACACGGCGCTCAAATCCGCGCACTCCAGAGTGATTGGTCCCAGCTGTCGCAGCCAACCCTGAATCTCAACGCCCGACTGTTCGCGCAGATACTTCTTGGCAATCGCGCCCGCCGCAACTCGCATTACGGTCTCGCGCGCGGAGGCTCGCCCCCCGCCCCGGTAGTCCCGGAGACCGTACTTCTGCTGGTACGTGTAGTCCGCGTGCCCGGGCCTGAAGACATCCTTGATTTTGGTGTAGTCGCGGGAGCGCTGATCTACGTTCTCAACCAGAATGCCGATAGGCGTACCCGTTGTCTTGCCTTCGAAAACGCCAGAGAGGATGCGCGCGACATCCGGCTCGCGCCGCTGGGTTGTGTGTCTTGAGGTACCGGGTCGCCGGCGGTCGAGGTCCGGCTGCAAATCCGCCTCGCTCAACGGCAGGCCTGGAGGGCAGCCATCAACCACGCAGCCCAGCGCCGGCCCGTGGCTCTCGCCAAAGGTCGTGACCGTGAATAGCTTGCCGATACTATTGCCAGACATTTTATAATCAGTAATTTACAGAACTTACTTTAGATACTATCGAGATAGCACTGTGCCATTAATCAAATGCCTCAGCCAAGGCCCTGGCCGTGACCAGGCCGATCCCCTCACCGCCGAGCTCCAACTCGACCCAGGTAATCGATAGCGCCGGATGAGCGGCCTCTAGCCGCGACCAGCCACTACCTACTTCAAGCGCAAGCAGACCGTCAGGGGCAAGCAGCCGCGCGGCATCCTGAAGTATACGACTGGGTAAATCCAGGCCGTCGTTGCCACAGAACAATGCGGCCCGCGGCTCATGCCGGTACTCCGCTGGCAGCGATGGCCCCTCGTGCGACCCGACATACGGCGGATTGCTGATAATCAGGTCAAACGGGCCGGCCAACCCGGCGCCCAGATCCGCGCGCACCAAATCCAGGCGGGCTGTCATCTGGTGGCGCTCACGGTTAACCATCGCGAGCTCAAGGGGGCCAGGCTCGATATCTGTGCCCACCACCATCGACTCCGGGAAAGCCAGACCCGCCGCAATAGCGATGCAGCCACAGCCGGTACCTATGTCAAGGATTCGCTTTGGCGGGCTGGCAAGCCACGGCGAGAAACCAGTCAGCACCAGCTCGGCGAACGGTGACCGGGGGATTAGCGCGCGTTGATCGATTGCATAGCAGCGGCCCGCGAACCATGCCTCACCGGTGATATAAGGCAAGGGCAACCGTTCTTCAACACGCCGGCCCATAAAACTTTCCACCCGCTGCACATCGGCTTGTGTTAGACGCTGATCAAGCAGCACGGGGTCGTCGAAGTCACCCCCGACTGCTGCTACCACAAGCGCGAGCGCCTCGTCCTCAGGACAGGCCGTGCCATGACCGAAGAAAACGCCCGCCGCATCGAGGCGTTCAGCACAGCGGCGCGTGGCCGAGCCAACGGTGAGATGACTGAAGGATTTGGCGTCCAAGTCCCTGCTCCGCTGTCGTTCCACCCCAGGTGGCGGCATTATTGCTACGTTGGTGACTATCCGCCAGCCGCGCAGCGTATACGTCGACAGCGTCAATCAACCCGATGAATCAACTATTCCTGAACTTCCAGAAACTATTGCCACGAGTCCTGATGGGCCGACTTGTTCATCGCCTTAGTCGGGTCAGGCAGGTGTGGCTAAAGGACACTTTAATCAAGGGCTTTTGCAAGCTATACGGGGTCGATACCAGCGAAGCACAGAAGCCAGTGCCTTCAGGCTACGCCAGCTTCAACGCTTTCTTCACGCGCCGGCTGCTGGTCGGCTTGCGGCCGCTGCCTGCGGACCCACTCGCCGTAGTAAGCCCCGTAGACGGAACCGTCCAGAACGCGGGGCGACTAAGCGCAGACAAGCTCTTGCAAGCCAAGGGCATGGATTATTCGATCGCGGAGCTGCTGGCAGACTCCGCTGCCGGCGATACCTTTCGCGACGGCTGGTACCTGAGTGTCTACCTTGCTCCCTACAACTATCATCGCGTGCACGTTCCGGTAACTGGCCGCCTGCGGCAGATGCGGTACGTGCCCGGCGAACGGTGGGCGGTCAATTCAGCGACCGTGGCAACGCTGCCCGGGATCTTTGCTGAGAACGAGCGCGTAGTCATCGAGCTGGACGCAAGTTTCGGCGTCTATTGCGCTGTCATGGTTGGGGCGATGAACGTAGCCAGCATTAGCACTCCATGGCATGGCGAAGTCTGCCCGGCTACAGGCCACTCCGCGCGCCGGTGGCGTTACCCGGGCAAAGCAGGCGCGGCGTTGACGCGCGGCGACGAACTGGGCCAGTTCAACCTCGGCTCAACCGTTATTGTGCTATTCCCGGCTCAGGGACTTGAGCTCAACGCACTCTCACCCGGCGACCGGCTGCGCATGGGGCAACGTGTGGGCACCCTAGCGAAAGCATGAACTGGCGGCCCTCGGCGACCCTCGAGACACTGCAGCTGCGCGCAGAACTGTTCGCTTCAGCCCGCGAGTTTCTCAATGCCCGCGAACTGGTTGAGGTGGATACGCCCCATCTCGGCGCAGCTACGGTCACGGAGCCAAACATCGCAAGTCTCGGCCTGCGGGTTGGCCCTCAGAAGGTGCAGCGATGGCTGCAAACCTCGCCGGAGTACTACATGAAGCGACTGCTGGCTGCGGGCAGCCCGGATATCTTTCAGCTAGGCAAAGTCTTCAGAGCCGACGAACTGGGAAAACATCACCTGCCCGAGTTCACGCTGCTGGAATGGTATCGGCGTGGATTTTCGCTGGCACAAATGGCGCATGAAACCGTGCTGCTGCTGACTGAGGTAGCCAAGACACTGACACGCAAAACCTTGGTTACCCGCCAGGTTAACTACGCAGATGCGTTTTCCGCAGAAGTTGGACTCAATCCGCTCGAGGCAGACGACGCCCAACTCCACGCCGCAGCGCGCCAGACTGCGCCAGATATAAATATAGAGCGAGAGTCTGCCGGTTCGCGCAGCATCCTGCTGGACCTGCTGTTTTCGCACCGGGTCGTACCGAGCCTTGAGCCGGAATCAATCATCACCATTACGCACTTCCCTGCAACCCAGGCGGCGCTCGCCCGCCTGTGCCCGGAAGATGATCGCGTGGCGGAGCGGTTCGAGGTTTTCTTTGGCGGCGTCGAGCTGGCGAACGGCTATCGGGAACTTACTGATGCTGACGTCCAGGCGCAGCGATTCGAACACGACCGGACACACAGAAAATTAGCCGGGCTTGCGGAGGTACCGGTAGACCAAGCCTTACTGGCGGCGCTACAGGCCGGATTACCGGAATGCTCGGGCGTAGCAGTGGGTATGGACAGGGTTTTGCTAACCCTGCTCGGCCTTAAACGCCTGGATGAAGTCGTCAGCTTCGCGGAGGGGTGGTAAGCGCCATTACTTCACGCGCGAGACATACTCTCCGGACCGCGTGTCCACCTTTATAAGCTCGCCTTCTTCGATAAACAGCGGCACGCGCACTACCGCACCCGTCTCCAGCTCGGCCGGCTTTACCCCTCCCTGGGCGGTATCACCGCGCACCCCTGGATCAGTCTGCACAATCTTAAGCTCAACGAAGTTCGGCGCGGCCACGAGCAGCGGTTCGCCATTAAATAGCGTCACTGCGCACCGGTCTTCCTCCTTTAGCCACTGGCGGGCGTCTTCGACGGCTGACGGGCCCGCGGCATGTTGCTCGAAGCTCTGCTGGTCCATGAAGTGCCACAACTCACCGTCGCTGTATAGATACTGCAACTCGACTTCGACAACGTCTGCGGCCTCGACAGATTCACCCGACTTGTAGGTACGATCGACAACGCGGCCCGTCTTCAGATTGCGAATCTTGACCCGGTTGAAGGCCTGACCTTTGCCCGGCTTTACAAACTGGTTCTCGACGATCTGGCAAGGATCGCCGTCGATGAGAATCTTGAGACCAGCGCGAAACTCATTAGTGTTGTACGTCGCCATATAATCCAATCAGCTCAAGTAAGTACTGCGACCGGGCCTGGCCGCTGCGGGCAGCTATTGTAGCGCCCGCAGGCAACTTTGAAATACATGAACGCACGACCCAGCACAAAATCGCACGGTCCGTCTAACTGGCAGGCGGAAATGTCCCACGCGTACTCGCGACCAGACGAGTTGCTAAGCGATCTTGGCCTGGACCCCAGCTGCTACCCGATCGCCTACCCCAACCGTTTTCCGTTGCGGGTACCGCGAGGTTATGCCGCACGCATGCGCTACGGTGACCCCAATGATCCGCTGCTGCGACAGGTCCTCCCGCTAATCAGCGAGTCCGAGTCGGTGCCGGGCTATTCGGCCGATCCGGTGGGCGATCTCGCAAGCCAGTCGGGTAACGGTCTCCTGCAGAAGTACCGCGGTCGCGCGCTTGTTGTTACCACCGGTGCCTGCGCGGTGCACTGCCGCTACTGTTTTCGGCGCGACTTTCCCTATGCCGACAACACCGCCACGCGCAGCGGCATTCTCAGCGTGATGCGTACCTTGGGCGCAGATGCGGAACTGAGCGAAGTAATATTGAGCGGTGGCGACCCCTTAAGCCTGAGCGACCAGCGCCTGGCTGACTGGCTCAACGCGCTTGGCGGGCTAAGTCAGCTGCGGCAAATTCGCCTCCACACACGCACTGCAGTGGTCCTTCCGGAGCGCATCACACCGGCTTTGCTGCAGCTTTTGTCAAACAGCCCCGTGCCTATCGTCGTTGTGGTGCACGCCAATCATGCTCAGGAAATAGACACGCAAGTAGGTGACCGCCTGAAACAGCTGCGAGAACACTGTCAATTTGTGCTGAACCAGTCGGTCTTGCTACGCGGCATAAACAATAGTGTCAGCGCGCTCGCCGCACTGTCTGAGCGGCTCTTCGCATGCGGCACACTTCCCTACTACCTTCATCAGCTCGATCGAGCGGCGGGCGTTGCGCATTTTGAAGTAGCGGATGACGAAGCTACGCGACTCATTGATCAGCTCGCTGCCAGGCTACCGGGATACCTGGTACCGCGTTTGGTACGCGAAGTGGCAGGTGCACCGGCCAAGCAATCCATTGCTCCGGGTCAACATAACGCTGGTACCGAATCCAGCTTAGGCTTCAACTGAGTCGGACTAGCCTCAAGCCCCACACATAATCAGACCCTGGTCACATAATCCCGCAAGCCCGTGACTTAGAGTCGTTTTCGGGCAGGAGGGAAGCTCTCCATACCCACGCATTTCGCGAATCGTAAGGGTATTAGCCTTGGGTACAGCTGCAGGCGTTCCGATCGTCGTTCTGACTCGCCAGGATGAATCGGTAGCGACCATCAACTCCATTCTTCGGCAGGGCGGACACGCGAGCCACTGCCTACAGCTCAAGCAGGCAAACGATCTCGAAGACACGCTGCAGCAGGCCAATGTTGAACTGGTCATCCTGTTCGCTGACGAGTCGGAGTTTGATACAGCGGCCATCGCTGCCACCCTGAAGCGCCGCCAGAAGCACGTCCCCCTGCTGCTTGTTCGCGAGCGGGTCGATGAACAATCCATAGCGGAAGCAATGGAAAGTGGCGCGCGCGATGTAATCTCACTCACGCATAGAAATCGGCTCCTGGCTGTAATAGAGCGGGAACTCGAGGCGCAGGGCTTGAGGAATGCTCTCGACGGAGTGCTGTCTTCGGCGAAGACATACAAGCGGGAGCTTCGCGAACTCATGGATGGCGCGTCAGATGCCATCGTTGATGTGCAGGAAGGCATTGTAGTAGCGGCCAACCCTGCATGGTTGGCACTGCTTGGCCTCGCCGAGGACACCGACCTGTTCGGCGAACCCTTCATGGATTTATTCCGTGAGTCAGATCGGCCGGGTATCAAGGGTGCTCTCGTTGCCTGCCTGCGCGACAAGTGGGAACAAGACGCGCTACAGGTGGTCCTGCATCAAGCTAATGGCACGGAAGTTCCGCTGTCGATTCGCCTGGAAAAAGTCAGTATCGACGGCGAACCCTCTGTGCGCATCCAGGTGCCGACCGATACAGGCGTAGATGTCGATCCGGTTGAGGCACTGGAGCAGGCGGTCTGCAAAGATCCGTCGACGGGCTTCTACCATCGCCGCCATTTCCTTGAGCAGCTCGAGGCACGGCTCGACGAGCCGCTGGGTGGCGGCGTACGCGCTCTTGTTTACATCCGCCCGGACAACTTCGCCCGTGTCCATGACGACATCGGCCTGTTGGCGACGGAAGCAATTCTGCTCCGCCTCGCGGAGCTGCTTCGCGAATTCATGCAGCCCAACGATTTATATGGACGTTTTGGCGGGACTATATTTGTAGCGCTGCTGGAGAGGGGCACGGTTGCCGATTGTGAAGCCTGGGGAGAAGCATTGCTCCGTGCGATTGCAGAGCAGGTATTTGAAGTAGACCGGCAGTCCACCTCTCTGACCTGCACGATTGGGCTGTGCGAAGCCGACAGCGAAAACAGTACTGCAACAGCGCTTCTCACTGAGGCTGAGCGCTCTTGCCGCGAGGGCCGCGAAGCAGGCGGCAACAGAATCACTGCCTCCCAGAGCACCGGCGCGTCGATCAGCATGCGTCAGGCAGATGCGATCTGGCTGCCCCGCATTCGCAATGCGCTGATGAAGAATCGCCTCCGCTTGGTACACCAACCAGTAACCAGTTTGAATGAAGAGGTGGACGGTGTTTACGACACGCGTGTGCGCATGCTGGATGAACAGGACAACCTGATCCTGCCGAGCGAGTTCATCCCCGCAGCGGAGCGAGCCGGGCTAATCAAGAATATCGACCGCTGGATCGTTGGTGCTTCGTTCTCTTTCTGTACGGCGCGCAAACCCAACCTGGTATTCGTCCGGCTATCGCGGGAATCCGTGGTCGACGACACCCTTATGGACTGGCTCCAGGCAAGACTCCGCAATGCCCGCGTTCAGCCACGTCAGCTTTGCTTTCAGATTACCGAGGATGTGGCAGCGCAACAGCTAAAGAGCACGAAGCGGCTGGCTGAGCAACTGCGAGGCGCGGGTTTCCTGTTCGCCATTGATCATCTCGGCACGGGCAGAGATTCTGCTCAACTCCTGAAGCACGTACCGATGGACTACGTAAAAATAGATGGCAGCCTGATGCAGGGACTGCACCGGGACCAGGATTGCCAGAAGCGCGTCGGGCATCTGGCCAGCCTAGCCAAGGGCATGGGCATTCACACGATCGCCGAGCGCGTCGAGGACGCGAATACCATGGCAGTGCTCTGGCAGCTCGGCATCGCGCACATTCAAGGCAACTACGTGCAGATGCATGGCGTAGTGCTCGAGGACACCCAAACGGTGCGGGGCCTGAGCATCAGCGGCGGCGAACAGTGACGTGCCTCACAGCTTTGACATAAATCCTGCGGCAACCTTGCCCTGGCTCCGACAGCTTTGGGTCGCCGGCAAACTGTGCCGGACGAACGCCCGGGCGATGAATCGGAAGTAAGTCGTGATTAAGTTAGGAATCAAGCATGAGCATGGCTGAAAAGGGAGCGCCACATCGTAGCCTGCCATTGTCCCGACACATGGCCGCCATCATGCGATCCGACTACGCCAGCAGAGTAAGCGACCCGCTGCCTGGCCGATCGTCTCACTCCCTGGCCACACGTGCGCTGGTTTACAGCAGCATGGCGCTGCTGAGTTTGGGACCGATTCCCGTCGCCGCAGTGGGCTTCGGAGACATACAGCTTCGCTCCGGTTTGGGCGAGCCCATGCGCGCCACCGTGCCGCTGCGGCTTGCGCCAGGCGAAGCAATCGCCCCGTCCTGTGTAGCGACCGGCGGGTTACCCCGCCAGGAACTGACCTCGCCCCCCAATCTAACCGCCCGCGCTCCAACTGCGGTTGGACCGGCGGTTGTCAACATCGAGCTGGCCACGTCAACCGCACTCTACGAGCCAATGTACGAAGTGAGCCTGCGCGTGGACTGCTCCGGCCTGCCCACGTTGGTGCGACAGTACGTGGTGATGCTGGACGTACCCGGCGTGCCCGTCCCGCTCACACAGGCTCCAACTGAATCGCCGCAATCCCTGCCCCTCAGCACGCCTGCGAATCGCGCGGCCACTCGCACGGGAAACCCGGCCCGCACGGCAAGATTGGTTAGAAGCCGCGAGCCCATTGCGGCCGGACGTACATACCGCGTGCGCAACGGCGACACGCTATCGACTATCGCGGCGCGCGTAGACGGGCGTCCCGCGAACTTTACCTGGAAGCTTGCCGATCTCATTTTCGCGGCTAACCCTGATGCGTTCATTCGCAACAACCCGAACCTGATCAAGCTCGGCGCGCGTCTGCAAATCCCCGGACCTGCACAGTGGAGTGGCACTTCGGTCACACGCATGGCGCAGGGCCCGAACGATGCCACGCTGGCTTCTCAGCCAGCGCCTGCGGCGCCTGCCAGCACGCCGTTGCCACCCGCGGCGATAGCCAACTCCGCGCCGGCCGATTCGAATGCCTTGGCGGCGCCCGGAAAAGTTTCAGCACCGGCGGAGACCAGCCCCGCAGTGGCTACCGCTAGCAATGTGGCGACTGAATCGGCTCAGAACGCGCGGCCGGTTGCACGGCCGGTCGCTGATAGTCCGTTTGTGGACGACCAGCCTGCGCCAGCAGAACCCGGGCCGGTTGCGGCGGTTGTTGAGCCTGGCCCCGTCAATCGTCTGGAGGCACCGGTATCCCTGGCCCCACCTGTCCAGGTCAACGCCGAGCCAGACACCAGCGCGATGAACCCGCTACTCGCGATCTTGTTTGGCGTGCTAATTGGCTTTGGCGTCAGTGCTGCATTGTTGCGTGGCCGCCTGATCGCCGGCCTGGCCAGTCTCTTGCGGGGCCGGCGGACCGACGCGCAGGATTCTGGAAATCCAGCTGTTGACGATACGTTTGCCGACACCGACGAGTGGCTACCCAACAGCGGCAAGACTGACGCGTTCTTAACCGATGAGCTTCAGCAGGCGGAACCAATCGCGGTCGGACCACCTGAAGAACAAACCTATGTCGTAGAAGTGTCCGAGGCAGAAGAATCTGCAGCGCTAACGACCGATCCTAACGCAGCGGCCAGAACCGAAGCAGCCGAGGCAACCAGGACGGCAGACGCAGCCGAACCGTTTGCGCCATCGGCCGACGACTCAGCCCACGTGCTTGCTGAGCTGTTTGACGACGGCCTGGGCGACCTGCCAGCCGAGACGGATTTACCTGAAGAAGTTTTCATCGCGGATGATGGCGACATGCCGAATGAACTCGCGCCTACAGCTGAGCTTCCGCATTTCAACAGCCGCGCTGAAGCGCAGCCGGATATGGAGCTTGACCCAACCGCTGAGATGGGCGCGCTGGACTCAGAGGAAGACGATGCGGCAGCGACTGCGGCGATGGATGAGCTGAGCCCTGATGACACCAGGCTCTCCGAAACCTTACGCGAGGCGCTGTCCTTGCTGGAGAGCGACTATCAGAGCGAAATGACGGCCAGCCAAATTATCGATCAGGAAGCCCTCAGTTCGGCACTGGAACAGGAAGGTGCTGCTCGCCGCAAAACCGGCTCTGGCAGCTAGCAAGCCGCTGAAAAAATCAGGCGGCCAGACACCTCGTCACAGGTCGTCAGGCATCAGTTGCGAGAATCCTGTCCACCTTCCGCCAACCTCGCGGCAGCAACAGGCCACGCCGGCCCCGATCGCCCACATACCGCTCCAGATCGTCGGGTGTAAGCGTCATCTGCCGCTTACCGCTGTAGACCAACAGGCTGTCTTCATCCCTCAGCACTGCGATGGCGACCATGCGTTCCTCTCCCGCCTTATATTTAGGCCCGGGAATACCAAGAATCTTGTTGCCTTTTCCACGCGATAGCTCGGGCAAATCCTCCGCCGGGAACACCAGAAGGTGGCCAGCGCTGCTAACGGCAGCTACCCAGGCATCTGCATCCGGCCGCGGCGCCGGAATCAATGCATCGCCGTTCGCCGGGACCCGCAAACAAGCCTTGCCTGCCTTGGCGCGCGAATACGTCTCCCCGACGGCTACGAAAAACCCATAGCCAGAATCGCTAGCGACCAGCCAGCGCATTTCATCAGCGCCCAACATCACCCCACGAAAGCTCGCCCCATCCGGGGGTTTAAGACGGCCTGACAAAGGCTCGCCCAAACTGCGCGCGGACGGCAGGCTATGCGCCGGAAGTGAGTACGCCCTGCCGGTGCTATCCAGAAACACGGCCTGCTGATGGCTACGGCCATGCACCGCAGCCAGAAACCCGTCGCCGGACTTGTAGTTCAGTGCTGCCGGATCGATATCGTGCCCCTTGGCGGCCCGCGCCCAGCCACGCTTGGACAGCACGACGGTAACCGGTTCACTCACCACCAGGTCGGACTCGGCAAGCGCCTGGGCGGGCGGGCGCTCCAGGAGCAACGTGCGCCGGGCGTCGCCGTGTTGCTCAGCAAGGTCCAGCAACTCCTGACGAATTAACTTGCGCAGCCGGGCTTTGCTGCGCAGGGTCTTGGTCAGATCAGCCTGCTCTGCGGCCAGCTCATCCTGCTCACCGCGAATTTTGATCTCCTCAAGCTTGGCCAGGTGCCGGAGACGCAGATTCAGAATCGCCTCAGCCTGAAGCTCGGAGAGTTTGAACCGCTTGACGAGCTCCCGCTTTGGATCATCCTTGGTCCGAATGATCTTGATCACCGCATCAATGTTCAGATAGGCAATCAGCAGGCCGTCGAGTATGTGTAGCCGATCCTCCACGACCTTCAGGCGGTGCTGCAGCCGTCGCGTGACAGTTACCGTCCGAAACTCCAGCCACTCAGCCAACAGGGTTCGCAGATCGCTCACCTTCGGCTTGCCGTCTAATCCAATCACGTTGAGATTGACGCGCAGCGTTTTCTCAAGGTCAGTGGTGGCGCAAAGATGATCCGTCAGGCTGTCCACGTCGACACGCCCCGACCTGGGCACGATTACCAACCTGACCGGGTTCTCGTGATCTGACTCGTCCCGCAGGTCTTCGACCATAGGCAACTTCTTGTTCCGCATCTGCGCAGCGATCTGTTCCAGCACCTTGCTGCCTGACACCTGGTAAGGCAGCTGAGTAACGACGAGACAGCCGTCGTCCTCTCGGAAAGTCGCACGCACTCGAAGCGTGCCATTGCCAGTGCGGTAGATCTTGCGCAGCTCCTCTTTAGGAGAAACCAGCTCACCGCCAGTCGGAAAATCCGGACCCTTGATGTACCGGCAGACGTTAGCCAGCGTTGCTTTTGGAGAATCCAGCAAGTGCACGAGCGCCTTCACTACCTCATGGAGGTTGTGGGGAGGCACGTCCGTGGACATGCCCACCGCGATTCCACTGGCGCCGTTCAGCAGAATGTTGGGGAGACGAGCCGGCAACAGGACCGGCTCCTGCAAGGTTCCATCGAAGTTTTGCGTCCAATCGACCGTCCCTAAACCCAGCTCGGCCAGCAGCACCGCCGCATAGGGCCGCAGACGCGACTCTGTGTAGCGCATCGCGGCGAACGACTTCGGGTCATCCGACGAGCCCCAATTGCCCTGCCCGTCGATCAATGGATAGCGGAAGGCAAAGTCCTGCGCCATGTGCACCATGGCCTCATAGCAGGCACTATCACCGTGAGGATGGAACTTGCCGATGACGTCACCGACCGTGCGCGCGGACTTCTTGTGTTTGGCGCCGGCCGACAGGCCGAGTTCACTCATGGCATACACAATGCGTCGCTGCACGGGCTTGAGGCCGTCGCCGATATGCGGCAGGGCACGGTCAAGAATGACGTACATCGAGTAGTCCAGGTACGCCTTCTCGGTAAACTCGCGCAGCGGTTGCCGCTCGATGCCCTCAAAGTCCAATGTGTTTTGCTTAGTCATCGGTTGCGCTGCCGGATCTAGACATCGGCCAGATTCCCCTTGCTTTCCAACCAGCTTCGCCGGTCGGCGGCGCGCTTTTTAGCGAGCAGCATATCCAGTGTCTGCTCTGTCTTATCTTCGGAAGACACGGTCAGCTGCATCAGACGCCGAGTGTCCGGCGCCATCGTAGTCTCGCGCAGCTGAGTCGGACTCATCTCACCAAGACCCTTGAAGCGCAGCACATTAACCTTGCCCTTCAGCTTCTCTGCTTCTATGCGATCGAGAATACCCTCGCGCTCTCCCTCATCCAGCGCGTAAAAGACCGACTTGCCTACGTCAATTCGATACAGCGGCGGCATGGCAATGAACACGTGGCCAGCGCGAACAAGCTGGGGAAAGTGTCGCGCAAACAGAGCGCAAATCAGCGTAGCGATATGCTGGCCATCGCTGTCTGCATCGGCCAGCACACAAACCTTGTGGTAGCGCAGGCCTGAGAGATCCGCAGAGCCAGGCTCAATGCCGATACCGAGGCTGATGTTGCTCACTTCCTGCGAGCCGAGTAACTCGGCCTGATCTACCTCCCAGGTATTCAGAATTTTCCCGCGCAGCGGCAATACCGCCTGAAACTCCCGATCACGCGCCTGCTTGGCCGAGCCGCCCGCGGAGTCTCCCTCAACCAGAAACAACTCGCAGCGCTCCGGGTCTGCGGCACTGCAGTCGGCCAGCTTGCCCGGCAGTGCGGGCCCCGCCACCGCTTTCTTGCGTGAAACCTTTTTGGCAGATTTAAGCCGCCTCTGAGCCGCCGCAATGGCTAGCTGCGCGATCTGATCGCCGGTTTCAGGATGCTGATTGAGCCAGAGCGCGAACGCATCTTTTGCCGCCCCGGAAACGAACGCAGCGACCTCTCGCGACGATAGCCGCTCCTTGGTTTGACCGGAGAACTGTGGCTCTTCGGTGCGGACCGACAGCACATAGTTCGCGCCAGCCCAGACGTCTTCCGGGGCAATTCTCACGCCTCGCGGCAGCAGGCTGCGAAACTCACAGTACTCGCGCAGCGCGTCCGTGAGGCCCGTTCGAAATCCGTTGACGTGCGTACCGCCCTGGGCCGTGGGAATCAGGTTCACATAGGACTCGGCGACAGGCGCGCCATCTCCATCGCGCCAGACTAAAGCCCAATCGACCTCATCGCGCTGTCCGGCAAGGGCGCCACCCAGCGGTTTAGCGGGCACGGTCTCTGCCTGGCCGATGGCCTCCTCGAGATACTGTTCCAGGCCACCCTCGTACTGCCATTCCAGCTTTTTCCTGGGTTGCTCAACCGTGAAGCGCACGCGTAGCCCCGGACACAGCACCGCTTTTGCGCGTAACACATGCTCCAAGTCGGTCGTTGAAAACTTTGCCGAATCAAAATACTTCGGATCCGGCCAGAACCTGATCGTCGTGCCGGTGTTCTGCTTGCCTACCTTGCCGACTGCCGTGAGCCGGCTGGCCTTCTTCCCACCTTTGTAGCTTTGGTTGTATTCCTTGCCGTCACGGCGAATCCAGATTTCGAGGTTCTTGGACAACGCATTGACAACCGAAACACCCACGCCGTGCAGTCCGCCCGAATAGCTGTAGTTCTTGCCGGAAAACTTTCCGCCAGCATGTAGTCGGGTAAGAATCAGTTCGACGCCGGGAATTTTCTCAACCGGATGCTTGTCGACGGGCATGCCGCGACCGTCATCGATCACCTCGAGGGAACCATCCTTATGGAGCGTGACGTCAAGCCGCTTGCAGTGGCCGGAAATCGCCTCGTCCACGCTATTGTCGATGACCTCATGCGCGAGATGATTGGGCCGCGTCGTGTCGGTATACATCCCGGGGCGCTTGCGCACAGGGTCAAGACCGCTGAGCACCTCAATATCAGCAGCAGCGTAGCTACGACTCATCAATCAATCCCAGCGGGAATAGTCCCAGAGGATCTATCCCGGAATATCCACCTAAGAAATACAACTAACCCAGACACGGCAGGCCCGACCCGCGGTGTGCGACAACAACGCTTGCATGGTAGACGGACTGCGCCAATATGCAATCCTTGCGAGAGCCTCAATCAGCTCACGCTAGCCCGGGGGTTCCCGGAAAATCAATCGAGGTCTGCGATGAGCGACTCGCGCACGAGGTCGCCTAAGGTAGAATCGAATGAGTACGCTGGATGACCGCAGCCGACGGTCACACCGGCGCCAGACTTAAGCGAGCTGACCATCGTTTCGGTGAGTTCAAACCTGAGAAAATGCACCGCGGAAGTTTTGCCATCCGAGGTTCGCTCAAGGTCCTCGTCGGCGATCGCGTAGACCGGGTCGCACCCGGCCACCTGAACCCAAACGGCCACTTCGATCCCCACTAACCGCTGCAGTGCGGCCTGCCGCTCTGTTACGTCGGGATACTCGATGAGCATGGTGGCTTTCCAATTGGTCCCGTCGGGTATCAGAGGGTTATAGGCTTCGAGTTCCGCAACAATTTCAGCCTCTTCAAAAATTCGCTCGGCTCTCAGCATCTCCTGTATCTGGTAGTGCATCGTGAGCCGGTCCTCAAACAGCAGCGTGACGTGGTCACCCAGCGCCACCTTGCGATGCGCTTTATGCTCGAGCACGCGCGCTCTGAAGTCCGCACGCAGCCTGGCATAGTCTTCCAGACTGTAAAGGTCACTGATTTGGAGATGATCCATCGGTGGGCGCTACCGAGCTTTGCTGGGCCTTCCCGCTACAACCCGTAGGCGCGACGCAACAGGGTCATGGGATGGGTGTGGATCAAGTGTTCACGACCCAACGCGATTTGCTCACCCGCCATGGGGCAGTCGCTGGCCAAGTAGTCTGCACCGGCTTTTTCTGCCTTCTTGATAACCGGCCCGGCAATCTTCTCCGCAGCATCGCGAAATCGCCGCTTGACCCCATAAGTACCGTCGTGGCCGGAACAACGCTCAATGGCCAGTACCTCGGTCTCGGGGACAAGCTCAAGTACCTCTTTGGTTTTCAGACCAATATTCTGCACCCGAAGATGGCAAGGCACGTGATAGGCGACGCGGCCGAGACTGTTCTCGAACTCAGTGATCAATGCGCCACCCTTGTGCCGCAGCATCAGATACTCAAACGGATCGAAGAACGCGTTCGCGACAGCGGCTACGTCATCATCGTCTGGAAACAACAGCGGCAGCTCCTGCTTAAACATCAGCACACAGGAAGGCACAGGCGCCACAATATCCCACCCGGCTTTTACTCGCTCGAGCAGGCCAGGGACATTTCTTTCCTTGGCCCGTTGCACAGAATCAAGGTCGCCCAGTTCCAACTTAGGCATGCCGCAACAGACTTCGCTTGCAGCGAGCTCTACTGCACAACCATTGTGCTCTAAGACGCGTACCAGGTCCTCACAAATCTCTGGCGCATTCCGGTTGCCGTAGCAGGTCGCGAACAAGACCACACGGCCCTGTGTACCATTGACAGACTTGGGCAATTGCTCAGGTCCAGTCCTATGGGCAAGTCGCCGACGCGCGGGCTTGCTGTGATACTTAGGGACAGGCGCGCGACGATCAACGCCCAATCCAGCCTCCAACATCACGCGGCCCGTTTTGGTCTGGTTGATGGCATTCACCACCTCCGCCACGACCGGAATACCCGCCAGCTTGCCGACCATATCGGTCGACGCTAAAACGCGATCGGCTAACGTTGCGCCATCCTCGCGAAACTTCTGCGCCTTGGCGCGCAGCATTAAATGTGGGAAATCGACGTTCCATTCGTGCGGCGGCACATAAGGACACTTCGACATGTAGCACATGTCGCACAGATAGCATTGGTCAACGACATCCCAGTAAACGGTGCGCTCTACGCCATCCAGTTCACCTGTGGCTCCCTCATCGACAGCATCGAACAGCGTCGGAAACGCATTGCACAATGAGAAGCAGCGGCGACAGCCATGGCAAATATCGAAGACACGCTCCAACTCGTCGAAGAGCTGCGCTTCGTCGTAGAAGTCCGGACTGCGCCAGTCAATCGCGTGGCGCGTAGGCGCCTCCAGGCTGCCTTCACGACGGCTCATGGTCATGCTGAGCGGCCGCGTAGTGGCGTCACGCAGATTTGTGACATCGGGTATCAGGCAGGCGAAAAGCGCGCCGGCCCCGTGGCCGGCGCACTTAACAACTCGTTAACCGTCGAGGGTATCCAAAGCCTTCTGGAAGCGATTCGCGTGCGAGCGCTCGGCCTTGGCCAAAGTTTCAAACCAGTCTGCGATTTCGTCGAAATCTTCGTCCCGAGCCGTCTTTGCCATACCCGGGTACATATCCGTGTACTCATGAGTCTCGCCAGCGACCGCAGCTTTCAGGTTATCTGACGTTGCCCCAATTGGAAGACCGGTGGCCGGATCGCCAACATCGGCCAGGTAGTCCAGGTGGCCATGAGCGTGGCCGGTTTCACCCTCCGCGGTGGAGCGAAAGACCGTGGCCACGTCGTTATAGCCTTCAACGTCGGCCTTGTTGGCGAAATACAGATAGCGGCGGTTAGCTTGCGACTCGCCCGCAAAGGCGTCTTTTAGGTTTTGTTCGGTCTTGCTGCCTTTCAGATCCACTGAGTTCTCTCCTGCTGCGGGGCGCTGAGCGCCACTATTAGAATGAGTCTAGTTATAGGCCGCACGCGAAGCCGCTGTCAAGCCGTATCAGTTTGGTGCGTGTTTGACTGAAATCTGGCCACTGTGCAACGCTTTTGACGTCACGCAAAACGGATCCGAACATTGGCACAGTCGAAGACGAAACGTATTGATCTGGAGAAACAAATGACGGTACTGGAAAGTATCGTCGAAGACCTTGAGGCGGGCGAACAACCGCTGGAAAAGTCCCTCGAACAGTTCGAAAAAGGCATCAGGATCAGCCGGGAGTGCCAGACAGCACTTCGATCTGCGGAGCAGAAAGTGCGCATGCTCGTGGATAAAGAACTTAAGGACGTGGATCCGGAGAAGCTTCGGGACTCGCCAGACGATTAGCTCCCGCGGTCGGTCCTAGGTTGCGGCGCTGCCTGAGCCCTGCAGCCGCTCGATCAGTGACCGCAGAAACACCTTATTGAAGCGTAGCTGGCAAGCAGTCGATACCTGCTCAAGCAACGTTGCGCTAACGCTGAGCACCGTAACGGCGCCACCGGCCCTGATGGTTGCGGTTCGGGCGGCATCGATCACGTAGCTCGTTTCGCCAAAGCAGTCGCCAGTGCCAAGGTAGCCAAGAGACTTGCCGTTAGACTCCACTACCACTTTGCCAGCGACAATCACGTAGAAGCGGTCGTCCATCTCTCCCTCTCGAACTATGGCGTCACCAGACTGGTACTCCCGCCATTCGCTGGCACGCTGCAACTCACGAATCTCCAGCTGCGAGAAATCATGGAAGAAGCTGAGCTTGCGGAGGATTGCGTAGTGCTCCTGATTGTCGTGCCGGCTTTGATGGCTGCGCAGCCCCTGATAGACGCGGGTTAGCCTGGCGGCCATTTCTCCGCAGTCGTTGAAGCGTTGCGCCGGCTCTTTTTGCAATGCAGTCGCCACGACCTCCTCCAGTTCCTCCGGCACATCACTATGCAGCTGGTGAATCGGTGGCGGCGTGGCGTAGACGATCTGGTTTAGCAGGCGCGACAGCGAATTGGCCCGGAAAGGCCGCAGGCCAGTCAGTAGCTCGTACATCACGGCACCCAGGGAATAGAGGTCCGAGGCAGGCGTGATCTCAGCTGACTGAATTTGTTCCGGTGACATATAGCTGGGCGAACCAGCGATCCCCTCGATGCGCGATACGTCAGCGTCTTTGAGAATAGCGATGCCGAAATCGATAATGCGGACCTCATTGTCCGTCGTTAGCATGATGTTGCTCGGCTTGATATCCCGGTGAATCACGCCGCGCTTGTGGGCATAGTGCAGCGCCTTGGCGCAGGTGTAGATAATCTTGACAACGTCGCCTATCGGCAAGAGATTGTCTGGGCGACAGTAGGCGGACAACGTGCGTGCGCCTTGCACATGCTCCATCGCCACGTAGTACTTGCCGCTGTCCTCGCCGGCATCGAAGATCGGCAGGATGTTCGGATGCTGAAGCCGGCCAACCATCTGCGCCTCGTTGAAGAACATCTTGCGCGAGATCTTGATCTGTTTCTCGTCAGCGTCGGCAGCGATGTCGTACACCTTGATCGCCACGTCACGGCCAAAATAGGCATCGTGGGACAAAAACACGTTGCCCGTGCTGCCCTGGCCGACTTCTTTAATGATTTCGTATTTCCCGATGCGATCGGGCAACGGCGCTGAGCCAACTTTGCGACGAGCGAGCTCGGCCATCCGGAGAGTCCCTGTCTGCGGGAGGAAGGCTAAATGGCTATCAAGATGCGCTCACTCAGCCCGATGAAAATCACGGCATACACTGCCGCCAACACGTCATCGAGCATAATGCCCAGGCCCCCGGAGACGCTGTGATCCACGTCCCGAATCGGCCAGGGCTTCCATACGTCAAATAGCCTGAAAGCCAGGAATGCCGCCAGCCACCAGCCCCAACCGGGCGGCGTAAACAACAACACAAGCCCCATGCCCACGATCTCATCGAGCACGATGCCGCCGTGGTCGTGCACGCCGAGCTGCCGCGCACTCACGCCGCAAAGCCACACGCCGAGCAAAAACAAAACGCCGACGCCCAGCGCGAACCAAAGCCACTCAATCGGCGATATCGCTGCAACAATCACAACCGCCATTAGTGAGCCAAAAGTACCAGGCGCTACCGGCGAGAGCCCACTGCCTAACCCAAAAGGCAACCAATGCACCGGATGCTTTAGCACCTGCCGCGCGAGCCGATGATCAAAGCGTGGGGTCACGTTGCACTTGATCCAAAGTGCGAGAAGGTTTCCGCTTGAGGGCTCGGGTCCGTCGCATCCACCCATCGAAGCTGATCGCCGTCAGTCACGGCGCCAATACAGGTCAAGTTATGGCACCAGTCAGCTGCGGTGACTTTGAGCTGGTCACGGCGTTCAGGTGGCAGCGTGAAACACAGCTCGTAGTCATCACCCCCGGTAAGCGCGAGTTCCCGCGCGCGCTCAAGGCCCACGTGCCTGACCAGCGCATGCGCACAAGGCAGATCGGCGAGTTGGCACTCAGCTCCGCGGCCGCTCGCCGCTAACATGCGGGACAAGTCAGGCTGCAATCCATCAGATATATCAATCATGGCGCTCGCGAGTGGGGCAAGCGCAGTACCCGCCTTGATCCGCGGTTGCGGAAAATCGAATGCGCGGCGCAAGCTATCGTGCGCATCCGGCGCATCTTCCTTAGCCGGCGTCACGAGTTCTGCATGCGCCTGCCAAACGTAGCCTGCAGCGCCCAACTCGCCGGTCACGAAAATCAGGTCGCCTGTTTCGGCGCCGCTGCGCAGGACCGGATGCTTGCCTGCAGGCCGGCCGAGCGCCGTTATCGTCACAGCGAGAGGGCCACGCACCGTATCTCCGCCAACCAGCGTTACGCCCACTTGATTGGCCAGCGCGAACAACCCGTCGGCGAACTGCTCCAGCCACGTTGATTCGGCAGCAGGCAGTGACAGACTTAGCGTGAACCAAAGTGGTTGCGCACCCATCGCGGCCAAATCGCTCAGATTTGTGGCTAGCGAGCGGTGCGCGATGCATTCCGGGGAATAGTCCGCCGGGAAGTGGGTGCCCTCGACCAGACTATCAGTGACGGTAACCAGCCGAGCATCAGCGGGATCCTGGTCATCGCGCGGCAGCGTGGTAACGGCCCCGTCATCCCCGATACCGACCTGAACTGAAGGATGCGCAGGCGCCCTGCTCTTCAGCAGCGCAATAACTTCGTGCTCGTGCATGCGGTTAGCTCAGCGACCGGCGCCGGCCACAGAATCCAAAATAGCGTTCACGTAGCGATGGCTGCCCTCCGCGCCGAACTCCCGGGCCAGGCTGACGGCCTCGTCAATCGCGACGCGGTGCGGGATATCTTCGCGACGGGTTAGCTCAGCCAGCCCGATCCACAGGACGCCCCGCTCCACCGGATCAAGCTGGTCCAGCGGGCGATCAGCAGCAGCGACGATCCGGCGGTCAAGCTCTTCGCGCACCGAAAGTATGTCGGCAAGCATCGTCGTGAAGTAGTTGGCATCAACCTGAGCCAACCCTGGCTCCGTGGAAAACTGAGCGGTGATTTGTTCAGCGTCCTGCTGGCCTACCTGATGCTGGTAGAGCGCCTGCAGTAACAAGCGACGCGCACCATGCCGTCCACGGGCGCTCATAGACGCAACGGAGTTAAGAGCCGAGCTGACGCAGCAGATTGATCATTTCGACAACCGCCAGCGCTGCGTCAGCACCCTTGTTGCCTGACTTGGTACCCGAACGCTCAAGCGCCTGCTCAATAGACTCGCAGGTCAGAAGACCGAAGCCGACGGGCACAGACTGTTCGAGACTGACTCTTTGCAGCCCGCCCGCGGCCTCGCTGCAAACGTAGTCATAGTGGCTCGTGGCACCGCGGATCACCACACCGAGCGCGACAATGCCGTCGTATTGCCGGCTCGCTGCAGCGCGCTGCGCCGCCAGCGGCAACTCAAATGCCCCGGGCACCCTCACCAGCTGCAGTTGATTTTCGTCGGCGCCGTGCCGACAAAGAACGTCTCGCGCACCCTCGACAAGGCGGTCGACTATCGTGGAATTGAAGCGAGCCGCGATCAGGCAAAAACGCTCGTCGCGAATCGTGAGGCCGCCTTCAATGGTGCGCATCGGTTGCCCTGCCCGTTAACCTTGTTCGTGCACGTACTCTACAATTTCGAGACCAAATCCCGAAATCGCATGCATTTGTTTTGGCGCGCTCATCACGCGCATCCTGGTCACTCCCAGGTCGCGCAGGATCTGCGCCCCGGTACCAAATGTGCGGAGAACTTGCGCGCCATCCCCTTGTTCGGGCACCTGCTTCGCCGCGGTCAGACGACGCAGCGCATTGGCAATCTCCCGCGGCGATTCTCCATAGCGCAAGAGCACCAGCACACCCGAGCCTGCCTCGGCAATTTTGTCCAGTGCGGCGCGCAGAGGCCAGCCGAGACTGGGGCCTTGCACGCCCAGCACGTCACCGAGCGTGTCAGCCACATGCACGCGAACCAGTGGTGCCTGCTCGCCTGCCGGGTCACCCAGAACGAGCGCCAGATGCACGTGGCGGTTGACATGATCCTCGTAGCCAATCAGCCGAAACGGACCTGCGTCTGTCTCGACTGGCTCATCAAAAATGCGTTCAACCGCCTGCTCATGTTCCAGCCGGTAGCGAATCAAATCGGCAATGCTGCCAATCTTTAACCCATGCTCCTTGGCATAGGCCTCAAGCTGGGGGCGGCGTGCCATGGTGCCGTCCTCATTCATGATCTCAACAATGACGGCCGCGGGCTCGAATCCTGCGAGCCGCGCAAGGTCGCAGCCCGCTTCGGTGTGCCCGGCCCGGCTCAGCACTCCTCCGGGTTGCGCCATCAGCGGAAATACGTGCCCCGGCTGGCGAAGATCTGTCGGCTTTGCATCGGGCGCGACGGCGGCGCGAATGGTTCTAGCCCGATCATGCGCAGAGATACCCGTGGTAATGCCTTCCGCAGCCTCGATCGAGACCGTGAAATTAGTGGCCTTGTTCTCATCCGTATCGTTAACCATCAGCGGCAATCGCAGCTGACTGCAACGCTCGCGGCCGAGCGTAAGGCAGATTAGTCCGCGGCCGTAGCGGGCCATGAAATTGATGTCCTCGGGCCTGGCCTTGGCAGCAGCCATCAGTAAATCGCCTTCGTTCTCGCGGTCTTCATCGTCCACGACGATGACCATCCGGCCCGCACGGACATCCGCCACGATCTCCTCAATGGGACTGAAGACGGAGGGGTGTGCTGGAACTTCTGAAACTGCTGTCATGTTGTCTTCCGCTTAACCAGGCTCTGGCAGCAACCGCTCCAGATAGCGAGCCACCAAATCGACTTCAATATTGACCCGGGTGCCCGGCTGGTACCTGCCGATGATAGTGTGTTCGAGCGTATGCGGCACGATGTTTACGGCAAAGCTGTCTGAACTGACGGAATTCACGGTCAGGCTGGTGCCATCGATGCAAATAGAACCCTTCGCTGCCACGTAGCGGCCAAGCTCGTCCGGCAGCGCAAATCTGAGCCGGCGGGAACGCGCATCCGATGACAGCTCCTGTAGCTGTGCCACACCATCGACGTGTCCGGAAACGAGGTGCCCCCCAAGCGGTGTCGCGAGCGTCAGCGCCGGCTCCAGGTTGACCGGCTGGCCGGCAGTTAGCGCATCCAGCGTGGTGAGCTGCAGGGTCTCCCGAGAAATATCGGCTGCGAAACGTCCTGCCTCAATGGCGACGGCCGTCAGGCACACGCCATTGACGGCAATACTGTCGCCCGGACTCATTGATTCCATCTGCAGTCCGCCGGTCTCGATCAACAGGCGCTTATCGCCATCACTGCAGATGACTTCAGCGACCGACCCGAGCGCCTGCACAATGCCTGTGAACATTACTCTCGACCTGACGTCTTTAGTGAATAAGTCATCTTCAGGTCCGTACCCGTATGACGCAACTCGGTTAGCTCAAGTTCGTGGCGCTTAGCCATTGAGTCGAGATCGGCGAAGGCAAACATGGGCTGCGCGCCCGAGCCGAGAACGTGTGGCGCCTGGAAGACCACTATTTCGTCAATCAATCCCGCCTCGAGTAGTGCTCCGTTGAGGCGGGGGCCAGCTTCGACCAGTACATCATTGATCTCCATCTCACCCAGGCGCCTCAGCAGAGCGCGCAAATCAACCCCTCCTCCGGCGCCCGGAAACACTTCCACGGCCACCCGCCCCTGAGATAACGCATCGGACCTGGCGGACGACGCGCGTTTGCCCGCCGCGATGAGCGTGCTACCCGGCAAAGACAACAGGCGCGCGTCAGGACTGATGCGTAGCGTGGAATCGGCGATCACCCGCATTGGCTGGCTGGCTACGCCGAGACTGTCATCGCGCACATTAAGGGAAGGATCGTCAGCCAGCACGGTGCCAATGCCGCTCAAAATTGCGCCGCTCTCCGCACGCAACCGCTGCACGTCGGCCCGCGACGCAGCAGAGGTAATCCACTGACTTTCACCGCTCGCCAATGCGGTTCTGCCATCTATGCTGACCGCAAGCTTGCTCCGCACGAAGGGCCGCCCACGCACCATCCGGCTTTCAAAGCCCCGGATCAGGGCCCGGCACTGCTCTTCGAGCACGCCACTGCGCACTTCAATGCCCGCCTCTCTAAGCTCCTGCAAGCCGCGGCCGCTCACCGCCGGATTGGGATCACCGGCACCGGTTACTACCCGGCGAACCCCGGCCGCCACCAACGCCGCTGCACAAGGTGGTGTGCGTCCTGTATGGCAACAGGGCTCCAGCGTGACATAGGCCGTGGCGCCGGATGCAGCACTGCCGGCTTGCGCAAGTGCCACGGCCTCGGCGTGCGGTTCACCAGTCCGCTGGTGCCAACCCTCGGCCACCACTTTCCCGGCCGCAACCAGAACGCAGCCAACCCGGGGATTCGGATGGGCAGTAAAACGGCCGCGCTCCGCCAGCGTAAGCGCGCGTGACATCCATTCGTGATCAGTCATCTTCGTCGGGTAGCAACGACATCTGATTCCGGCGCCTGTCGGAATCAGACAGCTCGCGCAGTCTGTGAATCTCGTCCTGAAACTCGGTCACGTCCTGGAAGCTCCTGTAGACCGAGGCAAACCGCACGTACGCCACTTCATCCAGCCGTCGCAATTCCTCCATAACCAGTTCGCCCACCTGGCGGGATGGGATTTCTCTCTCGCCCGCGGTCTGCAAACTGTGAATGACCCGCTCCAGGGCGCTCTCGACCGATTCACTGCTCACCGGCCGCCGCTCGAGCGCGCGCACGAAGCCGGCGCGTAACTTCTTCTCATCGAACGGCTCGCGGCTCGCATCGCGCTTCACGAGCCGCGGCATGACCAATTCAGGCGTCTCAAAGGTCGTGAAACGCTCGCCGCAGTTAAGGCATTCACGACGGCGCCGGACCTGCCGGCCCTCGCCAGCCAGCCGCGAATCGTTGACCTTCGTCTCGGCGTGATTACAGAACGGACAGTGCATCGGGCAGGCGCGCCCCGCAGAGAGTTATCCGTAAACAGGAAAGCGTCCGCATAGCTCGACGACCTGCTGGCGAACTGACTGGATCCGAGCGGTGTCGCCGAGGTCATCTAACAGGTCAGCAATCCAACCTGACAGATGAGAAACCTCGGACGAGCCGAAACCTCGCGTCGTAATAGCGGGCGTGCCCATGCGCAAACCGCTGGTCACGAAGGGCGAACGCGGGTCATTAGGAACCGAATTCTTATTCACTGTGATATGCGCCTGGTCGAGCACCGCATCGGCATCCTTACCGGTAATGTCTTTGTCAATCAAATCAACCAGGAACATATGGTTGTCAGTGCCGCCGGACACAATGCGGTACCCACGCGCCTGCAGTTCGCTGGCCATCTGTTGCGCGTTGGCCTTCACTTGCTGCTGATAGGACTTGAACTGTGGCTGCTGCGCTTCCAGGAAAGCCACCGCCTTGGCAGCAATCACATGCATCAGGGGACCACCCTGGGTGCCGGGAAAAACGAGTGAGTTAAATTTCTTGCCCAGTTCGTCGGCGTCTCTGGACAAAATCACGCCGCCGCGGGGACCACGCAGCGTCTTGTGGGTAGTGCTGGTCACCACATCCGCAACATCAATCGGACTTGGGTACTCTCCTGCAGCGATCAACCCGGCGACATGCGCCATATCCACCATAAGGTAGGCACCCACGCTGTCGGCAATCTCCCGGAAACGCTGCCAATCAACGATGCGCGAGTAGGCAGAGAACCCGGCAATAATCATGCGGGGTTTAGTTTCCTTTGCCACGGCTGCCACCTGGTCATAGTCGATGTAGCCGGTAGCCTCATCTAATCCATAGGCAGCGATATTGTAGAGACGCCCGGAGAAATTAACCGGCGACCCGTGCGTCAGGTGCCCGCCTGCATTCAGGTCCATACCCAGCACAGTATCTCCGGGATTGAGCAGTGCCATATACACCGCCGCGTTCGCCTGCGAGCCGGAGTGAGGCTGCACATTGGCATAGGCAGCCCCGAACAGTGCTTTTGCGCGATCAATGGCCAGCTCCTCGGCGACGTCAACATAGTGGCAGCCGCCGTAGTAGCGGCGGCCCGGATATCCCTCCGCATACTTATTGGTCAGCACCGAGCCCTGCGCCTCAAGGACGCGCGGGCTGGCGTAGTTCTCTGAGGCAATCAGCTCAATATGTTCTTCCTGGCGCCGTGCCTCGTCGGCGAGGCTGGCAGCGAGCATTGGATCGAAGTCGGCGATAGTCGACTCACGCTCAAACATGGGGTTCTCCGCGAAAAAGGCGGGTAGTTTAACCGAGGTCCGCCGAATCTTCGGCGTTAATCGAACTCCACAAGCGCGCGCGTGACGGCCGTCCAGCCCGCCGCAATATTGTCGCGGTTGTAGCCACCGCCGCCCAGCGCCAGCAGGCGCCCAGAAGCAGTCTCCTCTGCCAACACCAGCAGATCGCGGCATACCTCTGCATGGGCCTGGGGCGTGCAGCGCAGATGCGTAATCGGATCGCCGGCCAGGCTGTCCGCCCCGCACTGAAGCACAATGAAATCAGGATCCGCTGACTTAAGCCAATCCGGCACGCTAGACCAGGCAGCCAGGAATTCCCTGTCTCCAGCCCCGGCGGGCAACGGCAAATTCAGCTTGGTACCCGCTGCCGCACCCGTGCCACTTTCGTGTGGATGGCCGGTACCAGGGTAAAGACTGCGCCCGTCCTCGTGCACATCGACGATGCAGACATCCGGGTCGGACTCGTAGGCGTAGAACACGCCGTCGCCGTGATGCGCATCGATGTCGACGTAAGCGATGCGCCGCAGACCGTGGAACTCGCGCAGTGTCTCAATCAGCACGCCGATGTCATTCAGCACGCAGAATCCGGCGGCGTGTGCCCGACCCGCATGGTGGAGCCCCCCAATGGGGACAAATCCGCGCCTGGCTCCTCCGCGCATGATCTCTGCAGCGGCACCGAGCGTGGCGCCGACGACCGCGCGCGCCGCAACGTCGATGCCAGGCAGCGCCGGCGTGTCGCCACCGTCGAGAAACCCATACCCTTCCAGGCAGCGGCGCGTCACAAACCCCACATAGTCGGCGCTATGGAAACGGGTAAGCACTTCGTCCGTCGCCGGCGCGCCCCTGACAAAGGTAACCGGGAGATCCAGCTCGGCCAGCGCCTTGTGGTAGACCGCATGCCGATCCGGGCCGAATGGGTGTCCATCGCCGAACCCGTAGGCCGCTGTGGCTGCATCTCGGACCACCAGCACGGGACTTTGTCTTTGCAAGTTATTTGGCATACCGGATAATTCCCCGCCCTTCTAGCAGCGGACAAACACCGTGGCGCAATACGTCTACACCATGAACCGGGTCGCTAAGGTTGTCCCGCCAAAACGCTACATCCTGCGCGATATATCTTTGAGCTTCTTTCCTGGAGCAAAAATTGGCGTGCTCGGCCTGAACGGCGCGGGCAAATCCAGCCTGCTGCGCATCATGGCAGGCTCCGACCAGGACTTCGATGGTGAAGCCAGACCGCAACCCGATATAAAGATCGGCTATCTGTCGCAGGAGCCCGAACTGACGCCCGGTCAGACCGTGCGGGAGGCCATTGAGGAGGGCGTGGCTGGCGTGTTCGGACTGGTCAACCGATTCAACGAGATTAGCGAGCGCTTTGCAGAGCCTATGGGCGACGACGAGATGTCCGCTTTGCTTGAAGAACAGGGCAAGCTGCAAGACCAAATTGATGCCTGCAACGGCTGGGAAATAGAGCGGCAGCTGGACATCGCCGCCGACGCGTTGAGGCTGCCGGATTGGGAAGCGAACGTTGACAAGATTTCAGGCGGCGAGCGCCGGCGGGTTGCGCTGTGCAGACTATTGCTAGCTGAACCGGACATGCTGCTGCTGGATGAACCTACCAACCACCTCGATGCTGAGTCCGTGTCGTGGCTGGAGCGCTTTTTGGAAAAGTATGCCGGCACCGTAATCGCCGTAACCCATGATCGCTACTTTCTGGACAACGTGGCCGGCTGGATCCTTGAGCTGGACCGCGGCCACGGGATTCCGTGGGAAGGCAACTACTCATCGTGGCTGGAGCAAAAGGAAACCCGCCTGGAGATGGAGGAAAAGCAGGAAGCCGCCCGTCAGAAATCCATCCGTGCCGAGCTGGAGTGGGTGCGCGCCAATCCCAAAGCACGGCAGGCAAAAAACAAAGCCCGGCTAAACCGCTTCCAGGAACTGACTGCTCGCGAATTCCAGACGCGTCAGGAAACGAACGAGATTTACATCCCTCCCGGACCACGGCTTGGAGATCTGGTGCTCGAAACAACCGGCTTGCGCAAAGGATTCGGTGACCGCTTGCTGATCGATGACCTGAGCTTCAGCGTACCCGCCGGCGCAATTGTCGGCGTGGTGGGCCCCAATGGTGCCGGTAAGACCACGCTGTTCCGAATGCTGACTGGCGATATGGAACCGGACGCCGGAGAGGTGCGTCTCGGCGAATCTGTGCAGATGGCCTATGTCGACCAGTCCCGGCAAACGCTCGATGACAAGAAAACCGTCTGGGAAGAAATCTCGGGCGGCGATGATTTGATTCGCGTGGGTAACTTTGAAACGTCGTCGCGTGGGTACGTCGGTCGATTCAATTTCAAGGGCCCGCAGCAGCAGCAGCAAATCGGCCTGCTCTCCGGCGGTGAGCGCAATCGCGTGCATCTGGCGAAAGTGCTGAAGAGCGGCGCCAATCTTTTGTTGCTCGACGAGCCTACCAATGATCTGGACGTCGAAACCCTGCGGGCGCTGGAAGAGGCGCTGCTGACCTTCCCGGGCTGCGCCATTGTGATCTCGCATGACCGTTGGTTCCTGGACCGCATCGCCACCCACATCCTTGCTTTTGAAGGCAACAGTCAGGTGACCTGGTTCCAGGGTAATCACGCGGACTACGAGCAGGATCGGCGCCGCCGTCTCGGCCAGGATGCCGAGCAGCCGCACCGGATCCGCTACAAGGCGCTGGCTGGTTGAGCCCTGGCACGGTATTCTGGTAGATTCTCGAAAGCGTAGCTATTAGCCTGTTTCTAATACAGTAATAGGTGACAACCATGTCAGCCTGCCTTGATGCCGCCGACCGCAAGACTCGCGAACAGCTGGGGCTGAACTACCTCCCCGCCTCGGTCGCTGAGCCGTTCAAAGAAGCACTGGGCTGCTATAGCCATGGCCTGATGGGCGCGTTCTTCGCAATGTGCGGCCTCACCGCCCGCGCGGTTTTTGATGACGTGGGCGAAGCTGGCCGTCTGCGGTGTTTCGAGGACTTTCGCGAGATGCAGCGGCTCGCCGGCCTAACGCCTGAGGTCGCCGAGCATGTGCAGCAGATCATATTCGGCACCGGCAACCCGCATGGCGACGATCGAGCCGACCGGCTGGTTGGCGCGGCCACGTTCGAAGCCATGAAAGACCTGCTTTACCAGACCTATGTGCGAGGCGGACGCTTGCGCAGCGCGCTGCAGATGCGGCAGCTCTTCGCCGCTCACTTCGCGGATCTCTCTGCGGATCACGACAGGCAAGGTGAAACGCTCCGCCCGGTCAAACCGGCTCAGGTACGCGCAGCCTGATCACTGCCATCTACGGCGTCGGCATAGAGCGGCGGCAGCGGGCAATCCAATACGGCGCAAAACACGCGCAGCAACTCGCTCTCCGCGACGGTCACGCGCCCGTCGTGGCTAACGGTAAGCACCAGGGCCTCAACCAGCTGCCGCTTGGCAGTGGGCGTGAGTTCAGCAAGCGCGCCCAGTGCCTCATCGAGCTGTTCTTGCCAGCCATCGCCCGGCTGTAGCAGCTGCCTGACCTCGGCCGGACCGGGTCCCGGCTGAGGCATAAGCTGGTTCAAACCTGCCGCCAGAGACTCCGCCGCTGACTTTGCGTCGCGATGGCCAGCCGCTGCCAGGATCCCAAACGTACGCAACAACGCCGGCCGAATCTCCGCTTCGTCCAGCCGCCGCCGCCCGTGAGGCTGCCGGCCAGCCGGTCGGCGCGAATGGTTCAGACTGCGCTCGACGATGCGAGCCAGGCAATACTCAAAGAGCTGTACCCGGCCATCCGCGAGCACCAGTGTCCGCAAGCGCGCGAGAAAAAAGTCCAGCTCCGCGTCCGGTCGATTGCGCAGCGTGGGAAAACTCAAGTCCAGCAGCGGGAGCCGGAACTGAGGACCCTGCCGGGTTACAAGGTCGGCGAGACTGGCGACGCGAGCGGCGCGCTCCGCGCCAAGCTGTTGCTGGAGATAGCGAAGCTGCTCGCCCCGCGGTTCTGCGTCACCGCTAAGCACCAGCGCCATGAGTAGCAGCGGCGCTTCGCGGTCAGCGTGCGCCGCCTCGTAGAGCATCGGATCAATACCCCGATGCAGCACATGCGCGATGGCGACCTGGCCAGGATCCGGGGCGCCAGCGCTTTCCGTTACGCGGTCTGGCGAAATGGCAAACTCGCGCTGTGCTGGCGGAACCACCGCGCCCGGCGCCAAACCGACCAGCGTTGAGCGTTGATCGGCCGCCTCATGAAGTTCATTACTTGCAGGGGCAGTGAGCACGGATGGATCGAACTGTGGATCCAGGCGCTGAATGCGTTCGCCCAGGGGAGGATGGGTGGCAAACCAGCCAGACAACCAGCCCGCCTGTGAAAACAGCATGTGACTGATCTCTTCACCGTCCGCGGTGCGTAGCCCGGCATCACGTCCCAGGCCGCCGATTTTCTTGAGCGCGCCGGCGAGTCCTTCGGGCTGGCGCGTGAACTGCACCGCGGAAGCATCCGCAAGATACTCACGCTGGCGCGAGACGCTTGCCCGGATAAGTCGTGCGCACCACATGCCAACCGCGCCAACGACAGTCAGGCCAACCGCCACAATCAGAATCACCGGCGCCCCGCTGGACCCCCGCCCGCCAGAGGAGCGCAACCCGCCCGCGCGCACTCCACGCAGGGCAATCCGGCCCAGGTAGCCAATCAACATGATGCCAAATAGCGGGGCGAGCATGCGGATGTTGAGCCGCATATCACCGTTCAAGATATGGCTAAACTCATGTGCGACGACGCCCTGAAGCTCTTCCCGGTTTAGCCGCTCAAGCGCGCCGCGCGTGACGGCGACAACCGCGTCCTCGGGGCGAAAACCGGCGGCGAACGCATTGATCCCATCCTCGCGCTCAAGCACAAAGACTCGCGGCACGGTCACTCCGGAGGCAATCGACATTTCTTCAACAACGTTGCGCAGCCGGCGCCGCAGCAGATCCTGCGTATCTGCGCCGACCTCTGAGCCGCCCAGCTCCCGTGCAATCCTTGCGCCACCCCCGCTCAGGCTAACCAGCCTGAACAGACTGGCCAAACCAACGACAGACAGCACGCCCAGGGCAATGAGCAAAACCGTATCGACATTGACACCAAGCCACCCGGGCAAATCGGCGACCTCGGTCGACAAAACCGTGGGACGCCCAAACCAGGGCCCGTAGAGCCCATACCAGGTCAGTGTGATGAGTAAGGTGACTGCGCCGACGACGCCGGCGAGCGCGAGCGCATAGAGCCAAACCAGCCGCCTGGACTGACGGCGCGATGCCTCCTGAGCGGAAAAAAAATCCATGCCGCTGCGCTCTAAACCATCGCTAACCAGAAAGGTGCCGAGACAGGTCCCGTGCGACCGCACTTAGCGAGGATCAAACCCCTAGTTGAACGAGACCTGAGGCACCTCGCGCTTTTCCTCACCCTCAATTTCGAGGAACTCAGCCGTGTCAAAGCTGAAGCTGTTGGCAATGATGTTATTGGGAAAAGCCTCGCACGCATTGTTATAGGCAAGCACGGCATCGTTGAACGCCTGGCGGGCAAACGCCACTTTGTTCTCGGTGGTCGATAGCTCCTCCTGCAGCTCCAGCATGTTTTGATTGGCCTTCAAGTCTGGATAGCTCTCCGACAAGGCAAACAGTCGGCCCAGCGCCCCAGCCAACCCGGCCTCGGCACTGCTGAGCTGGCGCATTGCCTCTGCATTAGCTGGATCGGCAGCTGCTGCCTGCAGGCCCGACATCGCCTGATTGCGCGCCTGAATGACAGCCTCGAGCGTCTCTCGCTCGTGCCCCATGTAGCCTTTCACCGCTTCAACCAAGTTGGGAATCAAGTCGTAGCGGCGCGTCAGCTGCACATCGATTTGCGCGAATGCATTCTTAACGCGATTTCGAAGGCTGACCAGCCGGTTGTAGATCGTGATCGCAAATCCGGCTATCGCAGCCAGCACAAGCAGGACAATTACTGAAGTACTCATTGAATTCCCCTTTAGGGCG
>JANQPY010000033.1 GCA_028285245.1 Gammaproteobacteria bacterium | reverse complement strand
CGAGCTGCGCGGGATTAGAGATTTCGTCTGTGGTCACCAGTACGGGGCCCATGGCACCACTCGCCGGAAAATTCTTGCCCATGGTGAACTGAGACGTGTGGCGCTGAAAATCCCGCACTGAACCATCCATAAAGATGGTGTATCCGGCCACGTGCTCCAGCGCGTTCTGCCGGGATACATGACGAGCGCGCTTGCCAATAACAAACGCCAGCTCGCCCTCAAAGTCATAGTGTGTCGAGTTACGCGGGCGCCGCAGCGAATCGTTGTGCCCCACCACTGTGTCTGCGTGCCGCACAAAGATGGTCGGATGGTCCGGGGGTTCACGGCCCATCTCCCGAATGTGTGCCTGATAGTTCATGCCGACGCACAGGAGTTTTCCGGGCGAGGAGATCGTCGGCAACAACACGTCGCTCTCAAGATCAAGCTCGCCGCTGTCTTCCCACTGAACCTTCTGCGTAGCCTGGTCTGTCAACACCGACTGCATGTCCGGCCAACGCCTCAGTGATTCGCCGCTTGCGACACGCAGGCTCTTGCCGTCCAGTAGTCCATAGACGGCGCGATTGTGGCGGGACAGGCTTACGAGTCGCACGGTTGGCTCCGGTTAGTAAAACCCGATGCTATATCATCGCGAATTCGCTCGGTGATTCCTCACACACAAGAGCTTCACCGCCGACCCACAAACCAGCCCAGAATAATCTCTCATGCAGGCAGGAAAAGATGGCCCGCGACTGACATCCGGACCGGTGGGACAATCCATCCGGTCGCTGATGTGGCCGATGCTGCTCGGCATGGTGGCGCTGATCTCCTACAACGTCGCCGACACATTCTTCGTTGGGCAGCTTGGGACCCTCGAGCTGGCGGCCATCAGCTTCACTTTCCCGGTCGGCTTCATAGTCGGTGCAATCACCATGGGCTTCGGGATCGGCACCTCGTCGGTGGCCGCGCGCTTGTTCGGTGCCAATCAGCGCGATGAGGTGGCGCGCGTCACGCTGCACGCCATTCTGCTGGGTGTCATCACGGGCGTCATCGTAATCACCGTTGGGTTGCTGACCATCGACCCGGTGTTTCGCGCGCTGGGTGCAGACGACACCACCCTGCCAATCATCGAGCGCTACATGCGCATCTACTATTTCGGCGGCATTTTTCTTGTGCTGCCAATGATCACCAACTCGGTACTACGGGCATCTGGTGACGCCAAGACACCCGCCAAGCTGCTAACCACAGCGGCACTTCTTAATGTTGGCTTTGATCCGATCCTCATCTTCGGACTGTTCGGCTTTCCGGCCCTGGGCGTTGAAGGTGCCGCCATCGCCACGGTGCTCGCGAACTTTCTGACGATGGTGGCATCCATCGGTGTCGTCTATTTCCGCGATCGCCTGATCTCGTTTCAAGGCCTGGCCTTGGACCTGATGCTCGATTCCTGGCGGCGTATACTTCATGTAGGTATTCCGTCGATGACCAGCAGCCTGATCGCGCCGATGACCACGGCGTTCATTACCTATCAGATTGCGCAGTTCGGGCAAGAAGCCGTAGCGGGCTTTGGCATCGCATCACGGCTGGAGGGCCTGTCCATACTGGCGCTAATGGCCATGAGCGCCGCTGTCACACCCTTTGTCGGGCAGAACTACGGCGCTCGCCAGTTCGAGAGGGTTCAGGAAGGGATGCGTTGGTGCTTTCGGTTTGCGCTGTTTTACGGACTGGGTGTCGCAGCTATTCTGATGCTGGCCGGCGGGTTTATCGCCGAGCTGTTTACGGACAATGAGACGGCGATTGCGATAGCCGAACTGCATATGCGGATCGTACCGATGAGTTACCTCGGGCTAGGCGCAGCGATGGCGGTGAACGGCGCTTTCAACGCGATCGGCAAGCCGATGCCGGCGATGTGGGTATCGCTAACGCGCACTATTCTGGTTTATGCGCCGCTGGCCTTCTTACTGGCCAACCTGTTCGGACCAGTCGGCATCTTCGCAGCTGCCTGTATTGCGAATTTTACGGCTGGCTCTCTAGGCTTTGTCTGGTTCCGCTCGGCCTACCGTCGGCAGGTGGAGTCGGAGCGACTCTCAACGGCCTGAGTCACCCGCCATGCCTTGCTATTGGCCACTGGAAGCGGCGGATGCGCAGACACCGCGGCCAGCGGGTATCCACGAACGAGGCCGCGCCGTCGAGGACGCGGGACTTGAACGCCAGTCTGCTTGCGCTGGAGTTGCAAAAAAAAGCCCCCCAGCATTGTGGGGGGCAGCATACCGGCACTCCTGTTAGTCGGGCTTGACCGGTTGTGGTGTATCGGGAAAGGCTGGCTGACTCGTCACGCCGATGAAGCGGGGTGTCTTCTTGATTTGGGGGCTCGGAGTGGCAAGCCGCCGCCTGTCCTTAAGCGTTAACGTATCCGGCGCACACTACGATATCGCTACGCGCGCATGAAGAATTTATGACGGGCGCAACTTAGCGCCGTATACACTCACCGACAAAGCCAGTAAGCACTGCGGGCGACTGCCAGGCTTCTTCGATCAGATTCTCATGTAGCCAGGCCATAACCGACCACCTTGAGTGATCGGGTCGCACAAATTCTGCCAAACGTTGAGCAATCTGGCCGGATTCCACTACCGGCTCCGTAGCGCGAGACTCCCAGGCATAGGCCGCGATGGACTCAATTACCGGAGCCGCACGCTCGTGCGTGCGTAAACTCACCGGCAATCGACTAAAGCGCCGAAACCTCTGATGAGCGCGGAACCCGGCCAGTGATACGCAGGCGTCTCCCGGGCTAGCCGCTTCTGGTGGCGGATGGATACCCATCTGTAAAGTTTAGACTATGCCTTGATTGAGTTCGACGGTAACCGCAATGCACTTCGGCCGATTCCTCGAGGTCAGCATACCCACCGCGGATATTCAGGCTTCGCTTGAATTCTATGTGCGGCTCGGGCTGACGGAGTTAGAGACACGCGACGTCCGGGATTACCACTACACCGTAGTCACTGACGGGCGGCTGGCGCTCGGGCTGCACGCGGAGCAGATTTCCGTGCCAAGCCTAAGCTTCGTGCAGCCGGACGTGGCGCAAAAACTGCTGGAACTCGAGGTGCTGGGTGAAGACATCGTTAGTCAGCGGACGGGTGAAGAGAGCTTTAATGAAGCGACGCTTATGGCGCCGGATCGGATTCCCTTGGCCTTGCTTGAAGCCCCCAGTTTCTCCTTGGGGCTGCTGGCAGACGCAGATGCCCCGGCCATCGGGCAGGTACACAGCCTGGCCCTGCCCGCCCGGTTTCCGGAAAGCGCGGCAAAGTTCTGGCTCAAGCATGGCTTTACTGAGGATGCGACACCCTCAGCGTCGAACCGGCGAGTGCTGACGCCGGGCCTGGTGCTGGAGCTGGACCGCAATCTTCGCGAGGGAGACCTGCGCCTGGATTTCTGGACGAGCGATCTGGGACCGGCAACTGCTTTGGTAGAGCGATGGCAGATCGAGGCAGAACGCGAAAGTTCATCCCTCAACCTGAAAGCGCCAGAGGGCACGCGTATCAGCATCTCCCGCATCGCGTGATTGACTCTTGCGGAACCGGCCGATTTCCACGCGGTCTATTGAGGCAGCCCAACCGACGGCGCAGCCTTCTAACCACATCCTTTGGGACGCAGAGTTTTTTATGCGCAGGCCAAAACGAGTTCACCGATATCAACTGCTAGTGTTCCTGCTGGGCGTGGCGCTTATGTCGGTGGCAAGCCATGCGGCGCCTGACTCCGATCTCTGGGAGTTTTGGGCAGCGAGCGATGAACGCGCCGAGCGCAAGGTTGAGCATCAACCGTGGCAGCAACTGCTGGACAAGTTTCTGGACAGCCGGCACCCCAGCGGCGTGTATCGATTCGATTATGCAGCGGTGGATGTGCCGAACCGTGCCGCGTTGGATAGCTACCTCGCAGCGCTAGCCGCCGAGGACCCCCGCAGCTTGTCGCGCGCTGAGCAGCTGCCTTACTGGATTAATCTCTACAACGCACTTACCGTGCAGGTAATTCTTGACCACTATCCCGTGGATACTATTCGCCGCGTGCACGGCGGCCTGCTGCGTACCGGGCCCTGGGACCGCGAGCTAATCACCATCGCCGGCCAACGCCTAAGCCTCAATGACATTGAACACCGCATTCTGCGGCCGCTGTGGCAGGACGATCGCATTCACTACGCCGTCAACTGTGCAAGCATCGGCTGCCCGAATCTGGCGCCACAGGCGTACACCCCCGAAAACACGGAGCAGCTGCTGAACGCTGGTGCGTCAGACTTCATTAACCACTCTCGGGGCCTGCGGCTCGAAGATAACCGCTTGCAGCTATCGTCGATCTTTAACTGGTATCGCGAAGACTTCGCGAGCGACGAACCAGGCCTGCTCCTCTATCTGGCGGGCTACGCGAAACCCGCACTTGCCGAGCAACTGAAAAACTTCGACGGGCGGATAACGTACGACTACAACTGGCGCCTAAACGAACCCTAGAGCAGCCTCAGGCATCTCCCTTGAGCTGGTCGAGAATCGCGGGATTCTCCAGCGTCGAGGTATCCTGGGTAATCTCATCACCGCGGGCGATTGCGCGCAGCAATCGTCGCATGATCTTGCCTGAACGCGTTTTTGGCAGGTTATCGGCGAAACGAATATCGTCGGGCTTGGCAATCGCGCCAACCTGCTCCCCAACCCAGTCACGCAGCGTTCCAGCCAGCTTCTGTGCCGCCTCCCCGGTGGGACGATCGCCCTTCAGCACGGCGTAGGCAAAGATGGATTCGCCTTTAATGTCGTGCGGCCGGCTCACAACCGCAGCCTCAACCACCTGGGGATGTGCGACCAGCGCCGATTCAACTTCCATGGTTCCCAGCCGATGACCGGACACATTCACCACATCGTCGATGCGCCCCATGATCCAGTAGTAGCCGTCGGCATCGCGATTCGCGCTATCGCCGGCGACGTAGTAGCGATTCTTGAAGCGGCTCCAGTACGTCTCAACGTAGCGATCGTTGTCCCGCCAAATGGTGCGCAGCATAGAAGGCCAGGGCCGCTTGATGACCAGATAGCCGCCCTGATCCGCGCCGGTGACCGGCTCGCCATCTTCATCAACGATGTCCACGTCGATACCTGGCAAGGGCCGCGTACAAGAGCCTGGCTTGGTGGCCGTGACTCCGGGAACTGGAGCAATCATCGCGCCGCCCGTCTCGGTCTGCCACCACGTATCCACGATCGGACAGCGCTCCTGCCCAATGATCTGGTGATA
>JANQPY010000027.1 GCA_028285245.1 Gammaproteobacteria bacterium | reverse complement strand
TGGCGAGCCGCTGTGGGACAAGACCTTCGGCGGGGCAGACGCTGACTATGCCAGCACGGTTTCAACGGCTGCGAACGGCGATGTGTTAGTCGGTGGTATGACGCGTTCCGCCGGCGCCGGTGGCTTCGACATTCGCGTGCTGCGGCTTAGTGCAGGCGGCGACATCATCTGGGACCAGACCCTGGGCGGCGCCAAAGATGACTGGATTCGAGCCGTTACCGAAACACGCGATGGCAACCTCGCGCTCGCGGGCTACACCATGTCGAAGGGCGCTGGTCTATACGACATGTGGGCGCTGCAACTCGACGCGGCCGGCAACCGGCGCTGGGAGCAAACTGTCGGGCAGGCAGGCAACGAATGGGCCCGCGCGCTCGTTGAGCTGCCCAATGGGGACCTCGCGCTCGCCGGCGATACGCTGTCGCGAGGCGCAGGCGCCTCGGACGCGCTGGTTGTCAGGTTGTCGCCGCCGCGCTGAGGCGCATATGAATTCGCGGATCAGGCCAGAATCGCTGTGATTGTGGCCTGATCCGGTAACAACTCTTCTCCGGCTAGCGGCCAGCCACCATAGCCTTGCCAGCACCCGCCTGCAGATCAAAGCGATCCAGCAGCATCACTTTCGTCCAGGCAGCGACGAAGTCATCGACGAACTTCTGCTCACCACCGTTTTCAGCGTAGACCTCAGCAACCGCACGCAACTCTGAGTGCGAACCAAAAATCAGATCCACCGGCGTGGCTGTCCACCGCAGATCACCTGATTGCCGGTCAACACCCTCATAGATACCAGGCACCTTCTCGGACGGTTGCCAGCGCGTAGACATATCCAACAGGTTGACGAAAAAGTCATTGCTCAACGTGCCGGGCCGGTCGGTAAACACACCATCTCCGGAATCCTCCGCGTTCGCATCCAGCGCGCGCAGGCCACCGACGAGCGCGGTCATCTCCGGCACCGTCAGGCTGAGCAGCTGCGCCCGATCAACAAGGAGCTCTGCGGGCGACCTGGCATTGGTATCGCTGTAGTAGTTGCGGAAGCCATCGGCTGTTGGTTCCAGGACAGCAAAAGAATCTACGTCCGTTTGCGCCTGAGTTGCATCGGCACGGCCCGGTGTAAATGGCACCGTAAGGTCGTAGCCATTCGCTGCAGCAGCCTGCTCAATTGCGGCGGCGCCACCCAGCACGATCAGGTCTGCCAATGAGACTTGTTTATCGCCGGACTGGCCCCTATTGAATCCCCGCTGCACACGCTCGAGCTGCTTCAACACGCCGCGTAACTCGGCGGGATCATTTACCTGCCAGTCTTTCTGTGGCGCAAGGCGAATGCGCGCACCGTTGGCACCACCGCGCAGGTCCGTGCTCCGGAAACTGGCCGCTGCGGCCCAGGCCGTGCGCACGAGCTGCTGCACGGTCAGACCCGAGTCCAGAATGTCTCTTTT
Organism: Gammaproteobacteria bacterium; assembly: GCA_028285245.1. GTDB lineage: Bacteria > Pseudomonadota > Gammaproteobacteria > Steroidobacterales > J054. The sequence goes on along the minus strand of JANQPY010000027.1, from coordinate 50,502 downwards.
GAGGCCAGCAACATCTGCATCGTTGATCAGCGGATGATCAACCGACGGTACCGGATCCTGCCAAAGCAGTTCCTCGGCAGGCACGCTGGCACCCAGATAGCGCGCCCGCGGGCCCATGTCGCGATGGGTCAGCTTGTACCAGGCCTTGGCAAAGGCGAGTTCGAACTCCTCTGGGTTTCTCTGGAACCGCTGGGAAATCTTGCGGTACGCAGGATCAAACTTTAGCGACAAATCTGTCGTGAACATGATGGGCGCGTGCCGCTTGCTCGGATCAAATGCGTCCGGGACAAGATTCGCACCTACGCCATCGGCTGGCACCCACTGCGTTGCGCCGGCGGGACTCTTGCTCTGCACCCACTCGAACGCAAACAGATTGTTCAGGTACTGCATCGTCCAGGTCGTAGGATTAGAAGTCCACGCGCCTTCGAGACCACTGGTTATCGTGTCGGCCGCATTGCCGGTGCCACATTCGTTTTCCCAGCCCATACCCTGCAGTTCAATGCCCGCGGCGGCCGGCTCAGGGCCCACACAATCATTTGGATCAGCAGCACCGTGCGCCTTCCCAAAAGTGTGTCCGCCGGCAATCAGAGCGACGGTTTCCTCATCGTTCATGGCCATGCGGCCGAAGGTTTCGCGAATGTCGCGTGCCGCAGCTACAGGATCGTGATTACCGTTGGGACCTTCCGGATTGACGTAGATAAGCCCCATCTGCACTGCGCCCAGCGGCTGCGCCAGCTCGCGATCGCCTGAGTAACGTTCGTCAGCAAGAAATTCCGTCTCCGGACCCCAGAAGACGAGATCCGCTTCCCAGTCATCCTCGCGGCCGCCGGCAAACCCGAAGGTCTTAAAGCCCATCGACTCCAGCGCGACGTTGCCGGTTAGCACCATCAGGTCGGCCCAGGAAATGCTGCGCCCGTACTTCTGCTTGATCGGCCAGAGCAGCAGCCGCGCTTTGTCGAGGTTGGCGTTATCCGGCCAACTGTTGAGCGGCTCAAAACGTTGCTGACCACCCGCCGCGCCGCCGCGGCCATCGGCAACCCGATAAGTGCCGGCGCTATGCCAGGCCATGCGGATAAAAAAGGGGCCGTAATGTCCAAAGTCGGCGGGCCACCAGTCCTGCGACGTGGTCATCAGGTCCGTGAGGTCGCGCTTAACCGCATCGAGGTCCAAACGACTGAATGCATCGGCGTAGTCGAATTCGCCCCCCATCGGGTCAGACTCTGCGCCATGCTGACGCAGCGGTGATAGATCTAACTGATCAGGCCACCAGAACTGATTGCTCTTGGGCTCGCCCGCGGCGTGCGCTGGCGAGATTGACAGGGTGGCGCCTAAAACGAGGCCAATACAGCTGAGCAGGATCTTCGCAGTCGCGCGCATTAGGTAACTCCGTGAAAAAATCAGCGCCCCGGTGTGGCCCAAACCCTGCTGGCATCGCGACGCCGGGGCACGGCTCGAGAGCAGGGGATTATGCAAATTTAGACCGAGTCTAAACCGAAGTTTGGGCGGAGATCAAATTGCGGCGGCCATGCGCAGCCGCGCTTCCCATTGGACTAGCCAGCAAGCAACCAACCGGCTCCCAAAATGTAGGTGGCCATCGCCACGGTGATTGCCGGCAGTCCGATCACCGCGACCATGCTCACGGGCTCAATCTCCAGGAATGCGGCCTCGGGGAAATCGGCAAAAACACGCGCGTTGTACATCTCACCCTCCTGGTATTTTCGCACCAGGTTGCCAACGTAGTTCCACTGAGTCAGCAACTGCGGGCCTCGTAACGCCGGAGTCCTGGCTTCGTACTTGCGACCTCGGAACTCATATTCAAAGCGAATGTCTGCTTCGTAGTGGCGATTGCCACGTACGTCGTGAAAATCACGCAGTGTTGATCTAGTCACTTTCGCCGCCACGACTGGCATTTTTCTCCACTTCCGCTTAATTCCTCGATAGAGCACGAACTGCGTCGTGTTGGTTACCACTAGTACGACAAGAACTAGCCACTGTATGACCTTCACTTCTGGGCACCATATCGATTACGCAGTCGAAGACAGCAATCACGAGGAGCTTTCCAACTGGCGCGCGCTGCGTTCAATCCAGTAGCAAGCGATCCACAGCCGCGTGACCAAAAACTGGGGCATCTTCCCGAACGATGCCATTGGCCGTTGAAATGTAATGGCGGTCGAGTAATTCAACTCTAGGTGCCTTCATAGACGTGCGGGTATCCAGTGCGAGCGCATCCTTCTTCTTCTCGACCGCTACGCTCACGACTTTCTTGCCAACGCAGTCAACCGTCTGAGAGACTTCCGGCGGGTTACCATCAGTGCTTGGCCCGATCACTCGAATTTCCTGGGGCCCTACGGGTAAACGCCAGGCGAAGAAACCATCCGGCCAGATTGCATCCGCAAGATATCCCTGCGTTACACCGTTCAGATCTACACGCAGGTGAGCCTCCTCCTGGCTGTCGGACCACAGATACATGTAGCAGTGGCTGGTATCCCGATTGAAGCTGTCGATTTTATTCTCAACTTCTCTATTCGCTTGACTGCTAGCGAACTGAGTGATTGCGCCAGACGGCGACATGCAGAGATTTCCCTCTGAGCAATACGGGTGGTAGCGCGAGAGTCTTCTGAGACTGAATTGCTCCTCGTTCCCTTGGGTGGCAAAGGATTCGTCGAGAACGTTGATGTAAGCAACCAAGTAGGACTTCAAAGCTCCCGTTTCGTCGAACTCGACAGTAAGCACGTATGTATCGCCCAACGCTGTCTCTCCTAAATCCTTCCCGGTCATACTCTGCCAGTCAGGAGGCTCTGAGACGTACGCCGCCTTACTGCCGTCGCCCAAGGCAAAGTTGGGCGGCCCCAATTCATCGAGCATACTTTTCCTTGTGATCCTATCGCTAACTAACCAATCCAGTTTGAGGTCCGGGTTCTTTCCCTGTTGTTGCAGAATGCCCGCGTCCTGCCAATTGGTCAGCACCAGGTTGCGCTCATCCAGGGGGCTCTTGCCTGTGACCTGGTCGACTGTCTCAAGCTGCCCTTCATCGTCACCAGAAAATGACACAAGGACTGTATTTCCAGGTTGGCAATCAACAGTCAGCAGTGCAGATTTCCTTCCGGCTCTTACGAATATCTCCCTTTCACCCGGAGACAAGGGCCATTGCTGATAGGTCTTCGGCGAGAGAAGCCAGCCTGCCGGGGAACCATCTATCCAGATCTTCGCACCGCCTCCAGAAGAGAATCGCCTGTCATACATCTGAAGCGTGCAGCGTCTGCTGTCCTCGTTGAACGTGTACCAGCCTGGGGCGTCAAGTGTAAAAACGCCGGAGTACATAAGTGTTTCATAGGTGGACAATCGGCCTACACAAATCCCCTCACTGCAGTTAAAGCCGGCCTTCGTTCGCCTTTCGCCGGTCACCGCACCATTCGAGTCAAACTCGAAAACCTGAAAGGTCGGATTGGAACCTGAATGCATAACGAGCCCCGGAATGCGCGGAATGCCGGGCAATAGCAATGCACTTATCGTTGGATAGACGGAAAGCCAAAGGCCATTGTCGGCCTCCGAGTACACCCATATCCGGTCGTCAGCGAACGACCTGGTAGCCGGCCCTAGCAGCTTTTTGACGGCCGTCTTGGTCGTGAGCGATGCAAGAGCCCCTTCATCTTCATCCAAACTCTCAAACGGCTTCTGGCCAGCTCCGATTAGCTTCACCGAGCAGCCTGAGAGCACTACAAACACGACGAGAGCGACAAGAACGCAACGTGTTGCCTGGATTATTCCGCGGACTCGATTCCTCTTCTTCGCCACGATGAAACAGCAGTCTATTGTCACAGTCCCTGACATTATCGAAAATGGGTTTAACTTCCCAGCCAGTGCTCAAGTCCGCCATCGCCGCGGAGCGGCGGCCTCGGAACAACTATGGCGACAGCACTCAGATCGATATTTTCCAAGCAGACAAAAATTCGGGCGAACCTACGATGCGTATCGATCCAAGGGCGCAAGCATGAGCCAGAACCTTAGATTTCTCCTCGTCACCTGGGACGGGGCTGGCAACCTGCCACCTGAGTTCAGGCTAGTGCGTGAATTGAGCCGGCGGGGCCATGAGGTAGATGTGATTGCGCAGGCCTGTTTGCAGTCGCGTATCGAATCGGCCGGCGGCAGGCTCCTACCCACGCACTTCGTCAGCCAATGGAGTTCAACCGACAAAATCATGCCTGAGGAAGAGGGGCTCTTCTATTGGAATAACTGTGTGTTTGCTCGTGCGTATGCCGATGAAACCATGGCAGCACTCCAGACCAATCGGTATGACGCTGTGCTCGTGGATTCTTTCCTGCCATACGCGATAGCTGCGGCCCGTGCTTCTGGAATCCCTACAGTCGCGCTCGTGCACAGCCTCTATGACACATTGATCACCGGGCCGATGGCCGACGCCGTTGACGCGGGCCTGCAGGGCGCCAGCGCAGAGTTTGATGAGTTTGGGATTGGGCCGATCATCAGTTTCAGACAGCTGATTGAAGGCACCGACGAAGTGCTGGTCTTCAGCTACCGAGACTTTGATAACACCGAAGCAACCGGCATTTCTCATGTAGGCCCGCTCCGCGTTGCCAAGACCACTCAAGAATCCCCCCGCAGATTCCCGGACCGGCCTTTGCTGGTGGTCGGCCTCAGCACCGCCTTCCAGTCCCAGGGTGTATTGCTTCAACGCATTTGCGATGCGCTCGGTGATCTCACGGTTGAAGCAATTGTTACGACGGGGCCCGCGATTGAGCCTGAGTCACTTCGTGCCCCTGATAACGTGTTGGTTGTTCAATTCACTGAGCACGACAATGTATTGCCGGATGCCGACCTGCTCATTACTCACGCAGGTCATGGCACGGTGATGTCGGGGGTTCAGTATGGCGTACCAATGCTTTGCCTGCCGATGGGCAGAGATCAACCCGTGGTTGCCGCCCGCGTCGCTGAACTCGGACTCGGGCGCGTGTTGGAGCCAGACAGCTCCGCGCAGGAGATACGTGAAGCTGTCGCGCATTTGATCGAGGACAATGCCTTGCGCTCGACAAGCCGGGAGTTTGCAAAGCAGCTGGACACTGACTCGGGCCTGGAGCGTGCAGCCGCTATCGCCGAGAGTGCAGCCCGGTAGCTCTGCATCCGGGCGTTCCTTGCCGCGCACCTCGCCGCTCTGGCCGGCCGCATTTGAACATAATCATGTGAGTATTCCGTGAAGAGAAAGGGCTACGCGCGGGCCACTTGCAGGCGTCCCGCATACGTTGAGCGAGCCGCATGCCCGGCGGGGATATGGGCGCCTGCCTTCCACCCTGCAGCGAACGCAGGTGGGGATCTGGCTTCCGACCTGCAACCATGGACAACCTTTCGGTAATTCGTTACCTTATTTGGCGATGACGCAGACTCGGCGAAAGCCGGGTCCGCGTTTTTTTTTGCCCTGACTAAAGACTAGATAAGCATAAAGGGGGGATCAGTCATGCAGTTGCACCGGGCATTACTCGTCATCGCGTTCGGCACGTCCTGGGCCGTAACCGGCCAGGCTCAGATTACGATCGCTGTGGGAGCTACCGATGCGGGTAGCGCCACAACCACCAGGGTCGAATCCCGAATTCCGAACCCGTTCGGTCCTGCAGCTACCAACATCGTTGCCAACCCGTCCGGCGCAGCACCCATGTCTGCTTACTCATTCGCCGAGATTGATCTCATTAGTGGGAACCTGCGTCTTCGAGTCGACGACTCCACAGATTTGCTGAATCCCGGTGCGTTATCTGCCAGCGCGAATTTAAATGCACTTGGCCTTCGCAACACTAGTCCGGTTGACCTGTCACTGGATGCCAATGCTTTCAACATCACCTTTGATGCCGAGCATCTCGTCGATGGCACGCCAACGAACGTGGGCGCCGGAACCGGCGAAAAGAACGCTTTCGTCAATTACGTTCTCACCATGCAGCTCACCAACACCTCAGCAGGCCAGAGCCTTGGCCAGATCGTGGCACAGAGTCGGATGGATGTGACCTGGAATGCCGATGGCAGTTTCAAGGAAAGAGTTCTAAGCCAACCTGCCCCGGTGACGCAGGGCGGCTTTGCCGCGGTAACCAACGTATTTGACGAAACGACGTTGGACGTGTCGCTGGAGACGCCTGCTCTGGTCTGGAGCGCTGGCGATACCTGGAACTGGCGCGTTGGGCTCAATGTATTCGCAGATGCTGACGATCCCGGCATCATGTCTGTCGTCAATGCCCTATCCACTGGTTCGCTTAACCTGACGCTTCCGGAAGGTATCGAACTGGTGCAAACCGCTCCTGGCATCATCAACGGCCTGGAAGATCTGGAATTCGTTTCCGTCGTGCCAGTGCCCGTCCCGGCCGCTGTTTGGCTGTTTGGCTCGGCGCTTGGGTTGCTCGGATGGGTGCGATTGAACAAAGTGGGAGCGTTGCCGCAGCAAAATCCATACGTCTGAATCTTCAGCGCAACTCAAGTCGCCACCCATCAGAACAAATTCGGCACCATGCTGACGCAGCGACGAAAGATCTGCCTGACTGCACCGGTAAGGATTGCTCTTAGCCGCGGCATGCGCCATAGAGAGAGAACCTGGACGCTAAGGCGGGAGTTGAGCAAGCAATCGCAGTTGTCGACAGCGTAGCTCGGACGGGCATACCGACCCGCTAGATAGAGCGCGCAGGGGGACTGAAGCTGTCTGAGCCTTGAGCGTGGTCGATCGACTCTGAGCAGACGACCGCGATGAGACTTTGAGGCAGAAACTCTTTCGGCCCAATTTGCCCTCGCGGACTACCAGGGTTGAACTGGCGAAAATCTATCCAATAGAAAGTCGATCATTGCGCGTACTTTTGGCGAAACAATCCGACCACCCGGGTAGAGCGCCCAGATCGCCGACTTGGTGACCAGTGGAAAGTCGGCTAACACGTCGACGAGCCGGCCTGCCTGCAGACTGCGGCCCGCATTCCAAAGTGACTTCCGGCCGATCCCCAGCCCACTCTCGATCATCTCGCGCATCGCCTCGCCGTCGTTGACAACGATCGGCCGAGGCACCTCGATCGCCTGACCGTTGGCAAATGTCCACTTGGTCTCGTTGGGGAAAACAATGCAATGATGCCCGCCGAGTTCGTCTGGCGTAGCGGGAACACCGTGTTGTTCGAGATAGCTGGGAGCAGCCGTTAGTACGCGGTGATCGGGCGCCAGCTTGCGCGCTACAAAACTGCTGTCGGCCAGCGGTGCATTTCGAATGACCAGGTCGTAGGCCCCCTCAACTACGTCGAGCACATCGTCCGACAATCGCAGATCCAGATCGACCAGCGGGTACCGAGCCCGGAACTGACCCAGGCTCGGAATTACATGCATGCGTCCGAAGGACCCTGGCATGGTCATACGCAGCAAACCCCGCGGCTCTTCACCCTGGCCGCTGACGGCGCCAAGCCCCGCCTCCAGGGTCTCTATCGTCTGCTGGACGTATGGCAGGAAGGCCGCGCCGTCGGTGGTCAATGACACAGCGCGGGTCGTCCGGTTGAACAGCCGAAAGCCGATCAGCCCCTCTAGTTTGGCAAGGCGCGCGCTGGCGCTGGCCGGCGACAAGGAGAGGTCGCGAGCCGCGGCCGTAACTCCGCCAACTTCTGCTACGCGTACAAACAGTCTGAGTGACAGGACGTCCATTTATCAATCATATACGAATTATCAATTCCCCATTGTGATGATTATCTTAAAAGTCGTGAGAATTATGCTGCTTGCCTAACTCTCGGAGAGCCAGATATGAACTACGACAACTTTGAGACCTTCAGCGTCAAGCTTGATGACGGAATCGCGTGGGTAACTTTCGACTATCCGCCTGTGAACGTGCAGGGCCTGCCGATGCTCGCAGATCTCAACCGGCTAGCCCAAAAACTGGAAGCAGACAGCGCAAGAAAAGTTGTCGTTTTCCAGTCGGCGCACCCAGAAATCTTTGTGTGCCACGCCGACACCAACTTCCTGAAGGATATGTCCGGGCGGGCTGTGACTCGCGATGAGGCAAAGCTGCTGGATCTGCAGGTCGTGCTCGAACGGATCAGCAAACTGCCGCAGGCAACTATCGCCAAGATTGAGGGATTCGCCCGTGGAGGTGGACACGAGTTTGCGCTTGCTTGCGATATGCGATTCGCGGCGCGCGGCAAGGCAAGATTTATGCAGATGGAAGTGGGCATGGGTATCTTGCCCTGCGGCGGCGGTGCGTCGCGTATGGCCAGGCAGGTGGGACTTGGCAGGGCGCTCGAAATCGTCTTAGGCGCACGCGACTTTGATGCAGACCAAGCCGAAGCCTACGGCACGATCAACCGCGCCCTGGACGTGAACGAAATCGGTCCATTTGTGGCGGACCTGGCGAAACGTATCGCGCTTTGGCCTTCCGCATCGATCAATGCCACCAAGCAAGCCGTATACGAGTCTATCGATCTGCCGATTGGAGAGGCGCTGCGCGCGGAAGCCTACTGGCTATACCAGGCCACCAGCCAAACGCCGGCGCTCAAACGCTTCCAATGGGCAGATGAACAGGCAGCACAGTTCGACATGGACAACCAGCGCAGCTGGCCGGAAATGCTGGTCCAAATCCAGGAGATAGGAACCTGAACACTGCAGTCGATCTATGCATGGCGTTCGACCCACGAGTGGGAAGGAATGAAGAAAACCATACTGATTACCGGAGCAACTGACGGGATTGGTTTGGAGGCGGCGGGCATACTAGTTCAAGCCGGCCACCAAACGCTTATCCACGGGCGAAGCCGGGCGAAACTGGATCGAGTAGCCACGGCGCTTTCGCGCAAAGGCACAGTTGAGACTTATCTCGCCGACTTGTCCTACATCGAGGAAGTCGAGAGACTTGCGCTGGAAATTCCCGGTAGGCACAGGAAGCTGGATGTGTTGATCAACAACGCTGGCGTTTACAACACTTTAAAGCCGATTGCGTCGGGAGGCCTGGATGTGCGATTCGTCGTAAACACGATTGCGCCGTATCTTCTGACAACGCGGTTGCTACCGCTGCTGGGTACTTCCGGACGAATAATCAATCTGTCCTCCGCTGCGCAGGCACCGGTCGACATTCCGGCATTGTCTGGGCGAACTCGATTGTCCGACGACGCTGCCTATGCACAAAGCAAGCTGGCACTGACCATGTGGTCAAGAGCCCTAGCGCAAAGGCTGGAAGCTGACGGTCCCGCTGTCATTGCCGTGAATCCCGGGTCACTACTGGCGAGCAAGATGGTCAAACGGGCTTACGGCGTGAAAGGAAAAGACCTTCGCATCGGCGCGGACATACTGTGTCGAGCGGCGCTTGCGGACGATTTCGCCGGCGCATCCGGGCAGTACTTTGACAATGACGTTGGGCAGTTTGCCTCACCACATCCTGACGCGCTGGATGACCACAAACTGGCGGCGCTCATGGTGGCAATCGATGCCATCCTGGCACGTCCAAATACAATCGAGGAATCACATTGAAGGCCTACTTGCTGAACGAAACTGGCGGCGTAGAGAATTTGCGCCTGAGCACCATCGCAAAGCCCGAGATCGCTGCAGACGAAGTATTAGTCGAAGTTAAAGCCATCAGTATCAATCCGGTAGACGCAAAGGTCCGGGCGGCGGGTGAGTTACTCGCGATGATCGTAGGCACCGAAGATCTTCCGGTCATTCTTGGCTGGGATATCGCCGGGGTCGTCGCAGCGGTTGGTGGACAGGTAACTGGAATGGATGTGGGCGACAGAGTCTTCGGGATGATTCGGTTCCCCGGCGAAGGCAAGGCCTATGCCGAGTATGTCGCATCGCCGGCAAGCCATCTGGCCAGAATGCCGGAGACGCTGACCTTCGAAGATGCCGCGGCAACGACACTGGCTGCGCTGACGGCACTTCAGGCACTACGGCCCAGAGTAAAGCGGGGTGATCGGGTGTTGGTGCACGCCGGGTCAGGCGGAGTCGGGCACTTTGCAATCCAGATTGCGAAGACCCTGGGCGCGTATGTGATCTCGACCTCTTCCGCCGCGAACCGCGATTTCCTTCTGTCTCTCGGTACAGATGAGCATATCGATTACCGAGCGCAAAAGTTCGAAGAGATGCTATCGGATGTTGATCTGGTTCTCGACAGCATGGGTGGAGACGTGCTTGTGAAGTCTCTGCGCGTCGTCAGAGATGGCGGGAAAGTCGTCTCTTTGCCAACCAACGAGTTTACAGAGGCGGTTCAGGCTGAGGTGAGTCGACGCGAGATTGAGTTGGACTTTATTCTGGTTGAGTCTAATGGCGCAGACCTCAGCACGCTAAGCAACCTGCTTGAAAATGGTGAACTGAATGCTCACGTATCCAAGGTATTTTCATTTGACGACATGGCGGACGCCCACCGCCATATTGAGTCCGGCAGAACGGTCGGCAAGATTGTAGTCGCCCTGTAGTCGACAGAAGGCTGAAGCCAGGCTTGACGTAGGTCTCTGAGCAAGCGCCATGCAACACACCAAAGGAATTGTCGTTGGATTTATCGGTGCCTTCTTAAGCATCTGGAGTATCGCTGGAACGACGGAGGATCTCGTAGAAATTGTTCCTAAGCAGGACATCACGTTCCAGCCGCTCAACCCGGCACGGGGAGACGCAAGCCCAAGAGCCGGAGTCCTTTGGGGTGACATCAGGAGCAATGTACCCACGGGCGCAATAATTGAGTTCTCAGACGGTTTTTCCTCGCCACCCCATATTCACAACATCACCTACAGGGGAATCGTCATCAATGGCGCGGTCCACAACGATGATCCCGGTGCCGAGTACTTCTGGATGGGGCCTGGGTCATTCTGGTTGCAACAAGCCGGCGAGCCGCACATCACCGCCGCCGCCCCCGGCGCAACAGCGAGAATATTCCTGGAGATCCTGGAGGGGCCGTACCTGGTTCAGCCGTCCGAAGATGCGTTTGAAAGCCAGCAACGGTCTCTCAATATCGATTCTGCAAACTTGGTATGGATTAGCGATTCGGACATTCCATGGGTAGACAGAGCGAACAGCTCAGAGGCAACTAATCTCCACATCGCATTTCTCTGGGGAACGCCCAGCAACGGACAAAGCAACGGCACACTTGTTAGGATGTCAAGAAACTTCAAGGGAGAACTGCATGGCAGCGGGAGTTGGTTGCGAGCTGTTGTCATTCGGGGACTGATAGAACATCGCCAGACGGGCAGCTCCCAGGTAACCCAACTTGAAGCTGGCAGCTACTTCGGAAGCAGGGGTCAATTGCCGCAGGGACTACTCTGCAAATCCCCGACAGGGTGTGTCATATACGTGAGCACACAAGGCCACTATCGCATAGTCCCAATGTAGTGGCTTTCCAGAATCCCAAGTGCCTACTTCGTTCCTATAGACCCTTTGGCTGGCCATGAGAACGTTCGCTTTCGGCCAGTTACTGCCCTTGGCCGAGAGCAAACGCTGATGCACTCGTAGCGTTTGACTTGTTCCCGAAGTTCTCTGGCGCGCAGTCGCCAATAACGATGGACGCCCGTTTTCGCAAGCGAACCTCTTGTGTCCGACACGCAGCCTAGAGGCTAAGCCCCACCGAATGCCCGTGCCGTGTCGCTGAGAGAACGGAGCGCGGGGCGTGGCAATCGCCGACGGTAATCACTTCCAGTCCCGCTTCGGTTAACGGCGCGGCCAGCCGGTCGTCCGGCTTGCGGGCGGTCGCGTAGGTGATGGCGATCACATCTTCGATCACAGTCGGCTTGCCGTTGTATACATTGATGGCATGCAGCTCGGCTTCTTCGAGTGCATCGAGATCCTGGGGTTCGCAGCTGGTAATGATGTCGACGTTGCGATCGTAGAGTCGCTGGTAAATTTCCTGGCGAGTAACGAGCGCGCAGTCGGAGGCAATGCGATCGCGGGGCGTGACCACGGTGACGTGCTCGAACAGCTCGGTGAGCCGCTCGGCTGCTGCGTAGGTCATCTCGGTATGGTCGCGATCGATGAGAACGATGCGGCCCTCTTCGCGCTGCTTCCGGTCCAGCATCGACTGCATTAGCGAACGAACGTCGGGAACGAAGTCTTCGTCGATGTACTCCTGTGGGATAAAGCTCGGCGGCGTCATCTCGGCGCCTGCGGCTAACACAATCACATCGGGTGACGCATCGAGCACGGTCTTGGCCTCGGCCAAAACGCCGAGCTCAAAATTGACGCCGTGTTTCTTCGCCGCCAGCCACTGATAGTCGTAGATGCTGCTTAAGTTCTCACCGCCCGGCAGCTCTGCGTGCAGGCGGGTCTTGCCGCCCACCTCGTCGCTCTGCCCGAACAACGTAACCTGATGGCCGCGCGCGGCGCTGACCCAGGCGGCTTCCATGCCCGCGATGCCGCTGCCTACCACGACAACCCGCTTACTCTTCTTAACTGGCTGTGGCTGCCAGTCAGCCTCCTCGGCCTGTGCCACGCGTGGGTTGTTGTCACACTCGAGGCGGTGGCCGTCGATGATGGAGCGCCAGCAGGTGTTACAAGAAACACAGTAGCGAATTTCCGGCTCTCGGCCCTCTCTCGCCTTGTTAGGCCATGCCGGATCGGTGATCAGCGGGCGGCCAAGAAACACCAGTTCGGCGGCTCCCGACTCCACGGCATGCTCGCCTTCATTGGGATCGGTTAGATATCCAATCGCGCCGGTCGGAATTTTTGGATTGGCCTGACGCAGCGACGCGATGGCCTCCATATACGGTGCCCGTTCCGCATGCGCATTCGGCAGATGCGTCCACAACGAGTTCGCGTGCGCACCCCATACGAAGGTCCAGTAGTCGAGCTCACTATCGGCACCAACCACCTCCGCAATCTTGCGCGCTTCTTCCAGATCGATACTTCCTGCCACGCCGTCATCGCCTGGCAGCTTGGCGCCGATGACGAACGGTCGGCCGCACTCGGCCCGAATGGCAGCGATTAGTTCGCGGATGAAACGGGTACGCCCCTGAAGATCACCGCCGTAGGCATCTTCTCGAGCGTTCGCCCACGGCGAGAGAAACTGATGAAAGAGGTGACCGTGCCCGGAAGACAATTCGACGCCCGACCAGCCCGCTTTCTTTAGCCGGCCGCACGCTGCGGCCCATTCGCCAATGATCTGGCCGATCTGTGCAGCACTTAACGCATGCGGAACGGTCCAGCTCAAGTCATCGGGTAGCGGCGATACGCCAATGGCCGCGTCATTCCGGCCGACCTCGTGGCGGCCCCGCCCGGGGTCCTGCACCTGCCCGAGCAGCCGGCACTCTTGTCCTTCGACTGCTTCAGCGAGACGGCTTAGATCATCGTGACCCTCATCGTCGTAGGCGCGCAGGCGACCCGAATCCCGATTGGTCGAAATCATCGCCACGGGTTCGGTCACAATCATGCCCGCGCCGCCCGCCGCCCGACTGCTGTAGTAGTTGATCAGCTCGGGCGTTGCCCGGCCGTTGCGTGTGAAGCGGGTGAGGATAGATGCGTGCGCAACGCGGTTGCGCAGCTGCAACCCGCCGATTTCTACTGGCGAAAAAAGCAGCGGATAGCTGGATGCTTCCGTGGAATCCCCCATTAGATCTCCCACTGGTTCAGTTGCAGGTTGCGGTGCGGAAAGAAGGCCGGGCCGCCATTATGCGGCGGCCCGGCTCCAGATGCAGTGCAGAACAACGCCCTGCATCGAGCGGCTCTAGGCGCGAGCCGCTGCTGGTTCGAGCCGCCTGGGAGGTTAGGCGGCTCGGGGACGCGAGGCCTTCGGCGCCTCGGCAACTTCGCCCACTTCTGGAATGTTGGGCACTTCGTCGCCGTTGCCCATCGATGCATCCAACGCGCGCCGCAGGTGGGCACTCGGCACATGGCGTGCTTTGGTTGACCTCAGCAGGTTCGCGAGCAGCGCCGCGCGAGCCTCATCGAGTTCCTGGCCCTCTTTCTCTGACGGGCGCCAACCCTCGATGCGGCCGGAGAGATTCAGCCCAGCCTGGTCGGCGACTTTTTCCAGCGCATATAGCCGCTCTTTCACCACCCACAGTTCGGAGGTGAGCTCCAGGAGCATGCTGACCAACTCATCGGTACCGGCTTCCGGAAAGAAGTTCGGCCGCTTTCCGCGGACTTCTGTAGGGATTCTGGACATCGTCGTTACCTCTATTTCTTCCAGTTGCCGAAGGCGAACCAGCGCAGGCCTTCCGTTAGCGTGCCGGAGCGATCAGTGAAGCGCGCCTCAGTGTTGATCTCACGAATGTAATCGGCCTCATCCATGTACGTGTAGCGCGGCGTCTGAAACTCAAAATACTCGTTGGCATCAAACCCCGCCTGACGACACAGCTCCTTGTTGGACTGATCACGATAGGGCTTGTAGTAGGGCTCGTTGTTGTAATACGAGTCCCAGTCCAGATAGAACTGGTCGTAGGCCTCAAGATTGGAGTTAGGCGGCAGCTCCATCGTTATCAGCAGGCCGCCAGGCTTGAGAACACGATGGGCCTCAGCGAGATAGGCCCGGATGTCTTTCAGCGGCAGCTCGTGCAAGAACATGGATGAGAACACCACGTCGAAGTGGTTATCCGGGAAATCCAGCGACGTCGCACTCATTTGATGAAAATTGACGTCGGCACCAAAGCCGCGAGACCGGGCCGCCGCGTAGCGCAGAACCGGCGCACTCACATCAATGCCATGTACGTCGGCTTGCGGGTAAGTCAGCTTCCACGGCACGGTGTTGTGGCCTACGGTGCAGCCGCAGTCGAGAATGCGCTCTGGTTTGAACTCGGGAAACTTCAGGCGGATGTAGTTGGACATGGTCGTGCCGATGTCGTCTACGTTGCGGCCCATCTGGTTGAACGCGAAGACGTTGATCGAATTGTCGTAGATCGCACCCTGGGCCACATCGTCCTCGGCGAACTCGGTGTGGTAGCTGCCCGGCGTCAGATGCACATCGATGCTCGCCACGTTCTTGGGCGTTTCGAAATCAGGATTAAGGGCGATGGGTGACTTGCCGTCCTTACGGATCTGACGGCCGCGCTCGTTCAGCTCGTCGAGCTGGCGCTCAACGGTCGGAATCACCGAGTTGTGGACCATCTCCTGAGCGTTGTAACGAACGCTGCTGTACAGCCGGAAGCAGTCCTCGGCCTGCATGAGGTCATGCACCTCCTCGCCATCTACCGGGTCGCGGCCCGTGCGGCGGCGAAAGGCGGGCACCAGACGTTCCTCATAGTGCTGCTTCATGCCCTCGGCCATTGGCCCGAGGATGTGCGCCCGCAGAGAGCCGACGAATGCCTGCCGGGATTGCTCGTCCCGCGTGGGCTTGATGGTCATGCCGTGCTGTAGGTCTTTAATCATGTCAGTCGCTCCGGCCTGTTTCAGGCTGTGCGATAAACCATCATATATTTATTATTTCTTGTCAAATACGAAATTTATTTGTATATTGCTGCCTGGCCAAATATCAAGGAATCCAATAAATGCAGACACTTATCGTGCTTTTTCGCCTGAAACCGGGTGTGGACGTGCAGGCCTATGAGGAATGGGCCAAATCCACCGATTTGCCGATCGTGCGTGAATTGCCCTCCGTTGCTGGGTTTGACCTGTACAAGGTCAGCGGCCTGCTCGGGAGCGACGGCAATGCGCCGTACGAATATGTAGAAAAAATCGAGGTTTCAGACATGCATCAGTTCGGCGATGACGTGGGCACAGAAACCATGCGCCGGGTGGCCTCGGAGTTTCAGGGGTTCGCAGACAACCCAGTGTTTATGCTGACCGACCGGATGGAGGCCTGAATCAATGCAGGGATTAGCTGGGAAGGTCGCGGTATGCACCGGTTCAGGACGTGACAACGGGCTGGGCGCGGCCATTTTGCGGCGGCTTGCGGACGAGGGCTGCCGCATCGTCGTCTCAGACTTGGGCGCACCCGACAAACTGCTGGACAGTGATGACATCGGCGTAACCGATGAGATGGAAGCAGTCGCTGAGGACATGCGTAAGCGCGGCGCAGAGAGTATCGCAGTGCCTTGCGACGTACGCTCAGAGTCTAGTGTCCACCAACTCTTCGATACCATCGTAGAGAAATTCGGTCAGGTCGACATCCTGGTAAATAACGCGGGTATCGGCTATCTCATGCGAGGCTTCCAGGATGTGTCGCTGGACGAATGGAAAGTGGTGCTGGACGTTAACCTGACCGGCGCTTTTCTCTGCACGCAGCACGCGGCTGGACACATGATCAAAGCAGGCAACGGCGGCCGCATCATCAATATTGCCAGTCAGGCTGCGAAGTCAGGCTTTCCGCATCTGGCCGCTTACGTCGCTTCGAAACACGGCATGGTAGGCCTCACCCGGTCGAACGCGATTGAGTTTGGGGAGCACAACATCACCGTCAACGCGGTGTGTCCAAATCACGTTACGACAGGCCTTGGCGCCAAGCAGAATGAGTACTACTCGAAGCTGCGCGGACAGACCCTGGAAGAGTTTATGTCGGCAATGCGCAAACGTATTCCGCTCGGCCGCCCCGGCCTGCCGGAAGATACGGCGGCAGCCGTGGCATATCTGGCGAGCGACGACGCGCGCTACATAACAGGTGAAGCCCTCAACGTTAGCGGCGGCGAGGAGATGCACTAGGTCGATTGGGCACCATGGAACTTCGGCAGCTAAAGCGTTTCCTGGCGGTACACGAGAACGGGAGTCTCGTGCTCGCCGCCAAGTCGCTGGGCTTAACCCAACAGGCGTTGAGTGCCAGCCTGGCCAATCTGGAGGAAGAGGTTGGTGTCCGGCTCTTCGATCGCTCGCCAGGCGGCGTGACGCGTCCAACAGAGTTTGGCGAAATTCTGGTGCGGCATGCTAAGGCGCAGCTTGCGGGCGATGAGCGAGCCCTGGACGAACTGCGCAGCGCCGGCGAAGGGCTCACAGGCACCGTCACCGTGGGCATAGGCGAGGCGTTCGCCGGCGACATCATTGTTGCCGCCGTGACGAAGGTGCAGCTTGATCGCCCGGGCGTGCGTATCAACCTGATCGAGGGCTACTCAGAACAGCTGCGACATCGGCTCTACGCGGGCGAGTTTGACTTTATCGCTGCCGGCGTGAGCGCGTTCGAACTGGAACAAGACTATGCGCGCGAGCAGATCTACAGCAGCGACGACATCATTGTTTGCAACTCCGACCACCCGCTAACGAAGCGTCGACGTCTCCGGCTGGCAGACTTGCAGGGCTATCCGTGGCTGGTGCCTTACACGCGGCCGAATGACCTGAACGCTATCGTTGACTGTTTCACGGCAGAAAACATCGAACCGCCGAAGCAGATTATCGGCAGTGATGCCTACCGGATCGGTATGCGACTATTGCGGACCACCGATTTGCTCATGATGGTTGCCCCCGCATTGGTCGCCCCGGAGCTTGCGATGGACCCAGCACCGCTCGCCAGATTAAGCATTGACCGGCCAACGATCCGGCGCCAGGCAAGCCTGATCTATCCAAGACATCGGCCGATGACCCCACCCGCACAGCGTCTGCTGGATGAAGTGCGGCTGCAGGCCCAGGCTGCACACAAGAGAAAGGGACGACGGGTCGCCGCATCTGCGCGGCGGTAGTCACCGGATAGATCTACTCGTAAGCGGCGGAGTTCGACCGCTAGGCGTCGTCGCCGGAAGCCGCAGCGAAGGCGAGAATCTGACGTCGCTCATCGGCACTCAGGCGTTTCTCCACGGTCCCGGTATCAGACCTTAACCGCAGACGCACATCAGCGCCGCGCCCGATTGTTGCAAGCTCCGCCGGCGTCAACCGGTACTCCAGCTTCTCGAGAAACCGGCCAGACGGCTCCACTGACGGTTGCGACTGACGCAAAGCGTCGAGGCTAAGAGAGTCCCCGTCGACCCGCAGCGATACCGGCGCAGTCGCCGAGAAAGTAAGCCATCGGCGCCCTTCATGACGCAGCCACAAAACGTACTCCGCAGGTGAATCGGTGTTGTCGTAGATCATCGCGCTCAGGCCGACTGCCAAACGATCGCTGTCTGGGAATTGGCCAGCGAGTACGTCCAGTTCATTGAGCTGCTGATCGCTAAGCTGCTCCGATACGAAGGAGAGTCCGCGCAGCGCATCGCGCACCTCCGTGCGCGCCTGTGCCATGGCCACATCGCCGAGGAGCAATGCCACTAGCAGCAGGCTAACTAAGCGAAGACCCCCGGCACAGCGCGAGCCCACGCGCGTAAGCAATGATCGTGCATGGATATCAGTGCGGCCTGGTTGTATGTCGACGCGTGTCAACTCGCGCGCGCCGTCAGGCCAACGCAGGCCACTCAAGCGACGCTTGCGGCGCCCGTCGATGCCCGCGCCGGCGCCGCATCTCCCGACGGACTGAGCGACGGCCGCGGTGAATAGCGCCCATCAGAGCGCGCTTTGCGGTTGCGCGAGTTTCCGTGATCACCAGATCGCCGCCACCATCGAGAGCGATGTGCAAAACACACTCCTTGTCGCGGCCGCCACGGGGCCCGTTGATGTCCTTCAGCACCACATGCAGGTGTCTCACCGCGGATTCGACCTGGCTGAATGCCCTGGCCACCCGATCAGACAACTCTCGAGCGCCGCCCGGAGGGAGACTGATGTTGCGCGCGTCGACCCGTACTTCCATGTTGTTTGCCCCGCTTTTTCGATGAGGCCCAGACTAGCCGAAGAGACGTGAGGGACAAGTCGAAATTGCGGTAGCGAATACATCGAGCGATTCGATTTTTGCGGCGCGGCTAGTGCTTAAGCCACATGGCATCGGAAACGAGGCAAATACCACCGTACTTTGAGAGCACTGGCCGGATGGCCTCAACCACCAGGCTAACCTGAGAATCATCATCGCAGGCAATGATGAACACGCAGTTGGTCGACGTACCGGTTGGCTCATCTCCGCGTCGCAGCCCGCGATCGCCGCGACCGCTGGCACGCGGAATGACGGTGTAGCCTGGCATGCCGGTGCCGCTGAGGACTTTCTCCAGCCGCCGCTTGATTGGCTCTTCGATGACAAGCTCTACGCGTTTACAGGGTTTCATGTGGTTAGCCTTACCTGCTCGGCAGGGTTACGTGGCCATGAACATCCGCAGCACCTCATGGTAAAGCGGAATGCCGATAAGCAGGTTGAATGGGAAAGTGACCGCCAGTGACATCGGCAGGTAAATGCTTGGATTGGCTTCCGGCAAGGCCAGCCGCATGGCTGCCGGGACAGCGATGTAGGACGCGCTGGCACCTAGCACGGTGAGCAGCAATGCATCACCCTCGGGCAATGCAAGCATCAGGGCCAGCGCGCCGGCCAGCAGCCCATTGGTCAATGGCAACGCCAGCGCCATGCCAACCAGGCCCGGCGCCCCAAAGCCTCCCTCCTGACCTGATGCACGCAGATCCTGGAGACGCCGCGCGGCCACAATGCCCATGTCCAAGAGGAAAAGGCACAGCACGCCAATAAATAGATCGGTTACGACTGGGCTGATCTGTGCCATACCCGCCGGGCCTGTGAGCCAGCCGATGACCAGACTACCCAGAATGAGGAAGACCGAGCCATTCAGGCAGGACTCGCGCAGCAGCTCGCCCATATCTAACGCCGCCTGACTCGACGAGCCGTCGCGACCGTATAGCCGGTACAGGAGAATGCCAATGATGATTGCCGGCGATTCCATCAAGGCCATGGCGGCTACCAAGTAGCCACTCCACTCGATGCCTGCCGCGTCGAGGTAGCTTGTGCAGGTGACGAACGTGACGGCGCTGATTGAACCGTAAGTGGCGGCAATGGCGGCTGCGTCTGCCAATGCGATTTTTCGTCGCAGAACAAAGAACGCGATCAGCGGCACCACGGCAGCCAGGAATAGGGCTGCCAGGATAGTGAGGAAAACACTGGAGTCGAGCGGACTCTCTGCCAGAGCGACGCCGCCTTTAAAACCAATCGCGAACAGCAGATACAGCGAGAGGAACTTGGCAACCTGGGTTGGAATCTCCAGATCGGAACGAACGAGCACGGCCAGCACGCCCAAGAAGAAGAACAGGAGCGGCGGTGACGTCAGGTTGGTGAGAAACAACGATTCCATCGTCGCTACCGCCCTGGGCCGGGCGAGCATGCCGGGGCAGGCGCCCCAGGCCGGCTCATTGTGCAGCGCAACGTCATGGGCGAGAGGATAGCCTACTCGACTGTTCGATCAATTCGATCTTTCCAGATCTAACAACAGGTAGGCTCGAAGATATATACATCGGTTTTAACGATTTCTTAATACTTTTTATTCGTCTTTAACGAATTTTAAGAATCGTGGAAGATACCCGCTCTTTCGGTTTCAGCAGACCCAGAATGCGCCACTTAAACTACACACACCTGCTCTACTTCTGGACGGTCGCACGGGAGGGAAGTATTAGCAAAGCATCAAAGGTACTCCACCTGACCCCGCAGACCATTAGCGGGCAGCTAAAGCTCCTCGAGCAAGCGGTCGGTGAACCACTCCTGCAGCGGGTCGGCCGCGGGCTGGCGCTCACTGAAACCGGGCATGTGGTAAATCAGTACGCCGACGAGATTTTCACGCTGGGCGCTGAACTCTCCCAGCGAATCCGCAGCAAGCAGCCCGGCATCCCGGTCGCCTTTAACGTGGGCATCTGCAACTCGATTCCCAAGCTCGTCGCGTGTGGTGTTCTGTCACCTGCACTAGATCTGCCGGACCCCATTCGTATCGTGTGTCACGAAGGAGACCTGGATCATTTATTGGGCGAGCTGGCCGTGCACCGGCTGGACCTCGTGTTGTCCGACCGAGCGATTCCCCCGGGGATGAACGTTAAGGCTTACAACCATGATCTGGGCACCAGCAGCATTGCGTTTTTTGCGCATCGCCGGGATGCCGCCCGTTACAAGAAAAGGTTTCCCGATTCTCTACACGACGCGCCGATGCTCCTGCCTGCGGGCTCGACCGCCAATCGGCGGGGACTAGAGGAGTGGTTTGATCGCGTCGGTGTCACACCACGGGTGGTCGCGGAGTTCGACGACAGCGCGTTGCTGAAGGCCTTCGGCTCCGCAGGGATTGGCGTATTCCCCGCGCCCAGTGCGATCGGCAACGAAGTGGAGCACATGTACCACGCCCGGCAAATCGGTATCGCAGACGGCATCAGCGATAGCTTCTTCGCTATCTCGCCCGAGCGGAAGCTCAAGCACCCCGCCGTCGTAAAGATTACCGAATCAGCAACTGCGCTATTGAATTAAGGGGCGGTGCTCATTGGCTGAAGGCGGCTGCCGCCGATCCCGTGAAACCGCCCGCGAGATGCGCGCCAGCGCGTCCGCAATGGCTGTGGTGCCATCGGTACTGCGCGCGGTATGCCGGTAGATCTTGCCCGTCATGGCGCGACCACGGATTTCGCAGCGGTAGACCGCTGTCTCCTGGCCGGGCGTCAGGCTGGCGCCGAAGCGCACTCTCAGGCTCCCCAGCTGGTCACGCATCCGGCTCATGGCCAGATTGAGCTGCCGATCAAGCACTGGCTGCCATTCTTCGCGTAAATCTTGCTGAACGCTGATCTTAACCACGCGAGTTCTCTCCGCTTAGTATCTGGCCAGTCTAGGCAAGCCAAAGCTCGGCGCCAGCAGATATTTCGGTCTGCCAGGGTCGGAAAACTCGAATTGCGCATCCAGCCTTCGCGTAGCCCCGGGGTCTCGTGAATGGGCCCCACCAGCGGTTGTTTGGGTCAGCCAATCTGGCCGATAATGCGCGGCCGCAGCGGTCCGGCTCCTTACCGGTAGCCAGGCGCCGCCGGAAATTTATCAACGAAGAACATCTCCAAGGGGCGTAGCTATGTCAGTCCTCGCAGCGCAGCTCGACAAGGTCAAGCACTCCAACGGCTTCATTGCAGCCCTCGACCAAAGCGGCGGCAGCACGCCCAAGGCCCTCAAGCTCTATGGCGTGTCGGAAGATAGCTATAGCAACGATGAGGAAATGTTTGATCAGGTGCACCAGATGCGCACGCGCATCGTGACCAGCCCTGCCTTCACTGGCGAACGCATACTCGGCGCAATCCTGTTCGAGAACACTCTGGACAGGCAGTTCGAGGGCAAGTCCTCATCCCACTACCTGTGGCAGGACAAGAACGTCGTCCCGTTTCTGAAAGTTGACAAGGGTCTCGCCGACGAAGCGAATGGCGTACAGCTCATGAAGCCTATCCCGGGCCTCGATGCTCTGCTGGACAAAGCGCTCTCGCAAAATGTCTTCGGCACAAAGATGCGCTCGGTCATTAAGTCAGCGAATGCTGGCGGTATCGCTGCCATCGTCGCGCAGCAGTTTGAAATCGGTCAGCAGATTCTGGCCAAGGGGTTAACACCCATCATTGAACCCGAAGTGGATATCAATGCCCCCGACAAGTCGGAGGCTGAGGCGATACTGCGTGATGAGCTGCTCGCCCACCTGGACAAGCTCTCTGGCGACGCTCCGGTGATGTTCAAACTGACGCTGCCGGAAGAGGCCAACTTCTATAAGGCATGCCAGGACCACGCCAGAATGCTGCGGGTGGTCGCGCTATCCGGCGGTTACTCAATCGATGAGGCAAACCGACGGCTCGCCCAGAACAACGGCATGATCGCCAGCTTCTCGCGTGCGCTCACCGGCGGTCTGTCGGCTGAGCAGAATGATGACCAGTTCAACAACATGCTGGATCAATCCATCGGGTCCATCTTCGCTGCGTCTGGCACCTGATAGGTCAAGAGCCGCTCTTCTAGGCGGAACGCGCACCCCGCAACTTCGCCTGTAAGGCTTGATGCCGTTCGCGCGTGACTGGAAAACCGCGCAGAAACAGCGTGCCGAGCGCCATAAGCAGCGCCGGCACAGCGCCATAGATCAACATCAGGGCGCTCTGCACTGGCGGGTCGATGGTCTCTGATGCGGGGTTGTATCCAACCAGAGAGGGCAATGTGGTGCCCAAGAGCACGCCAAGCGCCAGCGATAGCTTGATTACCATGCCCCATATGGCGAAGTAGAGTCCTGAACGCCGCTCTCCGCTTTCCAGAGCATCAACATCAATCACATCCGCGGCCATTGAGTTCGCGAGAAACAGAATCGACGCGAAGCTGGAGCCGCGAATCGCGACAATGGCAAGCAGTGTGGCCACATCGCCGGCGCGCAGCCACACAAGGGGCAGGCTCCAGGCAGCGATCCACAGAGCCGCCATTATTAGAGCCCGATGTTTACCAACACGCAGCGACAGCCAGTACCAGGCGGGTATACATGCCAGTGTGGCCAGATTCTCCAGGAGCAGCATCACGGGAAAGAGCGATTCACTGCCCATCACATCCGCCAACACAAGGCGGTGCAGCGTGCCCTGAATCACCACGCCAGACACAAATAGCAAGACACACCCAACCATGCGGCGAAGTGCATCATTCCTGACGATCAGCATCAGCCCGGCCCAGGGACCGGGAAAGCCTGCCCGACGCGCGCCTGGCCGGCGATCCGGCACCAGGATCACGCAGATTGCTATGAGTATTGGCAAAGTGACGCACACGGCCACGGCCACGCCATTGAGCTGACGGGCATCGTCATCAATGCCGCGCGCGGCCAACCATGTCAGCACTGCTAACAAGCCCACCTGTCCCAGCGTAGAACAAGCCTCGCGCCACCCCGTGACGCGCGAGCGCTCATCGTAGTCGTCAGACAGCTCCGCGCCCCAGGCCTTGTGAGGCAGATCGATGAGCGTAAAGCCGATATACAGGCAGGCCGACCACGCAAGCAGATAGCTGAAGCTCACCTGCGGACCTGGCACAAAGATCTTCCAAAGAGCCAGCAGGAACACCGGCACGCCCACGACCATCCAGACGCGGCGGCGTCCAAACCGAGTGTTAACACGATCGCTCAACACACCGATTATCGGATCGGACACCACGTCAAGGAGTCTCGATAGAGCGATCGCAGCGCCCACCGTCGCGAGCGGCATGCCCAGATCGCTGGCGTAATAGGCTGGAATGAACAGCGCCAGTGGCAATGCGACTACCGAAGTCGCCAATGACGGTAAGGAATAAGCTGTCAAGCGCCATCGCGACAGCGGCGAGCCGATGGTCATCCGATGCCGTTACCCAACATGAGTTAGCCCTTGGAGGGCGGCCACGGCAGCAGCACGGGCGTGCGCGCTTTGTAGGTCTGATAGGCCGGATCATCGCCCCATTTTTCTTCAGCACGTGCTTCCAGGAGAGGAATACCACTCACTCGCGTCAGGAGCAGATAGACGAAAACAGGGGAGATAAGAGTGATGAGTTGCCAGCCTGCCAGCGCGGGGAAGGCAATCACAGCAATGCCAACCCACAGCGTGATTTCCCCAAAGTAGTTGGGGTGACGCGACCAGGCCCACAAGCCGACGGCGATAAATTGCCCGCGGTTTGATTCGCGCTCTCGGAACCTCGTTTTCTGGTAGTCGGCGACCGCCTCTATCGCGAAGCCCGCAACCCACAACGCCACGCCGACGACCGTGAACAATCCGCCTGGCCTGGTGGCCGCACTCAGCATCGCCGCCAGCGCACAGGCAAGCGTCAACAGCACCCACAGACCCTGAAGCGTCCAGACCATCAGGAATCGGGGGAAGCTGTGCTTAAGCTCGTCGAATCGGCTATCTGAACCTGCACGCGATATGCGCAGAAAAAGGAAACTGCCGAGCCGAACTGCCCACACAGCGACCAGCGCACCTATGAGCAGCGCTCTGGGATCAGCCGTACCTCTCGCTGCCAGGGCCAACACGACCACACTCAGGTACGTCAAACTGCCGGTCAGATCGAAATACCGCTCGGTTCGAGCAATCCAGGCATGCACGAACGCCAGCCAGTTCAACCCGAAGCTTAAGCCGGCACACCAGGCAAATACGGGCCAACCGAGCATGCGCTCACCGCCCTGACTGCCGGCCCACGTGATTGCAGCGCCCAGCAAGAGGATCACTGGTAATGAAATAAGCGCTCTGTATTCTGCGGAACTCACGCGCGCTCAAGCCCGCCTCTCAGTGACCCTGTGTCAGTTTACGCAGCATCGCGCCCTACGCATAACCCATTTGCCGTCACATCAGCCCCCAACAAGGCCGGGCCGCGTCTCGCAGGCGCTAGACTAGTAGAACACCTGACTAAGAGTTGAGCCGGAGAAGCCATGCATCGTTTACTTGGCACGTTGTTTGTAAGTCTGCTGATACTGCTATTGATGTGCGCGGTCTGGGCTGGCCTTGAGCGTGGTCTCTTTGAGGCGGGCAGGGAACTCATCCGTGACCGCTGGTTTCTGATGACGCTGCTCGACGTCTACGCCGGCTTCATTATCTTTTTTGTCTGGGTAGCGTATAAGGAAACCCACAATGGCCTGCGCGTGCTGTGGCTAATTTTGATCATGACGCTTGGCAATATTGCCACCCTCGCCTATCTGCTGATTCAGATCCGCAAGTTACCCCCGGCCGCGCCAGTGAGTGCTTTGCTCCTGCGCGTAGACGCCCGGCACGCTCTAACCGCATAGCACCGTGGAACGGGGTACGCTTTGTGATCGCGTTAAGCGCGCAGCCGTTGAGCCAAGGCCGTGGGTGCTCAGCTGTCGATGCTGAACCTGATTGGAGTGGCCGAACGCGGGCTGTTCCCAGACGCACTTGTGCGGTTTGGCATCCGCAGGCTGCTGGCCAGCCGGCTAAGAAACACCCGCACCCCAACAACGAGCACGCGACAGGCGCAAAGCGCCCAGTTTGCTGCCCGTCTGCGCCAAGAACCCCTGGCGATAGAGACAGATAAGGCCAACGAACAGCACTACGAGGTACCCGCGGCGTTCTACCAGCTCGTACTGGGCCCACACCTCAAGTACAGCTGCAGCGTCTTTGCCAGTGACGTCGCCAGCCTCGCGGAAGCAGAAGAACACGCGCTCTCGCTCACCTGCGAGCGGGCGGAACTGGCGGACGGCATGCAGATCCTTGAGCTTGGCTGCGGCTGGGGCTCGCTAACGCTGTGGATGGGTCAGCGATTCCCCGGCTCCAGGATTACGGCGGTATCGAACTCTAGCGGTCAACGGCAGTTTATTGAGTCCCGTTGCGAGGCACTCGGCCTTCGGAATGTCGAAGCCATTACTGCAGATATTCGCCACTTCAACACGGCACAACGCTTCGATCGGGTGGTCTCGATCGAGATGTTCGAGCACTTGCGCAACTACGAGCTTCTCTTGCAGAAAATTTCTAGCTGGCTACAGCCGGACGGCAAGCTATTTGCGCATATCTTTTGCCATCGCGACGTTCCTTATCTCTTCGAAACCGAGGGCGCAGGGAACTGGATGGGCCGACACTTCTTTACCGGCGGCATGATGCCGTCAGAAGATTTGTTCAGCTATTTCAGAAACGATATGGAGATCGAACAGCAGTGGCGCGTAAACGGCGTTCACTACGCTAGAACCTGCGAGGCCTGGCTGGCTAACCTGGATGCGAACCGCGAGCAGGCAATCGCTATGTTTGCATCGCTGCCAGGCCCCGAAAAGGCGCCAGTTGCCGTTGAGCGCTGGCGCATGTTCTTTATGGCCTGCGCCGAGCTATTTGGCTATGCAGAAGGCAACGAATGGTTCGTCGCCCACTACCTGATGCAAAAGAAATAAGCGCGATCGCAGAAACGTTGACACTAAAGGGTGCGCTCGGAGACGAAGGAGAAGTCGAAATAGCGCGCAGCTGCGCGGGCCATGCAATCAAAGCTGCGCCGCAGGGCGCCAGCAAGACCGTCAACAGAGTTCTTTAAGTCAATCGTTATGGCTGCGCAGTTGCGAGCAACGGATAATCCGCCAACATACTGACGCCATTCAACGGCTTCGAAGCACCCTGATGGCAGGTCATGCAGTTAACCTTTTGCACATCGCCATGAGGCCCAAGCCGGTCGTCGGGCAAGATTTCCTTAATGGAAGCGAGGTATCCGGTATTGAGAGCCGGCACTAGACTCAGGCCGTGCCAGGCAGTCGTCCGCTGTGGACTGCTCTCTTCCCAAACTGCGAACGCGCGGCTGTTGTGGCAGTAGGTGCAATTTACGCCGAGTGACTGCGACAGATGCATCATCAGCGCGTAAGTGCCTTCTGTTGCCTGAATCGATGCGCCTGGCGTTTTGCCCGGCAGTGGTTTCTCCCCGATCACGCGGATGCTCTCAGGATCGACCAGATACTTTGAGAACGGATCGTAGGGCAGCGAAGTGAGGCCAATCTGCGGTGCCGCGCGGTTCTGGCCGGCATCGTGTCCAAGCATAGGCAGCCTGGCTGACTCATCTGCAGCCTGATACCAGCCATACTCAGGCACATTGTTGCCGCGATGACAGGTGTAGCAGGTAACTCCGGTATTGCCTACGTGGCTGGTCCAGTTGTTGTTGATCTCGCGCGTCATGGCAAGCATGCGCCGCGACACCACTTTTGTGTACAACGAATCTGACGCCATGGATTCACCCGGCGCATGACAGTAGGCACACCCTTCCTGTGGAGCAACCCAACTGGTTAGCGCCTGCATCAAGCGCACAAACTGTGGCAACGGGACGTCGCCCAGCAGTTCGAGATTCTCGTAGACCTCGGATGCCTTGGGACCGGCTGCTGGCGCCGGAGGCAACGGATCCGGAATCATCGATTCCAGTCCGCGCAACCGTGGATTGGTGACCTGCTGCATGCCGGTACCGCGAAAGCCGAGCTGGTCACTCTCGACCGGCGGCCGCTCGCAGGCGGAAAGTACCAACAGTGCGGTGATCAGAAGTGCGAACCGGATTCCATGCACGTTGCTAATCACGCCAATCCCCCGGTCGTCATGCGGATTAGGGTGACCCAAGCGCCGGATCGACCGTTGCCGGTCCGGTGGCCGGGTAAATGGGTACCAGGCCATGCTTGGCGCCCCACAGGTACCAGCTATCCACCACAGTACCCGTCAAAAGTATGCCGATGCCGCCGGTCAGCGGACACAGCACAGCGAACCACCAGGCCCAGCGGTGAATCGATTCCATGGTGGCGTTAAAACCCATGGTCCAGCGCCAGAACAACGCCGCCCGTTCCGACGCCGTTCCCCGATCAACAATCTGCGCTACCTCGCGGTCCCCGCCAAACCGGCTGACCGCCAGGATCGTCGCGCCGTGCATCGCAAACAGCAGCGTGGCGCCGTAGAGAAACGCGATCGAAAGCATGTGGAACGGGTTGTAAAACAGATTGCCGTAGCGAATCGAGAAAGCCGCGGTCCAGTCGAGATGCGGAAAGATCCCGAACGGCACCGCCTCGCTCCAGCTACCCATCAGCACGGGGCGAATGAAGCCCAGCACCAGGTAAAGCCAAATCGCCGCGGCGAAGGCCCAGGCAACATGAGTACCCATGCCCAGGGCGCGGGCACGGCGATACGTGCGCAGCCACCAAAGCAACAGCGATGCGGTAAGGAAGAAGCCGGCCATGATCCACCAGCCGCCCTCCGCCAGGGGCGGCAGGCTGAGACCGTATTCGGGCCCGGGCGGCTCCAGGGCCAGCCATGGCAACTGCCGGACAAACTCCAGAGGATCCCAGCCAACAGAAGCCCACATATTCAGGCCGATGATTTCGAATGCCACGACAAAGCAAACGATAGAGGCCACACCGAGTCCGCCGAGATAAATGGGGCCGATCTGAGCGTCACCGAATCTGCCAAGCAGTGATGAAAACCAGGTCAGCATCGTGCGTGCATTTTCATCCGGCGGCAGACTGGCACCGGCGTAGGCAGGGCCACGCACCTGAACCTGGTTAAATATGTTTTGGTATTCGGCCATCGTGTTTACTGCGCCTGCCAGCTAACTCCAAATTGGCAGATCAAGCCACCAGCTCCACCACTCGGGCCAGCCGCGCGTCCAAAACGGGCCGCTGATGATGATGCAAATGGCACTCCAGAAGCCTGCGCTCAGAGCGAGAAACAAACCCAGCCGGTGAATACCAAGTTCGCCGATTGAGTACCCAATGATGTCGCGGAAAAAGGTGTTCTCATGTTCCGCCGTCTTAACTGTTTCCCCCGGCTTGGGGTTTGCGGCTGAGAGAATGAGAGAGCCGTGCAGTGCCAGTGCAAACACGGTGGTGAAGAAAAACGAAATCGCCAGCATGTGCGCCGGGTTGTAGTGGAAATGCAAATACTGATAGCCGACGTTCGATACCCAATCGAGGTGGCTCAGGATGCCGTAAGGAAACCCGTGTCCCCATGCGCCCATCAGCACCGGCCGGATGACCACCAGCGAAAAGTACGCAAATACGGCCACCGAATAGGCGAACGGAATGTGGTACCCCATGCCCAGCTTGCGGGCGATCTCCACCTGGCGCAGCGCCCAGGATACGAACGCCCCCAGAGCGCAGACGGTAATGATCTGCCACAGACCCCCTTCTTTAAGCGGCGCCATCGCAAGCCCATAGCTTAGGTCTGGTGGCGCAATGTTGATTTGCCAAACGTTCCAGGTCGGACCGATGGCAGCGCCGTACACGATCATGGCCGTGCCGACGAGGGTAAAGAATATGGTCGTTACGCCAAAGAAACCGACGTAGAAGGGCCCCACCCAGAAATCAAACAGATCGCCCCCGATCAGGGTGCCGCCGCGAACGCGGTACTTCTTTTCAAAACTCAGCAGAGCCATCTAGTTTTTCCGGTGCCTGGCCGTGGACGCCTGCCTTTAGTCTGCAGCGCCACCCGCCAACTGACTGCGGGCAAAGCTGCGCGCGGCAGCAGTGCCCGCCAGCCGGCAACCCCGACGTCAGTCGAGGCTGGCGACGCGCTGAGCCGGCGCGGGCAGTATCTGAACGGCGGCTGTGTCAGCCGCGGCTCCGCCCTCGAGCCAGTTGTAACGGCCAGTGCTCAGCAGAATGAAATGAATTATCAGCGCGAGCACAAACAAGAATGTGAACAACGCAATCAGGGTGCGCCGCGGATCAAACAGTAACCAGATTCGCCACATGGTTTTGTGCTCCTATGCCAGACGGCTAACGATCACGTTAGCCAGCGCGTCAATTCCCTGAGTCAGTGCCCCGTAGCCCTCGGGCCCCGGGATCCAGGGACGCCACTGCCAAACCAGGATGTGAGCGATGATCGCAATGATCAAAAAGCCCAGAAAGCTGGTTACAAATATCCCGTGGAACTCCTGAGCCTGCTTCTCGCTCATTCCGGACAGGGAATTACCTTGGTTATCTGCCATTAGAGAGACCCCCTTCTAGTGGACGCCGGGATGCAGGCATTTGAGAAGCTAACTGCACGCGGCCAAGTCGTGCGGCATTCTCAAACCGGCCCGATCCCTGTTACTTCTAGCCCTGACGACACAGCTTATGCTCATCGCAGGTTTTTGCAAGTCAGGCACCGGCCCGCGGCCGGGCAACGAGCAAACGAACCTGCAGCGGCAAGGCCGTCGGAATTTCTTCCACCCCACCAAACCCCGCTTCCACGAGCAACGCTTCGATCGCTTCGGAGCTTCGCGGCCGGCCCCGGCCCATAGCCAGCAGGTAAAGCCCAAAGTACGTATCGCCAACTGTCTCGGCGCCGCCGGTGCTGGCCATTTGCTCGGCGACAATCAGCCGTCCATCAGCTGGCAGGGCGGCACGCACGGAACGCAGCAGCGCGAGCACATCTGCATCATCGTGGTCGTGCACGACACGAATCAGCGTGGCGACATCAGCGCCAGTGGGCAACGGATCTGCAAAGAAATTACCGCCCCACGACTGCGCCCTTGTCTCGATGCCCGCGCTAACAAAACGTTTGTCTGCACGACCCGCGACCATCGGCAGGTCAGCCACCATCACTTGCAGGTTTGAGTGCGCGGTGGCGGCGGCGGTGGCGAAAGCCCCCTCGCCGCCGCCCACGTCCAACAGACATCGATGCCTGGAAAAATCGTATGCCGCGAGCAGATCTTCGGCGATCGCGGCCTGTGAAATCGCCATCAACTCTGAGTAGTCGTCGACATTTTCGCTCGGCAACGCGGATGGATCGGCCGCCCGAGCGTACGCCCAGTAGCGGGACAACTCGGTTGGCTCATCCGGCGCGCGCAGCAGCGCCACCGGATCGGCGAGGTCCCGGAAGAACAGGGCGTTGTGCTCAATCAGCGCGAGTAGCCCGGGGTTCGCGAGCAGCGGAGCTGCCAGATAGCCCAGACCATAGCGCTCGTTGCTGCGTAGCTCGATTAGTCCGAGTGGTATCGCCGCTCGCAACAAACGTTCAGTTTCTGTCTGGCCGACCCCGCAGTGGGCAGACACAAGCGCGAGCTCGCGCGGGCCGTCTTGCAGAAACTCCAGTACCCCGAGCCGCACACAGGCCAGCAATACTTGCGAATACACGAAGCCGCTGCATAGATCGAATACGGCTCGGGCGCGCTTGCGGGCAACTGATCTCACCAGCGGGATGCGCAGCGCGAGCCGGTGAAATCGCGGATTGCCCAGCAGGCTGTCCCTGATTTTCGACCACTGGTCACGCATCTGTTCAGACCTCGCGCAAACGAACGCGCGTACTCTATGCGCGACTGGTGCAATCTAGGAGCGCGCATGAAACGAGTCAATGCAATGCCGGGAGCCGGCAATCAGTAACCCGGTTGTGGTCATCGGCGCCGGCATGGGCGGACTTGCTGCGGCGATTGACCTGGCGAGCAGCGGCTTTGCAGTCCATGTGATTGACAAGGCGCCGGCCGCCGGCGGCAAGCTGCGGCAGATTCACGTTGATGGCCGCGGCATCGATTCGGGCCCGACGGTAATGACTATGCGCTGGGTGCTTGACGGACTCCTTGAAGATGCCGGGGCACCGCCTGAGAACCGCGTCGGCATGCAGTTGGCGCAACGCCTTGCCCGGCATTCCTGGGCATCCGGGGCATCGCTAGATCTGTATGCCGACCTGGAAGCCTCGGCGGACGCGATCGGACACTTCTCCGGCGCGGCGGACGCGCGTGCGTTTCTTCGCTTCAGTGCGGATGCGCGAAGAATTTACAGGAGCCTTGAGCCAACCTTTATCAATGCACACCGCACCAGCATGCTGGGCCTTTGTGCGCGCTTTGGGCTGACTGGCTTTAAGAATCTGGCGCGGCTAAAACCCTATACATCGCTCTGGCGGGTCCTGGGTCTGTACTTCCGGGACCCGCGGCTCAAACAGCTGTTCGGCCGCTACGCCGGCTACTGCGGGTCGTCGCCTTTCTTGTCACCGGCCACGCTGATGCTGGTCGCGCATGCCGAGCGGGAAGGCCTGTGGCTGGTCGACCAGGGTATGGGGCGTATCGTCGAAGCGTTGCGTGCCGAGCTTGAGCGGCTGGGTGGAAAACTCACGACCAATACTGCCGCCTCCCGAATTCTTAGCAGCAAAAGCCAGGTGACCGGTGTTGAAATCGACAACGGCGAGGTGCTGCCGGCCTCCGCTGTGGTCTGCAACGCGGACGTCTCCGCCATTGGCATGGGCCTGCTGGGGCGCGACGTCCAAGCGGCTGCGCCGCCCGTGGCTAGCCGGGACCGGTCGATGTCGGCCATGACATGGTCGTTGCTCGCAAGCGTGGAAGGGCCCGCGCCCATTCGCCACAACGTGTTTTTTTCGGACGATTACCAACGGGAGTTCAGCGAAATTTTTTCGGAGAAGAGCGTACCTCGGGCGCCAACGGTGTATGTTTGTGCTCAGGATCGGGATGACGATGGGCGATTGTCCGCAGGGGAGCGGGAGCGCCTGCTGGTTATCGTCAATGCGCCAGCGGACGGCGATACGCGGATCAGATCCGCAGCGGAGGTAGAGCAATGCAGAGCAGAAACCTTCACACATCTCGCCGCTTGCGGGATGACGCTCGACTATCGTCCGACGGAGATTCGGGCGACAACGCCAGCCGACTTCGAGAGGCTGTTTCCGGGCAGCGGGGGCGGTCTGTACGGCCGGGCGTCCCATGGCTGGAGGTCGAGCTTCCAGAGAGCCGGCGGCCGAACGAAGGTCCCAGGTCTTTATCTGGCCGGCGGGAGCGCGCACCCGGGCCCGGGCGTTCCCATGGCGATGCTGTCCGGCCGGCTGGCCGCGGCGTGCATCCGGGAAGACTTCGCTTCGACGAAACCGTAGGACAAAACAGCTACGCCTGGTGGTACATCGATGCCACCAGCGACGATGGCCGCTCGGGACTCACAATCATCGCGTTCGTTGGCAGTGTGTTCTCAACCTACTACGCGATTTCGCGCGCCTTCCAGCGCGGCGACCCACACAACCATTGCTCGATGAATGTTTCCCTTTGGGATGACGACCGCTACTGCTGGGGCTTCACGGAGCGCGGTCGCAATGCGCTGCAACGCTCCGCCGACACACTCGTCATCGGACCCAGCCAGATGCGATGGGATGGCAATCAGCTAACGATTGACCTGGACGAACTGAACTGGCCCCGCATGAACCGGATCCGTGGCCGTCTCAGATTGACACCCACCGCGCTCACTTCGCGCAGCGTGCTGCTGGACACCGCAAGCTGGCATCGCTGGTGGCCTGTTGCGCCGCACGCGCGCATTGAGGTCGACATTCACTCGCCCGGTCGCGCCCGATGGAAGGGCGATGCCTATCTTGACCACAATGCAGGGCACGCACCGCTGGAAAACAGCTTCAGCAGCTGGACCTGGTCACGCGCCCGCCTGAAACACAAGACGGCGATCTTCTATGACCTGAAGCGAAGGGATCAGGAAGACTTGTCTGTCGCATTAGTAGCCGGCAACGATGGCTCGCTGACTGAGATGCGGCCACAACTGCCGGCCGTCTCCCTTCCGCGCACGCGATGGCGTCTGAAGCGCTCAACCCGCGCGGACGAAAAGGCCGGCGCGCGGGTCATCCGCTCAATTGAAGACGGACCTTTCTATGCGCGGTCGTTGCTCGAGACGCGCATCGATGGGCAAACTTCCCTCGCAATGCAGGAGTCTCTCTCGCTTGACCGTCTGAAGTATCCATGGATTCGATACATGGTCTTGTATCGCAACCCGCGGGCTTGGTTTAGCGCCTGATCCGGCCGCGCTCCAGCGCCATGGCGAATAAGCTACTGCGAGACCACCCGCAGCGCATTGAGCTCAACAATGAGGTCCATGCGCGGCCGCCGGTGGCAGTCAGACGGCCGGCGCGCGTCACCTATGTCGCTTCGTACGCCGACGCTGCAGAGGCTGAGAGCGAGCTGGACCTGCTGAGCGAGCTGGCCCGGGACCACGGCGCAGCCCCACCTGAACCCGGCGCAACGCACTACGAACTGGCCCTTACGGAATCGCGGCTACGCTGGGAACGGCATACCGAGTTTTCCCGGTACATGCTTATCGCGGACGCCGACGGCACAGAGCCGTTCGAGTCGTCCGCGATAAGCACGCTACCGGCAGATTGGATCAGCCGTCTGCCGGGCGAAGCCATGGTCGCAACGAACGTCGCGCTAGTAGCCGGCAACGTCGACGCCAGCAAGTACGAGGAGCTCTCGCGACAGTACTTTAGCGGCCACCCGCTAATCGGCGGTGCGCTGGCAAACGGAGCGGCAAGCGCTCTCACGGATCTGCGCATTCGCGAAGATGGCTTCAGCCGCCTGCTCGTTTTCAATGGCAGCATGTCGCCTCGTCAAGCTGGCCGCATGATCCAGAGAATCCTCGAGATTGATACCTACCGGGTGATGGCGCTGCTCGCCTTGCCCGTCGCGCGGGAGCTAACGCCGTTCTTGCTGCGCTCGGAGACCGAACTCGCCGACGTCACCAACACCCTGCTACAGGAAGGTGAAACCGACGAAGCCCAGCTCCTGAATCAGCTCACACGGCTGCAGGCGTCGTTGGAAAACCGCCAGTCAGTGAACAACTTTCGCTTCGGCGCGTCGGCTGCATACAGCGACATCATCGATCGGCGAATTGCAGAATTGCGCGAGGAACGACTCGAGGGGCTGCAAACCTTCCAGGAATTTACCGAGCGCCGCCTCGCGCCGGCCATGAATACCTGCGAGGTTGTCGCCAAACGTCAGGAATCGGTTTCCAGGAGAGCCGCGCGCGCCACGCAACTGCTATCTACCCGCGTTGGTGTTGGCCGTGCGAAACAAAATCAGGAATTGCTTTCCTCAATGAACAGGCGAGCAGCTTTTCAGCTTCGGCTCCAGCAAACCGTCGAAGGGCTGTCCGTCGCGGCAATTACTTACTACGTCGTCAGCCTGATTGATTACCTCGCCGAGAGCCTGGCGCTGATAGATGATTCACTCGAGCCGCGGATAATTACCGCGCTGAGTATCCCGGTGGTTGCCCTCATCGTTGCCCTGGGCGTGCGCACCGTGAGAAAGCAGCTAACCAGGACCACCGACGGTTAGCGGCCGTCAGCTGAACCAAAAGTCGCGGACCACTGCCGCCGTGCCGGCGGAGTCTTCCTCGTGCGCGAGATGCCCGAGCGAATCCTGAGAGACGTGGGTAGATCCAGCGACACGATCATGTACGCGCAGCGAATCGGCCGGCGGCACGGTGCTGTCATTGCTGCCAGTGATCAGGAGTAACGGCTGCTTTAGCTTATTCAGACTTTGCTCGATTGGGCGCACGTCCCAATGCGCCATCAGCCCCAACGCCGCAGAGACGTGGGCCGGAGAGCGGGCCAGACGCCAGTAGAACTCGAAGCCTTCCGGGTCAATGTTCGAA
This sequence comes from Gammaproteobacteria bacterium, assembly GCA_028285245.1. Lineage (GTDB taxonomy): Bacteria > Pseudomonadota > Gammaproteobacteria > Steroidobacterales > J054. The sequence goes on along the minus strand of JANQPY010000027.1, from coordinate 15,034 downwards.
CCCGTGTTCCGCATCAGCCGGTCAACCACCTTTCGATCACAGGCGCGCCGCGCAAACCAGCGGGGTAAGCGCCGGCTGTTGGCAATGAACCCGGCGATCGGGCCGTAGAGCCAGCTCGGATAACCGCGCAAAGGCAGATGGGCGCCGTTGAGGCTCGCCAGCTTCCGGGGGGAGAGGCCACGAAACAGGGCGAGATGACAGGCTAAAGCGGCCCCGGCTGAGTGGCCTACGGTCAGCTCTGGATCGAAGTTGAGCGTCTCCAGCAGAGCGAGTAACGCTGTAGATACGCCGTCCAGCGACAACCGCGACCCCGGCAACGTCTCGCTGAACCCATGCCCCGGCAGATCAACGGCCAGCACGCGGAAGTGGCTGGCCAGTTCAGGGCCGAAATCGCGCCAGGAATGTGTGGCTGCGCCGGCCCCGTGCAGCAGCAACACCCGCGGACCGTCACCGTAGAGCTGGCAATGCCAGCGGATACCATCGGCGCGCACAAACTGGCTGTGCTCACGATTTGGCCAATCGCTGCCTTCCCGCTCCCAAGCAAGGTCCTCGACGATATTCGCTTGCATAGCCGGCGCTAATCGTGCGTTTCTTGCCCGGTCTGAGCACGGTCATGCGATCGCAGACCCCAGCGCCACACGGCCGACGCATCAACCGGCAGCACGAGCATCCAATGCTCAAGAATCGCGAGCCACAGCAAGGTCAGCACCAACAGCTGGCCAGCCGCCTGACCGTTGAGCGGCTCGGCGGAAAACTGACTCGTGAGGTAGATCGCCATCGCCATTGCCGCACCAACCGACGACAAGAAAAACGGGCCTATCGGACGCCGACGCATATAGCTAGCCAGGTAGCGCAGGTGCTCAGGCAGCCAGTCCTCGTTGAGGTTCCGCACGCCGAAGTACAGGTTCAGTTTTGCGCTCCAGCGCATGATCCACAGCACCACAAAGCAACCGAACGCGAAGTGGTTTTCGTGGCCCGCGGTAATGACGTAAAGCATAAGCCCGGCAAATACGACTGCGAGCTCGTGATACAGGCTGGTTTGCAACGCGAGCCAGAAACGCCGCGGCCCTGTGGCGCGGGGTGGACAGGCATGCTTGACCGGGCCGGTAAAAAAACCGGTGAGATACGTCAGCTCCAGATAGCCCCAGATCAGTAGCCCGCAGGTTGCCGCGCAGTAGACATCAGGCAGGCTGGTTGAAGATCGCGTGCCGACAACGCCCAGCACGGCAAGCAACAGGACGACGGTTGCGCCAAGCAGCGTCCATCGGAAGCTCCGGCGCGGGAGGCCGTCGAGATACAACACGACACCAGTCAGCAGCCACCAGAGCAACAGAATGTAGGTTACCGGCAGCAGGAGCGACCACATGCTGCCGAACTCTATCTCAACAGATCGCTAGCCGCCGTCGCGTCGCTGTAGATTGCCGCGAAGGCGCCATAGTTGTCGGGCCCAAACGCCTGCAAATCAATCGTGCGACGTGTAGAGGGGTCGTGCAGCCTTAAGCCCCCGGCGGCATTGCTGCGCAGCTCGAACGGCTCGCCTGCGCCAACGTCGTGCATGCGGCGCTCCCGTGCCAGGCCGCGCATTACGCCACGGACAAAACCGTTGGTACCAGGAGGCAAGACCGTGACTGGCTCTTCAGCAACGTCACGATATATCCAGACCGACCCGTCTTCGCGATCCTGAAAGTACAGCTCAATACTCGCAACGATGTCCGCATCGTCGGGGGCCGTGACGCCCAGACCGGATAAACGCCCGAGGGCAGCCAGGGCGATCGTCAAGCCGATCAATGCCGCCGCCGCAACCAGAATTGCCCGCGGGAACTGCTGCGCATGGGAGTGAGACGCCACGATGGGTTTCTTTAGCTCTGCGCGACCGCCCGTTCGCAGGTGGCGGAAGCATCCGGCTCCGCCGTCGCTTCAGCCCCGCCGCCGTGGTATTGCGCCAACGCTGTTGCCAGCGTGGCCGCAACCGCAGCCGAATCTGCAACACAGCGAAGCATCGGCTCGGGCCGCCGGACCCGCCAAGGTCGCGCATGCGGCCACAGCAGCAGGTAGGCAACGTGGTTGTCCATGGACAGGCGCAATGGAATATCGCCCGTGCCGTCCCGGAAGGCTCCGTGACCGGCCGACTCAATGTGCTTGAAGGGCAGATTCAGGTTGATGGGCAGCGCCACGCCCAGCTGCATCGCGACTCGCCGGTTGGTCACCGTGTAAATGGTCGTGCGGCAAATCAGGGCAGCCAGCAGCATGAGCAGGCCGACCGCAGCTACGCCCAGTGCGGCGGTGACCGCCAGGCCGGCCAACATTGTCGATGGGTCTGCTTCGCCAGGTGAGACCACGCGCCAAAGAATCAGCGCGACGAAGTAAACGATCACAAGTCGAATGTGAAAAACGCGCTGACCTAAAGACCACCACTGCGGCTGGCCCTGCCACAAGATCCGCTCGCCTTCAGGCAGAAGCTCGGGCAGGCCGCGTATTGGATCAACTTCGTGCAGTTCTCCGGCGCCTGACATTGCCTAAACGAGCGGCCCCTTGCGCGACTGCATCGCGTAAAGCTGTCCGGCACCGAAGTACGCGACGACGTTTTCTTCTTCCTGCAGCGTGATGGAATCGCCGGATGATATCCGCGGGATATGGGCGAACTGACTGGCGGTGAGTGAGTTTACCGTTACGGTTTCGCGGCGGGCATTGATCTTGGCGAGCGGCATCGGAATCAGCACCGGCCTGTTGTCACCGCCGGCAATCGACGCGTTGAGCTGCGCTTCCAGATAGCGGATCTGCGGCTCTTCCAGATCGATCCAGGCATCACTGATCGCACCAGCGGGTTCACCATCCGCGCCGACTACAGTCATCCGCCGCGGATCAGGCTGCCCATTGGCAACGGAAAACTCCGGGCACGCGCGCAATGGCCGGATCTTGGGCAGACCGTCCGGACCCTCCTCGGGGTGATCGGGTCGCCTGGCGGCCGATCCTGGTCCTACACCGGCGAGCATCGGGTCACCGACTGGCTCCAGCGGTGCACCTGGCCATGGCTCACTGGGCTGTGCATTGGCAACGGTTTCGGGCTCTTCTTGCCGCGGCGCGTAGACCACCCTTCCATCGGGTAGCTCAAACTTCTTCGGCTCGGGCACGGCCGGAAAGCCCTGCACCTTTATGCTATCGGAGCGATCCGACTCGAGCGGATAACCCTCGCGCTTGTCTTCCCGCCGCAGATAAATGATCAATGCGGCAAAAAAGATCCAGAACCCGTAGAGCACAATCTGTGCAACGTCTACGTAGCCAGTGATCGCGCCTGTATCCATATCCATCGCCTCCGCTGCCAGGTTTAGCCGGGAAACTCGCTCAGACCAAACTTTGCCCGGCTATCCTGCTGTGCACGCTCGGCGCGAACGAGGGGCCCGAACAGCGCGAGCGTTACGAATAGCAGGAATATCTCGATCTGATAAACGCTAATATAACCCGGCAACGGGCCATGTAGCGCGGGACCCAAAATACCCGCATCTGCCCATCGAGTGACCAGATCGCGCAGTAGCGCGCCTGCGGCGATGGCCAGCCCGGCCGATGTCGCCTGCACGGCACCCCAAGCGCCCAGGGCCAAACCGGAAGACTCCCTGCGGGCCAGGTCCATGCAGGCAGTTAGCGTACCAACTGCGAACAGGCCGGCGCCGAAGCCAATCAGCACCGTACCGATCCGAAAGACAAACGCGGAATCCAGTAGCGCGGCGAACCCCACGAGGGCAAACGCCAGGACCCCAACCAAACAGCCGCTGGCCGCCAAACGCCCCGGATCTGCACCCGCCATCAGTCGACGCGAGGCAACAATCAAGGCCGCTATCGTGCCGGCGGCCCACAGGGCTGTCAGCGTCGTTGTCGATGCGACAGAAAGCCCGAGTACTTCACCCCCATAGGGTTCCAGCAGCACATCCTGCATGCTGAAAGCTGCGGTGCCGAAACCCACGGCGGTAAGCAGACGAAGCGTCTGCCCGCTCGCTTTATAGGCCTGCCAGGATGCGCGAAAACTCTGTCGCTTGCGCTCAGGCGACGTCAGCGCAAAGTCCTGCGGCTCCTGCTTCCAAAGGGCAACCAGATTGAGTGCAACGGTAATCAGGGCAGCCCCCTGGACGACGCCAATCAAGCCGATCTGACTGAAATCCTGAAGCGCAAAACCAAACCCCAACGCGCTCACGAGCATTCCGGCGAGTAACATGACGTACAGCAGTGCCACGACCCTCGGCCGGGTCTTGGGCGGTGCCAGGTCCATCGCCAGCGCCAGACCGGACGTTTGCGTCGTGTGCAGACCGGCGCCGACCAGCAGGAACGCCAGCGCAGCACCGACGTGGCCGTACCACAGCGGGCCGTTCGTATCTCCGGACAGCACAATGAGAGCAAAGGGCATGATGGCAAACCCACCGAACTGCAAGAGCGTACCCATCCAGATGAACGGCACGCGCCGCCAGCCGAGCAGCGAGCGGTAGTTATCAGAACGATGGCCGATGTACGCACGAAACGGCGCGAACAACAGCGGTAGCGAAATCATGACGCCGACCAAAGTCGCCGGCACCTGAAGCTCAACGATCATGACGCGGTTCAGCGTGCCGTTCAGCATCACGATGGCCATGCCAACCGAGACCTGAAACAGCGCCAGACGGAGCAACCGCCCCAAAGGCAATTCCGCCGAAGCGGCATCAGCGAACGGTAGCCAGGTAGGACTCAGCTCTGTCCAGAAGCCAGCGAATGTCTTTAAGCGTTTGTTCTGCATTTATGGAGCGCTGACAGCGCATAGGCGGGAGCAACAGTAGCACTCCGGAGGAAGACCAGACACTTGGCGATGAATCATGGCCAGACTGAGGACTATGCAAACGTCGCGCCGTTGACAGCCTTCGGGCGGCTCACTATGTTGCGCCGATGCCGCATATCTCAGTCGCCACGGCGATCGAACTGTTGAAGCCGGTCACGTGGTTTGCCCCAGTCTGGGCACTCATGTGCGGAGTGGTTTCTTCCGGCGAATCCATCCTGGCAAATTGGCCGATTATCCTGGCCGGCGTGGCACTTGCCGGTCCGCTGGTGTGCGGAACCAGCCAGGCTGCCAACGACTGGTTCGATCGCCACGTCGACAAAATCAACGAACCGAACCGGCCAGTCCCATCCGGCCGGATGCCCGGAAGCTCAGCGCTGTACCTGGCCCTGGGCTGGACCGGCCTGTCTCTCCTTGTCGCGTGGTCGCTTGGATCCTGGGTACTGGTGGCAGCCGTTATCGGTCTGGCGCTGGCCTGGGCCTATAGCGCTCCACCGTTACGACTAAAAAATAACGGCTGGCTTGGCAACTTTGCCTGCGCCATTTCCTATGAGGGAATCCCGTGGTTCACGGGCGTGACGATGCTCACCGCTGCATTACCCGACCCGCGCATCCTCTGGCTCGCTGCCTTCTACAGCGTCGGCACGCTCGGCATCATGACGTTCAACGATTTCAAGTCGGCCGAGGGCGATCGGCAAATGGGCATTCGCTCACTGCCCGTGCAGCTCGGCATCCCTGCCGCCGCCCGCCTGTCCTGCGGCATCATGCTGGCAGCTCAGGCCGCCGTTGTGGTGGCATTGGTCTGGTGGCAGCTGCCGTGGCATGCACTCGCTATCGCCGGTCTCTCGGCAGGCCAGGCGGCACTGGCGCCGCGCCTTCTGGCCGCCCCGGAGGAGCGCGCGCCCTGGTTCAACGGCACGGCGACGCTGATGTTTGTATCCGGCATGCTGGTGTGCGCGTTTGCTGTGCGACCGTCGTAGCACGCGGCAACCCAACGCTTACACCAGGATTCAGACGCCTGTGGTATCGTGCCCGGAAAAGAATTTCGGGCCGTAGACATCGAATCCTTCGACGTAGTCGTTATTGGCGGCGGGCCATCCGGATCTACCGCCGCCGCTGAACTCGCGCAAGCGGGACACAAAGTGTTGCTGCTCGACCGAGCGGGCCGCATCAAGCCCTGTGGCGGCGCGATACCGCCAAAACTCATCGAAGAATTTGCCATCCCCGATGAATTAATCGTTGCGCGCACCCGCAATGCGCGGATGATTTCACCGGCCAGCCGCAAAGTGGATATGCCGATTGAAGGTGGCTTCGTCGGCATGGTCGATCGCGAGCATTTCGATGAATGGCTGCGCGAGCGAGCGGCGTCTTTGGGAGCCGACTGGCGCCGCGGTAAGTTTGTCAGTATTGATCGCACCGCTTCCGGCGCCCCCATCGTCGAGTTCGAAACCCAGGGACCGGATGGCACTAAACACACAGAGCAGGTCGGCGCCAAAACAATCATTGGTGCCGACGGCGCCCGCTCAAAGGTGGCCCGCCAGGAGATCAAGGGCGCCGACCGCGCCCGGCACGTGCTGGCATATCACGAAATCGTGGAGTCGCCGCAGGAAATAACGCCCGAGTTCGATGGCGAGCGCTGCGAAATTTACTACCAGGGCCGCCTGTCTCCGGATTTCTATGGCTGGGTTTTTCCGCACGGCGCCGCAACCAGCGTCGGCGTGGGCTCCGCGAAAAAGGGCTTTTCGCTGCGCGGTGCCGTCAGCGCCATCCGACGCACTGCCGGCATGGAACAGTCGGCGCTGATCAGACGCGAGGGCGCACCGATTCCCATGAGCCCTCTGCCGCGATGGGACAATGGCCGTGATGTGATTGTCGCCGGCGATGCGGCTGGTGCGGTGGCCCCAGCTTCCGGTGAGGGAATCTACTACGCCATGACCAGCGGCAAGCTTGCCGCCGAAGCGGTAGGCGAACTGCTTCGCACCGGCAATCCGCGCGCCCTAAAGCAGGCGCGCAAGCGCTTTATGCGCAGCCACGGCAAGGTTTTCTGGGTGCTCGGCATCATGCAGAAATTCTGGTACTCGTCCGACAAGCGACGGGAGAGATTCGTCAATATTTGCCGCGATCCCGACGTGCAATACCTGACCTGGCAGGCCTACATGCATAAGCGCCTGGTGCGGGCACGCCCGCTGGCGCACGTGCGGATTTTCTGCAAGGACATGGCCCACTTGCTCGGTGTCGCGCCAACGAATTAGCGCTGCGGCTGCATACCAACGGGGTGCCTCACGGCCTCCGACTTGCAGCGCAGCAGGCCGTGCGCCAATATTGAGCGGCGGCCGTCGATCCTGGGGGGGATAACAATAATGCTCGGCGTCATCGCAGCCCTGCTCCGCACTCTGCGACTGGCTGCCCCGAAAATCGGGGTCGGCTGGATGTTTGCGCTGCTCACTATCGACTTCAACCGCATCTCAATCGTCGAGTTGGGCGTCGCTGCAGTACTGGTTACCTCGATGCTGGCGATGCACTACTTCCTGTCGCCATTTCAGGTGATTGTTGGCCGGCTCGCCGACACACATCCCATTCTTGGCTATCGCCGCACGCCCTACATGCTCATGGGCGCGGTTGCCGCCAGCGCTGTGTTTGTCGCGCTACCCACGGTTGCAGAGGGCATGGGTGCGGGCTCCATGGCCTGGACTCTGCTCGGCTTTTTGTTGTTCGCAGTATTTGGCGTCGCCATGGCGTTTTTGGGTGACTGCTACCACTCGTTAATCGCGGAAGTCACCAGCGAGAAGACCCGCGGTGGCGTGATCTCGGTGGTGTGGATCGTCACGATCATGAGCACGATCCTCGCCTCGGTCGTCATGAACATCGTCCGCCCCGAGTACACGCCCGAGGCGATGCAAACGCTGTACAACCTGACGCCGTTCATCGTGATCGGCTCGGCGCTGTTCGGAATTCTTGGCGTCGAAAAGCGCCTGTCGCCCGAAGAGGTGGTTGAATCACGGGCCCGGGCGCGCGCAATTGCCAGCGATCAGAACCCACTGACTGCTGCACTGCGCCTGCTGCAGGAGAATCCGCAAACCCGCGGGTTCTTCGCATTTATCTTCCTGGCGATTTTCGCGATTTTCCTCCAGGACAATATTCTTGAGGTCTTCGGCGCGGAAGTCTTTGGCATGAGCGTGGCGGAGACCACCAAGTTTCAGCCCACATGGGGCGGCGGCGTACTGCTCGGCATGATTGTGATGGGCATCATCAGCGTCACGACAAGCCTGAGCAAAAAGACCATCGCGCTGCTGGGCTGCTTCGGAATAGCCATTGGAATGTTCGCGTTGGCGGGCGCAGCCACCATGGAACAGAGTCAGTGGGTGCGGCCGATCCTGTTTGGCATGGGCATCTTCACCGGCTTCTTTAACGTCGGTGGGCTGGCCATGATGATGGACATGACCATCGAGGGCGCCACCGGCATGTACATGGGCCTGTGGGGTGTCGCCCAGGCCTTCGGCACCGGCTTCTCGTCGATCAGCAGCGGCATATTGCACTCAAGCCTGATCGAGAGCGGCGCCGTTACGCCGCAGGCCGCTTACGGTGGCATCTTCTTTTTCGAAGCGGTCGCCATGCTCATCGCCGCGGCGGTATTGATGCGCATCAGCGTGCAGCAGTTTAAGCAGCAGCACGCGGCCGATCTGACGCAGCGTGATCTCGAAAGGGCGATGGAAGCTGGTTCGATTGCCTGATTTCTCCGCCTGACCTCATCCGATCGAATGACCTCGCGCGCGCTCGATTTTGCTTTCGACCAGCGCGTTGCTGACCAGTACGACAGCCAACGCGCGCACCCTCCGGAAGTTTCCCGTGAAGTCGGCGCGGCTATTGTCAGGCTGATCGGTCCGGGCAAGAAAATTCTGGAACTCGGCATCGGCACCGGCCGCATTGCGCTGCCGGTGGCAGAGGCCGGCTGCAGCGTTGCGGGTATCGATCTTTCCGGCGACATGCTGGCGCAGGTCTACCAGCATGCAGCCGTTCAGCGTGGCGATGTGATGCTGGTGCGTGGTGATCTGCATCGCCTGCCGATGCAAGAACAGCAGTTCGACGCTGTTACGGCGGTGCACGTATTGCACCTGCTCCCAGGCTGGGAAAGCGTGCTGGAACAGGCAGCGGATTGTATGCATCACGAGGCGCATTTCGTGATGGGCCGGGATTGGATTGACCCGGAGTCTGTGACCGGTGCCCTGCAGAACGTTTATCGGCGGGCCGTCGTCGAGTTGGCTGGCCCGCAGTTGAAGGCGCCCACCGGCCAGCGGGAATTCGCCGCCAAACTGGCCAGCCTTGGCTTCGCGCCAGAACCTGAGAACGGTGAAGAAATCGTTGCCAGCGAATGGCAGGTCGATATGAGCCCCGCGGATTTCGTTGCCGGTGTGCGAGGCAAAGCGAACCCGGAGAGCTGGATTCTGACGGACGAACTCATGGAGCCGGTTATCGAGAAGCTGGAGGCGGCGATTGCCGAGCATTGGCCCGACCGGTCTGCGCCGCATCCCGTCCGGCGGCGTTTTCTGCTCGCGGCATTTCGGCGCGGCTAGCATCGCACCATTTAGACAAAGTCCAAACCAATCAGGCCCCGTTCACGAGTGGGCCGGTCACATCCGCGTTGGCGGGCGCAATGCGGACATCTGTCATCAAATATCCGCCCGTATTGCCCGGATTTCTTGACATATCGCGGCACCGTCACTAGGTTGTGGAAACGGGAAAAGGCATCCCGATTCCATGGGAGGAAACAATGGCCAATATTGATGATCCTGACCGCGTCTGGCCGACGGGCCTGACCATCAAGGAGTCCGAGGAACTGCACAAGCACGTTATTGACGGCGCGCGGGTGTTCTTCGTGATTGCTTTGTTCGCTCACGTTCTGGCGTATCTCTTTACGCCGTGGCTCGGCTAAAGGGGTAAGTCATGAATCAAGGCAGAATCTGGTGTGTGGTCAACCCGACGGTTGGCTTACCGCTATTCCTGGGCGCTGTAGCGCTGATCTCGTTGATCATTCACTACTCCGTGCTATCCAACACTTCCTGGTTACCGGCTTTCTTCGGCGGGTAACAAAGAAGTAGAACGAAACGGCAGCCAGGCAGCATTGCGGTCTGGCATAAGAACCGGCCGCAGGGATCGCGGCCGTGCCGCTCGCTCCGCCATGATCCCGCGTGACATGTCGTTAGTGGCGGTACCAACGTCCCACTCTCACTGAGCGAGGCATGACCATGCTACCTACCGTTAAGGTTTATTCCACCGAGCAACAGGCGCGCGGCGTCGTCGCCAAACTGGTCGAGCGTGGTTTTGCGGAATCCGATCTGGTTGTTCTGACACCCGGATTCGATGCGGATACTGCTGTTAAAGCTGCTATCGATGATGAGCGCCTGCCATTTGATTATGGGCAGGTCTGCCGCGATCAGCTGCAACAGGGCAAGTCAATCGTCGGCGTGGAAGAGCCTTTCGGTCGAGGGCAGGCGATCGTTAACGTGCTCAACAGCGGGGACCCGCTGGATATTGAGATGCCGGAGATCCGCCGCCAGAGTCCGGCGCCGCTTTCCGACTTTCTTGGTTTGCCGCTCCTGTCAGGCAAAGCACCAACAACCCGAATGATCAGCTTCGACAACCAGCGTTCATTCGGTTACAGGCTGTTGAGCAGTAACCCGGCACCGCTGTCTGCATTGTTCCGGATGCCGTTGCTGAAGGGTGGACCGGGCAATACGAGCTTCGGTTTCCCACTGTTGAAGAAAGGCCCCGGCAATACGAGCTTCGGTTTCCCGCTGCTCACCAAGCGCCGGAGCGCCTGAACACCTAAGCTCTCTCTTCCGCAGCGCGCGGGCTGTAAGGCGACCTGATGCTCAATCGTCTTAGCCAGCGCGTAACCGAGGCCTGGATATCTTACGGGCCGCGGTTCATGCCGTTTACCGACGTGGCGACGCCCGATCTGCCACTCGGCCGACTATTGCGGCTGTCGTTGTTCCAGATTTCTGTGGGCATGGCGCTGGTACTGCTGGTCGGAACGCTCAATCGCGTCATGATCGTGGAACTCAATGTGCCGGCCTCCCTGGTTGGCATCATGCTGGCCCTGCCACTGGTGTTCGCTCCGTTCAGAGCCTTGATTGGCTATAGCTCAGACACGCATCGCTGCGAATTGGGTTGGCGGCGTGTGCCGTTTATCTGGAAAGGCACCATGATGCAGTTTGGCGGCTTCGCCATCATGCCCTTTGCGCTGTTGGTACTGGCTGGCGAGGGCCAGGCGGGTAACGCGCCACTTTGGATTGGACACGGCGCCACGGCGCTCGCGTTTCTGGCCGTTGGCGCAGGGCTGCACACTGTGCAGACCGCCGGTCTTGCTTTAGCCACAGACTTAACAGCGCCGGAGTCCCACCCACGCGTTGTCGGCTTAATGTACGTGATGCTGCTGGTAGGCATGATTGTCAGCGCACTGTTGTTCGGCGCAGCACTCACGAACTTTTCCCCAGGGCGGCTGGTGCAGGTGATTCAGGGTGCCGCACTCACGACGATGATTCTCAACGTCACGGCCATGTGGAAACAGGAAACCCGCAATCCGCCGCGGGGCCGACCGGCCCCCGCTCCGGATCCCACGTTCAGAGAATCCTGGGCTGCATTCTGTACCGGGGAGCATGCGATTCGCTGCCTGGTGATCGTCGGCCTCGGTACTGTTGGCTTTACGATGGCCGACATACTGCTTGAGCCATTCGGCGGCCAGGTTCTCAACATGTCAGTTGCGGCCACCACCCAACTTACGGCGCTGCTGGCACTTGGCGGATTGCTCGGGTTTGCACTCGCGTCCAACTCACCGACCAGTGAAGAGAACCCACACCGAATGGCACAGAGTGGCACCTTGATCGGCATCCCGGCCTTCGTGCTCGTGGTTATCGCCGCACCCACTGGTGCCACTGGCCTGTTTCTTGTCGGCAACTTCCTGATCGGCGTCGGCGGCGCCATGTTTGCCCACGGCACCCTGACCGCGACCATGAAACGGGCGCCGAAGAAGCAGGCCGGACTCGCGCTAGGTGCCTGGGGCTCCGTTCAGGCAACGGCTGCCGGCATCGCTATGGCATTGAGTGGCGTACTTCGCGATGGCGCGAATCTGGTCCTGGCACCGTCGGAAACGGTGTGGGGGTTCACCGGCGCGGCGAAAGGCTACGTCACCGTTTACACACTGGAGATTGCCCTCCTGGTCGCGACGTTAATTGCCATCGCACCCCTGCTGCGTCGGCGAACCGAGACGCGAGTATCAGCGTCAGATCAAGACGCGGCTACCGTCAGCCAGACGAACAGCAGCGCACCGTAAGGCAGTCGTTTGGCAATTCTGGAAGTCTATGCCTATCCGGATGATCGGCTCAGAAACCCTGCCGCCGAGGTTACGGAATTCGATGAGTCTCTGGGCCAGCTGGTTGACGATCTGTTCGAGACGCTCTACGTAACGAACTCAATCGGGCTATGCGCGCAGCAAACCCCTGATCAGCGTGCTGTGCTGGTCATTGATGTATCGAGCGACAAGTCCGCGCCTCAGCACTTTGTGAACCCAGAAATCCTCTCAGCCAGTGCGCCCGGCCTGGTTGAAGAAACCTGCCTGTCGGTTCCAGACTATAAAGCCAGCGTTTGGCGCAAAACCAAACTGCGCGTAAGAGCTCAGAACCGCACTGGTGACACGTTCGAAAAAGACCTAAGCGGCATGGAGGCCGTGTGCCTGCAGCACGAAATGGACCACCTGCAAGGCAAGCTGTTTGTGGACCGGCTGTCGTGGTGGCGGCGGTGGCGGTTCAGGCAGAAGCGCGCTGCTTAGTCTTGTCTGGACGGCCGCGTAGTGCGCCACCCTGATAGCTTGCATCAGACCAAGCCCTCTTGGCGCATCTGCCTGAACTTTCTTGTCGAGCTGAGCGCAGTCAGACCGTGACCGCGTTGCCACGGTAGATTCTTGACAGGTAGCGGCTCTCGGCAGGACTGGGTGCGGGTACAGCACATTGCAGGACGGCGTAAACCAGCCGCTCCATTTCTTCCGCCAGCTCCTTCTCATTGCCCGGCTCTTCACCGCGCGCGCGGCGGGTTAACTGGACCTGGTTCACTGCCGGCACACTCGGCAGCCGCTCGGTCTCGACGCCGAGCGTCACGGTGAACGCATGCATGGTTGTCTTGATGAACATGGCTAACGCGAATTCCTCCCGAGTGGAGGCACGCGAAGTTTCAGGCGTCACCAGCACGATCTGACAGCGGGGAATCAGCGCTGCAATACGCGCGACCCTGAAGTGATGCGTTAGATGATCGTCCACCACTTTCTCGAATTGTTCGGTCGTGAGCACACGATCCCAGCTACCGCTGGCATCCTCCGCCAACGCATTGAGCGGCAGGCGCGCGAACGGCGTACTGACCACCACGTCGATGCCACCGTGGTCGCGCAAGGCTCCCGACAGCCCGGCCTCAATATCGTCCCCAACGGGACGCACATCGAGCGCCACGCCCTCCGGAAGATCGACACGATTACGTATCGCCTCACCCGCCTCTTCACTGCGAGTCAACAGCGTCAGCCGGGCAACACCGTAGCGAATAAATCCTTGGGCAACCTCAGTCAGCTCGTCGCGCATTGCATCGCCCAGCAACACGACGTGCTTACCCTGGAGCGAGCTGAGGTCTTCAGCACCAGGCCGCAAGATCAGTTCACCCTCGGTCACCGACCGGTCAAACTTAAGTCCTCCGGACGGGTGAAAAGTTTCCCCGCTAACGCTCTCATCGGCCAGACTAAAGGTCGTCGACAGGCCGATCTCCTCGTCCGTTGGCATCTTGTGCAGGTGCAGGCGATTGAGGATGCCGGCCTCGATCTTTTCCGCCTGCCGCCGGATGTCTTGCTCGAGAAAGAAGGGCTGAGGTGGTCGCTGAAAGCTGCCTAAGAACTTGTCGGCATGCGACTGATCGATTTGCCCGCCCGCCACCAGGCGATTCATTAGTTTCGGCGCCATCAGCTCACTGAGCAACGCATGGCTGGCCGTCGCCGCCGGACTCCCCTCGGCGACCCGGGCAAAGAGTTTCTGGAACGCCTCGGGCGCTTCATGCCATTCGTTGAGTTCCGGGATTCGATTGGCAGCGAGCCGGATCACATCGTCCGCAGAGGCGCCGTCGTCCAACGCTTCGAGTATTGCAGCGTGCACCCGATTGAGGCGCACGTTCTCAAGAATTAGCTTGCCGCGTCGTTCAAACAGTCCGGGCGCGCCGCCCAGTCCACGCAAACGAGCGCCATCGACGGGCCCCGGTGCGCTCGCGTTGATCTGAATCTCCGGCCCGAGATGACGGGAAAGGATCTCGGCCAGCGCTCGCTGGCCGGCTTTCGACACCGAATAGTCGGCTCGATTCGGGTAGGCGACAGACACATACTTCTCACCCCCGAAGTAGCTGGAAATATTCAAAATCGACCCGGATCCTCTTTCCTTCATGCGCGGAGCAAACTTGCGGATAAGCGAGTAGTTGGAAATGAGATTCGCCTGCATGGTCGTGTTCCATGCATCGAGGCTCATATCGACAACCATTTCCTCGGCGCCGGCAATACCAGCGTTGTTAATGAGGAAATCCAGATCACCGAACAGCTCGATGGTCTTGTCGTGCAGCCGCTGCAACGCATCCTCATCGCCTACATCGACTCCAGCCATGATCTGAATGCGATCGTCCGGATTCGCGTAGCCGATGCGGCGCAGTTCGCCGACTATCGAGTCCCTCGCCGCCTCGAGCTTGCCGGGACTGCGGGCAGTGAGCAGCACGCGGGCACCCGCCATCGCCAGATAGCGGCCGAGCTGCATGCCAATACCTAAGCTGCCGCCCGTGATAACCGCTGTCTTGCCCCGGTGCAATCCAGGCAAGACCCGCTGGATCGACATGGGCATAGAAGACTTGCCTGTGGCGCGGTGAATACTCTTCGGCACCCACAGGTTGATCGAATCCATTTTTCGCACGCCATTGTTCAGCGTGGCGGTCCAATCGGCAGCGAAAGGGAGGTTGTCCGGCTCATTGTTGTCGTAGCGAACGAGCTGGTTGGGCACATTTACCCAGCCCCACTCACCTTTCTCAACTTCGTGGCGTTCCTCATAACGCCATACGCGAATCAGTTCCTCTACCGCCGCGCGCTTAATCTCGTTGAGCCGGTTACCGTGGCCATCATCCTGGTTGGTAACGAACGTGACGGGCGGTGCCGGTTGACGGGGCCGCCACGCATCA
>JANQPY010000003.1 GCA_028285245.1 Gammaproteobacteria bacterium | reverse complement strand
CGACGCGAGCGGCGGATATCTGAGCACGGAACTGGGCATTACGGGGCGCAAACAGCTCGGTGAGCGCTATGAGATAGTGGGCGGCGTGAAGCTTGAGCTGCTTGAGGGCGCCCGCAACGATGCGAGCCCTTTGCTGGCTGAAGACAGCAATGCTTCGGTATTTGTCGCATTCTTGTGGAAATTCTGGGAGAGCAAACGCCGTGTCCCGGTGCGCGAATAGCCTCTAGGTCGCTTTGTCTGTCTCGATGTTGAACGTTAGTGAGGCCCAGAAGCTCTCCCAGTCAGCTCCCGGATTGTCTTCGAGCGCAATAATGTGGACAGCTTTCACCAGCCAGGTGCCTGCTGTTTCAATCGGAATCAGGGCAGCACCGTTCTTGTCGGTCCGCACGCTGAACTTGGACGCCGGATCTTCAGCGGTGAAGGCCACGACCAGAGCGCCGGCGAGCGGTTCAGATTCGTATATCAGATTGACTGGCAAGCGAGCGCCTGGCCGCAAGGCATAAGGGTCGCGCTGCGGGATCAGTTCCAGCGTGTATCCAAGCTCCTGATCGTGGCCGCTGCCGGGCTTTGCGCCGCTGGGCAAGATCAGCGCTTTAGCGCAGCGGGAAAACCATTCTCTGCCGCTGGTCTCGCCGGCGCCCAGGCGTTCTCTCGCCGCAATAGCCCACTCAAGGCCTTCATCCTCAAGGTAGCTTGTAAACTTTGCTGCCTCGATCTCCACGAAGGAGCGAGTGCTGCGGTAGCCGATTACCTGCGTGCCTTCGACAGTGGGGGTAAATGTGCCTGCCGGGTCGTCCCCGATTAATCCCTCAACTCGGCTCCGCTGCGTGCTTGCGTAAATTGAGTAGTCGGAAAACCAAGCGGGTATTAGCGGCTGGCTGGTGCCAACAAAGTCTTCACCCACTCTGAGAGTGACTGGTAACGGTTGGCCGGCTTGTGGGCGGAAGGTTTCTGGTTCTATCCAGAAATCGTGTGCGGACACCATCGGCGCTGCGCTTGTGATGCCCACAACCAGCGTCACGCCCGCTGTCAGAAGGTGCGTCCGCTCGCGTATAGTTCTCAACATGTCACTAGCCTCGCACGGAATACTGTTCATTGACTAGTCAGCCTATCTTGCGCTGCGTCGCGCTGATTGCGGGGATCGTTTTGCTTTGCCTGAGCCTGGTCGCCGATGCGCACCGGCTGCGACCTGCAATCGTCACGCTTACGGTGAGTCCAGATGAGATCTATACCGGGACTATCCAGCTAAACCTGGAGGCGGTTGTGGCAGGTGTCGGCATTGCGCATGACGATACCGACGATTCGCCGCAGTCGGCCGAATACAATCGCTTGCGGGCCCTGACGCCGGCGGAACTCCGCAACGAATTCACTGCAGTTGCAGATGAGTATCTCGCAGGCGTGAATCTGCGCTTCGATGAAACGCGCAGCGAGCCGGCGATAACAAACGTCGAAGTCCCCGCTGTGGGTGACGTTTCTACCGATCGGATCAGCACGCTGCAGATCGCCGGCGCGGTGCCGCCTGGCGCGACCACCATGACCTGGCAGTACGCAGAACGCTTTGGCGAGAACGCGCTGCGTATCGCCATGCAGGGTAGCGATCCGATTCGGTCGGCCTGGCTCGGGGCAGGCCAGCGCAGTGAGGTCTTCGATGTGAGCGGAACGGGACTCCAGGCGCGAACCCGGCTCGATGTTTTTGGCGACTACACGGTGCTGGGGTTCACGCACATTCTGCCCAAGGGTGTTGACCACATTCTGTTTGTGCTCGGTATGTTCCTGCTGAGCCTCAAGTGGCGACCGTTGCTCTATCAGGTCACCGCGTTCACTGTCGCCCATTCGATCACGCTGGCGTTGTCACTGTTTGAGATCGTGTCATTGCCGCCCTCGATTGTGGAGCCCCTGATCGCGTTATCGATCGTCTACGTGGCCGTGGAGAACCTGGTCACTCGCGACCTCAAACCGTGGCGCATTTATGTGGTGTTCGCGTTCGGCCTGCTGCACGGCCTGGGCTTTGCGGGGGTGCTGACTGAGCTTGGGCTACCCAGAAGCGAATTTGTCACCGCACTGATTGGGTTCAACGTGGGCGTTGAACTGGGTCAGCTGGCCGTAATTACGCTGGCCTTTGCGGCGGTGGGTCTGTGGGCTCAGCGGACCTGGTATCGCGGTGCAGTTATCGTGCCGGGCTCACTGGCAATCGCCGCCGTGGGCATGTTTTGGACAGTCGAACGCGTGCTGGGATAGTCCGCCCGGCAAACCGCGCAGTTGGAGATTTCAGGATGCGAAGAACCACGCTAAGCGCGTTGGCGGGCCTGCTCGCCTTGCTAGCAACGCTGCCCGCCATCGCCGAGCCAACGGTCCTGATTACCGGCGCCAATCGCGGGATAGGCCTGGAGATCGCCAGGATCTATGCTGCGCGCGACTGGCAAGTAATCGCCACGGCGCGCCAGCCGGCACAAGCCTCGGCCCTGCAGTCGCTAGCGCGCCTGCATGAAGGCGTGGTGATCGAGCGTCTGGATGTCACCGACGCCTCACAGGTCAGCGATCTGGCGCAAAGGTACCGGGGCCGGCCAATTGACGTGCTCATAAACAACGCGGGTATCCTTGGAGACGTCGATGGACAGCGCTTTGGTCAGTTCGACTACGCAACCTTCGACCGCATATTCGCGGTGAACACAAAAGGGCCAGCACGCATGATGGAGGCCTTTGTCGAGCACGTGTCGCTCAGCGAGCAAAAGAAAATCATCGCTATTTCCAGTGCTGTGGGCTCAATTCAGATGGCGTTTGGCGGGCAATCGTTTTACCGCGCCAGCAAAGCAGCGCTGAACATGCTTGTGCGCAACACGGCGCGAGAGATGCGCCGGTCCTCAGAACCGGGGCGCAAGGCGCTGGTGTTCGGGCTCATCGATCCGGGGGTTGTGGATACGGGTTTTGCCAAGAACGTGCCGGTGCCGATGATTTCCGCGGAGGAGTCAGCGGGCGCTGTGGTGTCCCTGATCGACAGCTGGGATAAGGACCGAAACGCAAAGTTTTTCACCTATACCGGTAAGGAATTGCCTTGGTAAATAGTTTCAATTACAAATACTTAAATTATTTATCTGAATCTATTTATTAGCTTTATGCGGCGGTCTGAGCGCTATGGCCCCTGGGAACTATTTGCTGCGGCATGGGGTCCTCACTATCGTCCCGGCTGGCGACGGTCGAGAGACTCGCGGACCGGCGCTAGCGTCCCGCGGTTAGTGTTAAGTTAAGTCGCCGTGCCAGGCACGATGGTTATGCGGAAGCATATTTCTCGATCCTGAGGTTCTACAAACCACTTTCTCAACCCAAGAGGGGATTCCCATGACGAGCAAGAAGTTAACTGGTCTGACTCTGGCGGCGGCAGCCGCGGCTGTCTTTGCGACCGCACCGCTGACCGCAACTGCGGGCGGTCACGCGTCCTCCGGCGACGCGGCGCAGGGCAAGTGTGTCGGTGGTAACACGTGCCAGGGCACGAGCGCCTGCGCCACGGCAACCACAACCTGCGCTGGTCAGAACGCCTGCAAAGGGCAGGGCTTTCTGAAGACTACGGAAGCTGAGTGCGAAGAGCTCGGCGGCACCTTCGAAGGCTAAGCACCGGCGGTTCAACCGAACTGCCGTCAGCGAGCCGGTGGCCGCGAGCAGCGCCACCGGCTCGTTGCGTTAGCGTGATACAGCTTGTTTAGCTCCGGTTCAGTTGTGTCTGGTTCTTCGGCCCCGGATGAACGCCTGACGCCGGACCTGGGGTTTGGCCTCGGTCTGCGGGTAGAGCACTACGAAACCGTTCTCGCCGAGCGTCCGGCAATTGACTGGTTCGAGATCCTGACAGAGAACTACCTGGTCGATGGCGGTAAGCCGCTGCACTACCTCGACCGCATACGTGGGCATTACCCCATGGTGATGCACGGTGTTTCCCTCTCGATTGGCAGCACTGCGTCGCTGGACTTTGATTATCTTGCCAAGCTGGCAACACTGGCGCGCCGCGTCGAGCCAGAGTGGATTTCCGACCACCTCTGCTGGACCGGCACCCATGCTCACAACCTGCATGACTTACTGCCGCTCCCTTATACCGATGAGTCGATTGCTCATGTGGTTGATCGGGTAACACAGGTGCAGGATTTTCTGGGCCGCCGGCTGATGCTGGAGAATGTCTCGAGCTACGTCACCTGGCAGGCTTCCGAATACACCGAGTGGGAGTTTCTTGCAGCCATTGCTGAGGAGGCCGACTGCTCAATTCTGATGGACGTGAACAACGTTTATGTGAGTAGCCAGAATCACGGATTCGATCCGCTCGATTATCTTCAGGGCATCCCTGTCCAGCGGGTTGGGCAGATGCACCTCGCTGGCCACAGCCACAACGGCAGCCTGATCATCGACACGCATGATCACCCGGTGCCGGATCCGGTCTGGGAGTTGTATGGCCATGCGGTCGCGCGGTTCGGTTCAGTCCCGACCATGATTGAGCGGGATGCGAGGATACCGCCGCTCGGCGAATTGCTGGTTGAACTGGACCACGCGCGTGCGCTGTCCGCCGAGGTTGTGGAGGCGGCTGCGTGAGTGGGCTGGCTGATCTGCAGAGTGACTTCCAGCAGGGCGTTCTGGTCGGCGACGCCCGCGCGCTTGAGCACATCGTGGGCGATAACATTGCGCCCGCGAACCAGCGCTTCGATGTGTACTTCCAGGCGTATCGCCTGCGCCTGAGGGAGGTGCTGCAGAAGGATTTTCCGGGTCTGTATGCCATGTTGGGCGGCAGCGCATTTGCTCAATTGGTCGACGCCTACATGGCCGAGCATCCGTCCCACTATCCGTCCGTCCGATGGGTAGGTGAGCATTTGCAGTCGTTTCTGACCAAACAGTCTCCGTGGAAGGACCGCGGAGAGCTATCGGAGATGGCTGCTTTCGAGTGGGCCTGGGGCCTCGTTTTCGATGGTCCTGATGCGCCAGTTGAGCGTGCTGATGTGCTCACCGGGTTGCAGCCCGAGTCCTGGGCCGGCCTGCGCGTGCGGTTGTTGCCGCGGCATCAGCTGCTGCATTTGCATTGGAATGTTCCGGCGGTGTTTGGCGCGGTCAGCCATGAGGAGCCATTGCCCGATGTGGTCCGCGGGGAAACCGAGCAGCATTGGTTGCTGTGGCGAAGAGATCTGGACGTACACTGGCGCTCGGCTTCAGCAGACGAGGCCTGGGCGTTGCAGTGCGCGGCCGATGGTGGCGATTTCGCCGCACTGTGTGAAGGTCTGTGCCAATGGCACGTGGCGGCTGACGTGCCACTGCGAGCTGCCAGTCTACTGAAAACCTGGTTTGCGGACGGGCTTATCTGCGCTGCGGAGAGCGGTTGAGCCGGACCGGTAGAGTTGGCGCAGGCTGCTAACATCTGTCCTCTGTATAGACTGGTGGCAGTCACTTAAACCGAGCTCGCACATGCTAAATCGCCGAACACTTTTGCAGACGGTGGGCAGCTCTGCTCTCCTGGCCCCATGGCCGTCATGGGGCGCACTCAACCTCGATGATCGCGCGGACCGGCTTACGGCGCTCGCCAAAATGCGGGGCAGTACAGACGATCGCCTTTCAATCGGATGGATTATCGGTTCGCGCTACGCGATCGTTGATTCTCGTCCTGTTCCAATGCACGGGATATTGGCTGGTACGTTTTCCCGTTACCGGCGAGTCGACGCTGACCGTTTTGAGGCCCGCGCTCTTGAGATTGCTTTCTTTACCGATAACCAGACGGGCAAACTGCTGGAAACCTGGCGGAACCCGGTTACCGACCAGGTCATTGACGTTCCCCAGGTGCGCATGGGCCCGTCAACCATCATCATGACCGTGGATGGATTGACTGTTCCGAATCCTTCGGGCGATGCCGCGGGGCTGGATCTGCAGCATTTTTTCAGGGAGCCCGTGAGGCTCGACGATAATGTGTGGATGACTGAGGAAATTCGCATTTTTGGCGCACCTCGCAGGCCCGGTGGCCGGCCCTTCTCCTACAACGAAACGACCACCTATCAAGCCCGGCAAACTGACCTGGACGACCCCGGTCTGACCTCCGTGCCGGTGCAGGTGCAGTTCAGCAGCGTGGTGAGCATGCGCCGCTGGATGGGCTTTGGGGACACGCCCGGCTATACAGCGGCCCGCGGTTTTGGCGGGCGAGTGCGTGACCCGGAAAGCCTGCCATCGCAATACCTTGATCTCGTGCGCGCCCACCATGGCGATGTGTTGGCTGATCCTTTGGGTGTCCTGGCCGCCGACAAAGCGGTAGGCGAGTCGAGCTAGCGATGCTTGCAGCGGGTGCCTCTTTCCGAGGTTAACCCGCTGCGGCGCGCCCGTTAGAATAGCGGGATGAGTCCTCAACCGTTACCCGGCCGAGCGCCTGGTCTGTTTGCCCGGGTCGTTGCGTTTATCGTGGGCCTGGGTGCCCTCGTCATCTCGGTGATTGTCGGCAGTCTGGTGCTTGCTGCGGTCGCGGGTTTCGTGCTGGTCGTCGGATTAGTTGTTTATGCGCGCCTTTGGTGGCTCCGCAGGCAGATGCAGCGGCAAGCGAGGCCGAACGACGATGTAATTGAGGCTGAGTACAAGGTAGTGCAGCCGCCGCGCGAACGGCGTAATTCGTGAACAAGGGATTGGAGGACAAGCGCCGCCGCCGCCGCCGCCGCCGGGCCGCCTCAGTGGTCGCATTCCTGATCACCGCGCTTGGCTTGGCTTGGTTCTTTGAATCTCAGGCCACCACGACGATCATTTTTCTTCGCTACGCCAATTTAGAGCCCAACGGCCAAACCAATCCCGGCTTATCTGATTCAGGGCTGCAGCGCGCGGACGAACTCGTCAGAGTTATCGGCGATGTTGATGTCGTCGCAGGTGTTGACGCGATATACGCGACCCGCTTCCGGAGCACCCAGGAGACGGTTGAACCACTGGCTGAGAAACTGCAGCTGCCAGTGCGGATCTTCGACGCATCCGACGTAGTTGGCATTTGTGAAACGATGCTGACTGAACACAAAGGTAAAATCGTTCTGGTAGTCACTGATCGCACATCTCTACCGCTAATGATTCGAGAGTTGCACGGAAGCAAGAAGTTGCCGCCAATGGCAGATACTGAACACGACAATCTCTACATTGTCTCGATTCCGTGGTTTGGCAAAGTTAAGACGCTGCGGCTGAAGTACGGCCGCCCTTATCTTCCCTAGACTGCTTAGCCGTTGAGTATCTACATCCAGGGCGAGCTAGTTGTCGCGACACCGGGCCGTGGGACTACGGATATCACGGCTCAGGTGGATCGGTGTGTACGCGAGTCTGGTGTGGTTACCGGCCTGTGCGAAGTTTTCGTGCAGCACACCAGCGCCTCGTTGATGCTTTGTGAGAATGCCGATCCGCAAGTCAGAGATGACCTGGAATCGTTCATGGGTAAGCTGGTGCCCGACGGCGATGATCTGTTTCGGCATACTCAGGAAGGACCGGATGACATGCCCGCGCATGTCCGTAGCATCCTGACTATGCCCCACCTCAGCTTGCCGGTAAGAGAGGCCCGCTGTGCATTGGGCACCTGGCAGGGAATCTACCTTTGGGAGCACCGCACGGCGCCTCACCGCCGCCGCATTGCGCTCACGATCCACGGCGAAGTGTGACCTGGATCGTTAAGCGCAAGCTCCACGGCGCCGATACAGCTTGTATCTTTCTGCGTGGATTGGATCTCGATGGATCGCGTGTATCTGGCCTTGAGTCTCGGACTCTGCGTCGCGCTGGGCGTGATGGCCGGGTTCATGCTGCGTGGTCCGGTGCACAGATACATCGAAATGCGCAAAGACCAGCGCGAGCTTGACGCGCTATTCGCGGCCACAAGTCGTCAGCGAGAGCTCCAGCGTATCCAGGAAATGCGCCAGTTACTCCGGTCCTTTCGCGACGCGGCGACTGGTTTAGTCGAGGAGCTGGCAGACGGCGGAGGGCGCTGGGCCAGTTTCTATCTGACCCGGGATTTGCTCCGCGAAGTGCTCGCGCAAGCCTCGCCAGGCATAGTGATGCCGGCAAGACAAATGTGCTTTGTCTGCCAGCGGATGCTCAATGACGGGTTTAGCGACGAGCTCGAAGTCCGGTTCTCACAGGCGGTCGCGAGGTTCGAGTCGGCCTGCCAGGATGAGTTGCTGGGCGACCTGGACATGCCGGTTGCACCCGCTACGGCGAGCCTCGAGGCTGAGTCAGAGCATGGACACGAGGCTCATGAACCAGCTCAGCGACGTTACTTTAGTGTCTCGCGCGAGGAGTCAAGATGATTCGTAGTCTGGCGGCCGCAGTGTTCGTGGCTGCCATGCTCTTGATCCTGTGGATATTGCGCGATGGTGATGCGCTCGTCCCGGGTGCGACTAACGGTGGCGTGGCGCTTGGGGAGTTAGCCGCGGACGGGGCGGGCTCCGAATCGGTCTTCAAGATCGAAATCATCGAAGGAGCTGACGAGGCCCAGCTGCACTACGAGGAGATCCTGGCGCAGTATGGAGCTGATCCGGTTGCCCAGGCGTGGGTCGGCGAATGCTTGGCGGCCGGAGCCCCGGATGGCACGACGAGTCGGGAAACCTGGGAGCGGGCCTGCTGGTATAGCTACGAGGCGACCAGCCGCTAGCCGGAGAGACGGCGCGTGTATGCAGGGCCATGGAATGGCAATATGCAGCCCTGCATGCCCCGGTAGCTCAGCTGGATAGAGCGTCCGCCTCCTAAGCGGAAGGTCCCACGTTCGAATCGTGGTCGGGGCACCACGATCGACCGGCCGTCTGGACGAGACCTGTTGGATATTCGGCTACGCGGCGTATTGGCTAGAATCGTGTATCTGCAGCGGCAATGATGTTGCACCGGGGGTGACATGGGCGCGAGCAACTGGGGTCACAGGGCATTTGAGATAGCCAAGCGGCTCAAGCATGCGGAGCTCTTGGTGGAACTGGCTCGTCTCAAGGGCGAAAACGCGGACAAAACCACGCGCATCATTGATCTGGAAAAGCGCGTGCTTGAGCTTGAAGATCAAATCGCTGCCAGCAGCGAGCTCACCCTGGTAGACGGGGTGTACTGGCACGGCGGGCGCCGTCCACTGGATCCAGGCAGCACGCCTTTGTGTCCTGCGTGCTACGACGCGAAGCGCAAGAAGATCCACATGCAGGTCAATCGCGACGAATACGTAGATGACTTCTTTTCGTGCCCGGCCTGCGAGCTGAGAATTCGTGACCCCATTGGAAAGAAAGCTGAACCCATCACGGCGGGTCGATTCACCTATCGCTAATCGCGGAAGTTGTTGAACTGCAGCGGCAGCCCCAGCTTCGAATCTTTCAGCAGCTGAATCACATCCTGCAGCGTATCGCGCTTTTTGCCACTAACGCGCACCTGGTCTCCCTGAATCGCGGCCTGTACCTTTAGCTTCGATTCCTTGATCGTCTTGACGATTTTTCGGGCGTTATCTTTGTCTACCCCGTGGCGCATGGCGATCTTCTGCCGAGCTTTGTTGAGCGCCACCTCGGGATCTTCTGGTGACATGGCATCAACATCTATGCCGCGTTTGGCAAGTTTCTGAGCGAGGATCTCACGCATCTGCTTGAGCTGATACTCCTCTGGCGCTTCCAGGCTGACCATGAATTCGTTGAGCGCGAACTTTGCCTCAGTGCCACGAAAATCGAAGCGGTTTTCAATCTCACGGTTGGCCTGATCAACGGCATTGGTCAGCTCGTGGCTGTCGAGTTCTGAGACCACATCAAACGATGGCATGGATTTCCCCTGAGAAGTGTTTAGACGCGGGCTCGATTATCTGTCCGCTGCCTGGCTTGGGGAAGTGGTGATTTAGCTGTTCGCTCTAGCCGCCGGCCCCGGACTGAGCGGCGGCGGCAACGGGGAGTAGCCCCTCGATGAGGTTGCCATCCGTGTCCGGAAGATCGACGCCGAACAGGGCGGCTATGGTGGAGGGCAGGTCCTCAACGGAGACGCCTGCGAGTTGCCCGGGTGTAATACCAGCTCCACGCAGAAAGATCAGTCCATCGTCCTCGGTATGGTCGCCCGTGCGGTGATTGCGAAACACGAATTTGTGGGTGATGTCGCCAATGTCGGGCGAGTAGGCTGCACCGATTGGTCCAACGCGGCTCCATTCCACCATCAGATCAGGCAGCCGGGCCGCCTGGGGCCCGGGGAAACGCTCGCGGGTCTTTATGATCTGCTTGACGAGCGGCTGACCGGTTTCGCGATTGGTTACTGCCATCAGCTTCTCAGTCAGCATCGCGCAGATTTCATCGTACTCATCGCCTGGCTCAACGATGCCCTGAGGTTCGCGCCCTTTGACGTTTAGGCGGATCCCGCCCGTCGCGTCGTTGAGGATAATTTCGAAATAGCGCCTGCGCGCTTTTCCTGGCTGCACCAGATTAGCCTTGAGTTTTGGCCACAGCAGTTTCTGTAGCGGGGTGAAGCTGGTCCGGAACCATTGCGGCAAGACCGTCCAGGTAGCCACCATGGCGCCTGCCAGTGACTGCCGCCGGCGCGGAGAAGAGATGCCTTCAATGCGCATCAAAATCTCGTCGAGTAGATGCGTGCCGGTGTAGGCAGGCCCGATGCCGTGGCTGCAAAACACCATCACCGGCACATCATCACCTGCAGACTCAAGCAATCGACCGAGTGCTGCGTCCGTCGCAAGGTAAATATCCTTCATTGGATTACCGCCCAGCCGACGCGCCAGCTCGGCATCGTGTGCGGGATGCTGCGGATCGTGCAAGTGCCAGAGCTGGTGGCCGGCGCAATGGCACTCGCTCAGCACATTCATCAGCAAGCCCGGTTCATCTGCGCTCAGCCGATCCAGCGTATAGGCGAGTTTCTGTTCGATTCGTTTTAGAAGTCCGTCGCGGAAGCGCTCGTAGTCTTCCAAGGTATCTAATGGAGCGAAATCGCATTTGCCCACTGGATCGGAACCATAGCGAGCGCGAATCTCGCCACCCAGCGATCGTGGACTACTCTGTGTTGTGCCGTCTTTCCAGGCGGAGTGAGAACACCAGTCAACGATCTGTGTGACGCCTTGCTGGGAGGATAGAAAAGCATAGGGTGCATCAACGACGGTCGCCGGCACGCCGGCCGCGCCAAGCGCATCCCAGAAAGTGGGGAAGGCATGAGTCTCAAAGTCGATATCGGCATGCTCGTAAGTGCCGTTGACAAACTGCGTGGTACCGCGGAACCGACCTGTCCGCCCGGCAAGCACACCGGTATAGAAGGTTGGCCACACCGTACCGGCCACCATGCCTGTGGGATTGGCGGTCTGCGCCCATGCGGATTGGGTGAGCAGTTGCTGAAAGTTGGGCAGTGACCCATCCCTGGCCCAGCGCATGACCAGATCTTTATCAGCGGCATCAAGGCCCAGCAGAATGAGTTTTTCCTGTATCGCGTGCATCGCTGAAAAGCTCGAGTCTAGGATGCTCAGTGGGCTACGCCGCGCCAGCGCTTAAAGGCGACGACCAGGCTGTACGGAAACAGAAGGAGTATGCATGTCCAGGCCATGCCAAGGTAGGCATGGATCGACGGCCAGGCAAAATGCTGCGCCTGGGCCTTCAGCCGGTACAGCAACGATTCTCGGCGCCGGCCGATGGAAAGGTTGTTTGGGTTGTCTTCCTTGTTGATGAGCACATCAGGCAGGTTCGCCGTCTCGAAGCGGGCAGTCAGCCGGAAAAATAGCTCATAGTCGCCGGCGATCGGGTAGGCCGGGTCGTAGTGACCCACCGCCTCGAGCGCACTAAGACGGATCATGCTGGCTGGATGGGCAAAAGCCGAGACGTACGGCATGCGTTTGCGGATGTCTTGACTAGTGACCGGCGGGAGGTACACGTAGAGCAGCTCGCCCGCAGTACTCACGTAGTTGGCAGCGCCCCCGACCACGGCACAGTCAGGGTGCGTATCCAGATAGGCCGCCTGCATGGCCATGCGCTCACCAATATCTGTATCGCCGGCATCCTGCAGCGCTACGTAGTCAAACCCTTTACCCAGAATGGTTTTGAGCCCCATGTTGCGCGCCTCTGTGCAGCCGCTGTTGCGTTGCAATGTCAAGAGATGAAGCGGATGGCGCCAACGCTGCTCGTCGACTGCGAGGGGCGGGTCGCTTGCATCGTCCACCACAAATATTTCAAGGTCGGCAGATTGCTGGTCAATTGACGCCAGCGTCCGCTCCAGCGCCCGGGGCTGGTTGTAAACTGGAATGAGTACCGCGATTCTGCTCATGCGCTAGTGCTGCACCCGGTTGGTTTGCGTGGAGGCAGGGGCCATTCTTAACGTGCTAATCGGGTTAAGTCCGTGAGGTGATACAGTTTCTGCAGAGGTTTACATAAGAAACTGTTTTATAGACTTTTATTCTTTCCAGCAATACTATCTTATTTGGTCTGCAGGCGCCTAGCCCATCGTCCCGGAGGCCTTGAAAATAAACCGCGCCGATTCGTGATCGTCGCCATAAAAAGACGCTTCACCAGGGATGGCCATGGCCAGTAAAGCTGAGTCAATCAAACGCGCTTCCGGGCCGCAGAGTCTGCAGCGCGTAAAGTTGTCGCAAAGCGTCGTCGCGGGCGCCGTCGCAGCCCTGGATGCGCTCATTATCGGTGGCATGGGCCTGCTGATCTTCTGGCTCTACGTAGCCGCCGGTGACCCGCAATGGATCGCCGCCTACACGATTTCGATTGGGCTGTTTACCTGTCTCACCCTGCAGGCATTCGCGCTCGCCGGCCTCTACCGGTTTATCCGGATTATTCATCCGGTGCAGCAGGTCACGAGGATCGTCGCGATCATTCTCGCCATGTTGCTGCTGCTGCTCGCCTGCGTGTTTGCGCTGAAGATGTCGGAGCAATTCTCCCGGGTGTGGGCATTCACCTGGCTGGGCACGATGGTGTTGCTGCTGCCCGTGGGGCGCCTGGTCAGCGCCCGTGTAATCGGCCGCTTGGCAGTCCGTGGAAGGCTGGGTCGGAACATCGTGATCGTGGGGGGCGGGGACCAGGGCGCCAGCCTCATTCGGCACATCGAAGCGATGCACGAGCCATGGAACCGAATCGTTGGCGTGTTTGACGACCGCAGTACGCGCAACGCCACGGAGATTCTGGGCTACCCGATCCTGGGCACGTTAGAAGACTTGATTGCGTGGTCGCGGGATCACCGTGCTGATGAGGTGCTGATCGCCATGCCCTGGGGCGCCAGTGACCGGCTAATGAGCATCACGCAGGTGCTGGCCGTGCTGCCGGCCGATGTCCGGCTGAGCCCGGAGTTCGTTGGTGCAGATTTCCTGCATCGGCAAACCAGCTTTCAGTATGGCGTGCCGATGCTCAGCGTACTCGAGCGGCCAGTGTCGGGCTGGTCTGCCATTGCCAAGCAAACGCTGGACTACGTGGTTGGCGGACTGCTGACCTTGCTGCTGCTACCGATCCTCGTGCTTATCGCGCTGTGGATTCGTCTCGATAGTCGCGGCCCTATTTTGTTTCGGCAAAAGCGCTATGGCTTCAATCATCAGCTTATTGAAGTGTTCAAGTTTCGCACTATGCGTATTGAGGCGACGGATGAAAAAGCGGAGCAGCTGACCCGGCCCGGCGACCCGCGCATCACTCGCGCCGGACGGTTTCTGCGCCGCTATAGCCTGGATGAGTTGCCGCAGCTCTTTAACGTGTTGCGCGGGGAGATGTCATTGGTCGGGCCGCGCCCGCATGCAGTGGCTGCAAAAGCTGGGGACACCCTGTATGAAGAGGTAATCGACCAGTATGCGCGGCGCCACAGGGTAAAGCCGGGCATTACCGGATGGGCGCAGGTTAACGGCTGGCGCGGCAATACGGCCACGGAAGCAGATCTGTTGGGGCGGCTGGAACATGATCTCTATTACATTGATAACTGGTCGGTGTTATTCGATCTGGGAATTCTCTTGCGTACGGTTTTTGCGGTGCTTAAGGGCGAGAACAGCTACTAGCAGGCTGTTGAAACTCCGCAGCCGGACCGAAAACTCTTTGCTCGTCGCCCCGGTGGAGCAACTACCTCTCACTCCTCGTGCCTCGCAATACGCCCCGCGAAGACGGCTGTGCGGTTTCCCGGTAGGTGAGGATAGGTTCCTGTCCTGCGCCTTCTCTTGGGCCTAGCCTGAAGCTCTTGCGCTGTTTGCGGGTGAACCTGTCAGCCGCACGCGTACGGTTTAGGCCCGGGCATAGACGGCCAGCGTTTCCTGGACCATGCGGCCAGTTGTGTAGGCGGCGGCAACATCCCGCGCGCGTTTGCCCATCGCCGCTCGCACTGCCGGCAGCTTGATTAGCTCAATTAGCCGTGCGGCCAGGGCTTCTATATCGCCTTGGGGCGTTACAAACCCGGTTTCCCCGTCCAGCACAATCCAGCCTGCGCCACCGGTCTCGGGCATGACCATGGGCAGGCCACGCCGGGCCGCTTCCAGCAGGACATACGGTCCTGCCTCGTAGCGGCTGCTGAGCGCAAACACATCCATGGCCGCCATCAGAGCCGGGCCGTCGCCGCTACCTGCAAAGATCGCTGCGCGGTCCAGGCCAGAGTCGCGTGCCAGAGCCTTCAGCCGGGGCAGATCAGGCCCATCCCCGACCAGCAAAAGCCGCACCGGAACGGCCGTATCCTGGGTCATCGCAAACGCCGCCAGCAGCCGGTCAAACGCTTTTTGTGGCGCCACACGGCCGACGGTACCAATGCAGACCTCATGCTCGGCAAGTCCAAGTTGCCTGCGCAGTTCCTCGCGGTTCGCCGGCTTCAGTTCATCGAGCCCGTTGTGCACCAGGTTCAACGATTGTTGCGGCAGCCCAAGTCGGGCCGCGTGTTGGCGCTCCCACTCCGATACGCAAATGATCTGCTGCGGGGCCCTGGCGAGCAGCCGCTCGACGTTGCCATAGAGGAATTGCTTGACCAGTCCAAGCTCAGGGTCAAGCGTAGCCAGAGCGTGCGGCGTATAGACACGCTTGCCTGGGAGGCGCCGGGTGACGAGCCTCAGGAGTGCGCCGGCCTTCGAGCTATGCGCGTGCAGCACATCATAGGGACCCGTGCGCTGGATGAGCCGGCTCAGTGCGCGCGCTGACCGCACGTCGTGTGGCCCCACTGAACGCTGCATGTCCAGGGGTAGCCGCACCAGCTCCGTCAGCTCATCCAGCCCGTCCTGGAAGTCTGCGGTAAGGCGACGCTCGCTGTAAGCAAGCGCGACATTGTGATTGAAGTTCAGCAACCCGCGTGCGAGGTCCAGCACATGCCGGCCGGCACCCCCGCCGGCGGCTTCCAGCACGAGCAGAATGCGCTGGCGCGAGCGGCATGGCCCTGTGGCTTGCGGGCTTAGATGATTCATGCGGCCGCTTCTGGCAACCGCGCCAAGCCTGATCTAGCTGGCGTAGTACTTGCTGAGGTCGCCGGCGTATGCATCCGAATCGCCATAGCCGTACTGCGAGTTGCGCTTGATATCGACCATCGTTAACAGGCCGCCGGCGAGCCTGGCGCCCGCGGCCTGCAGCTGACGAACGCACAGGCGTGCCGTCTTGCGCCGGGTCTTGCCCCAGTGGGCCACCATCACGGTTGCGTCTGCCTGGCGGCACAGAATTCGCGCGTCGGCCGCGGCCAGCATCGGTGGCGAATCGATGACCACCAGGTCGAAGCGCTTGACCAGGTCACGCAACAACAGCTCCATCTTTTGCGAACCCAGCAGGTTGGGCGCGTGCGGGCTTGGACTCCCGGCTGGCAGGACACTGAGGCCTGACCACTCGCTGCGTGCCAGGGCGTCATCAATCGTCACCTCTCCAGCGAGCACGTTTGTCAGGCCTGGTTCGAGAGCCACACCAGTGAGCTCCTGGACACCGGGCCGGCGAATGTCCGCGTCAACCAGTACAACCCGCTGTCCAGCCTTGCTCTCGGCGGTGGCCAGGCAACTTGCGACCGTCGTTTTGCCTTCACCGGGTACGGATGACGTAACCAGAACCGAACTTGGGGGCTGATCGGGGAAAGCGAGCTTCAAACTCCAATTGAGCGTGCGCATGGATTCTCCAAGCGCGGTTTGTGGCCGGCCCGCCACATAGCCCGGGAGCGTGCGAAATTCTTCGGGCTTGGTGATGAGTGGAACGAAGCCAATGGAGGGGATACCCGTAACGGCCTCGAATTGCTCGCCGCTGCGGAACCCGCGATCGAGCAACTCAAGGATGAGCACGACCAGTGTTGACAGCAACAGCGAACCGATCAGTACGAGCCCCAGTACGATTCCCGTGCGCGGGTAGGCCGGCTCAACCGGTACGTCGGCGCGGGAAAAAATTGTGGCGTCCGGCTGTTGGAACTCAGCATCCTCTTGAGACATGGTCTCCTTTTGACGCACCAGCAGCGTGTCCAGCAACGCTCGATTGGCTTCCGCCTCGCGCTCTAGCGCACGCAGCTCGATTTCATTCTCGTTGCCCAGGCTAACCTGGCCCTTTAGCTCCTCCAGGCTTCCCGACAGCGATGCCTCGCGTGCCTGGGCCACGCGTACTTCGTTGCGCAAGCCGGCGATAATCTTGTTGACTTCACCCTGTATGCGCGTTTGCAAATCCGTTGCTTCGGCGCGCAAGGCAATCATCCGTGGATGCTTGTCTCCAAGCTCAGTCGATAACTCCGCCACGCGACGCTCCACCTCAGCCTCTTGTTGCCTGAGGCTCTGGATGAGCGGTGATTGCAGCACCTCAGTTGTGGTGTCGAGTCCGCCGGTTCGGCGCGCCTGACTCTGAACCTGGGCAAGCCGGACTTCCGCTTCGGCCCGCGCTGAGCGGGCCATGACCATCTGGGTGTTGAGCTCTGCCAGTTCCTGGGATGACAAGGTGGCGCCGTTGCCTTCGAGCAGTCCAAAGTCGCGGCGGGCCCGTTCGACCGCGGCTTCTTTGTCGGCTACCGTGACGCGCAGTTCGTCAATTCGCTGGCCTAGCCAGGCCGTCGCACGTCGGGTTGCCTCGAACTTTGTCTCCAGCCGAGTCGCCAGATATTCATCGCCGACTGAGTTGGCAATGAGTGCTGCCCGTTGAGGATCTTCAGCCGAGAAACGCACGGCGATGACGCGCGAGTTTTCCTGAGGTGCAATCTCCAAACGAGACAGAAAGGTGTCCACCACACTGGCCATATCAGTGGCCGGGTCGATGGATTCTGCTGGCATGAACTCTGCGATCTGATCGAGGTCCAGCCTGTCAATGACGCGGCGTGCCAGTGCCGGCGATGCCAAAACAAACGATTCACTTTGCACCGACTCTTCGTCGCCGGACAGACCGGCTGCGACGCTTTCCAACGAGACGATACGCCGGTCGCCCGCGGACTCGATCATGATGAGCAGCTCCGCGCTATACCTTGGCGTCAGCCACATTAGTATCAGTGCGGTGGCCACCATGACAGGTAAAACAATCGCCGCGATGAGACCGGCCCGACGCCGCAGCACTGCCAGAACCTCGCCGATGCCAATATCGTCCTCTACCGACCCATCAGCATCAGGGTAGTGGCCTGCCTGCGCAGCGGTGTGTGTAGACACGTTCACTAGAAGAATCGCTCAGGAACTTCGATCACGTCACCCGGTTGTACGAGGGTGTCCAGGCTGACTTCAAGCTCCTGTTGGTCTTCGCCGTTCAAGCGCACAATTGTGATGCGGCCTTTCCGGGCGCGATAGGTGAAACCGCCGGCCACGGCGACCGCGTTGATCACTGTGAGTCCATTCACATAGGGGTAGCTGCCGGGCGTCGCTACCTCGCCCATGATGTAGTAGGGGCGATACGAGAGGATCTCTACGCTAACCCGGGGCCGTTTGAGGTAATCCGGCTTCAGTGCTGCAGTTATGGATTCTTCGAGCTCCTCCACCGACAGGCCAAGTGCCTTGACCTGACGAATCAGCGGCAACGAGATTTCGCCGCTGCCATCCACTTCAACCTCGGCAGAAAGGTCTTCATGCCCGAACACGGTCACCCTGAGCTGATCTCCGGCCGCAAGCAGGTAGCTCTCCTGGGCCGCGGTTAGCGCGGGGCTGGCGATCCCGATAAGGACCAGCAGCAGCCAGCGGCCACGCTTGAATAAACGAAGGGGAATCCCGTGGCTCATAGTTGTCCGGTCACCCGAATAAACAGTTGGTTGATTTCAAATTCGCGGCCGCCGGAGCTCGCTGGGCTCGTTTCGCGCTCCTCGTAGGTGTAGCCGGCCTGCACGCGCAGATAGCGGTTCAACAAATAGTTTGCCGCAAGTTCGAAGGCGGCGAGATCATCGTCGCGGGCGAGATCTTCAAAGTCTTCATTCGTGAACTCAAGTTCGCCGCTAATGATCAGATTGCGGAAAAGCTCGTGATCTACGCCGAGCATGAAGTCGGTGCGCGTGATGCCGGAGGCGCCGACGATCGTTGTGGCATCAATGGTCCGGCTTGCGCCCGCAGACAACGTCGTAAGGCCCGTGATGTTCCACTGAACTTCACCTCCAAATGACAAGCCACTGTTGTCGCTAAACCGGCCGTCGTCATAGCCACGATCCAGGTAGCCCAACCAGAACTCGCCAGCGGTGCGGCCTGTGAAATCGATTTGTGTGCCGGCCCTCAGTTCGACGCTGTCGGAGTTGCGCGCAAAACCATTGCGATCTAGCCGCTGGTCGTAGTCAATCTCATCAACGCGCAGCTCACCGAAAACGGTGTAGTCCGGGCTCAGTGCATATCCAACACGCAACCCCGCTTCGGTCACATCGCGATCACGATCGTCGTTCAGGTTCGCGCTTGCCACCGAAC
Organism: Gammaproteobacteria bacterium; assembly: GCA_028285245.1. Lineage (GTDB taxonomy): Bacteria > Pseudomonadota > Gammaproteobacteria > Steroidobacterales > J054. The sequence continues at coordinate 7,961 of JANQPY010000003.1, read as the reverse complement.
CTGGCGTGTCAAAGTCCAGAGTACTTAGCCCTAAGTCAACGCCTACCAAGAACCGTGCCGGCTGATAGCGATAAGCCGCACGGACAACGGTTCGATTGAAAGTTGTCAGCTCGTTTGTACCAGCCAGATCCTCTGGTGAACTGCGGTCTTCGTGCTCTTCCGCCAGGCTAACTTCGCCGCTGGCAATGCCGTCGCCAAGCTCGCGTTCCCCGCGGAGCCAAACACGGGCATCCTCATAATCCTCAGTGTCCAGATCTTGATAGCGGGCAAGCTCTGCTGCGGCGCCAGCCTCTGCGCGATGCCTTGGGCCGCGGCTCTCCACCCGAAGCAGCGGCGTGAACACGACCGCTGTGTCGCTTTCTTCGCTGACCCTGTCAGCGAGTACGTTGTCGCTGTACCTGAGCTCCCCACCGAGGCTTGGATAGGCAGTAAACGTGCCGACGCGCCAGCCAACCGCGTCGAAATCTGGCCGGCTCCGTTGTGTGACCGTGTCGCGCCGCTCCAGACCCTGTCCATGGGCAGGCGGAACCGGCAGCGTCAAAGCGGCCGCAAGCGCCAGCCCGAGCGCTGGCATGCGATGTAGAGATTCAGTCATTGTTTCTTTTTCTTGGCTGACTGCTCGACGCGCCGGCGGAGCAGGGTAGATTTGGGCCGCAAGCCCGCTCGGCCGCTCCCTGGCCGCTATCGAGTCCAAACAGCATCAAGAGTAGCCTTTTGCCCCGCGAGCCGCTGACGATTTCGACATAACCGGAATATCAGGCCGAACATTCTGCTGTCCGCGCGTGGCGAGAATCAGTGCCCAGGCAATTGCGAGTAATAGCCACAAATGCCGCCAGTGCGTTGCATCGATGAACAGCGCTTGAAGCAATAGCCCCATCAGCGCTGCGGATACGAGGAATCCCTCGTCGCGCAGCGGACCGGGTCGGCGCACGACACCGGTTAGTCCCCACGCGGTTACAAGCAAGAAGGCTATCCAGGCCAGGCCACCAAGCCAGCCTGCTTCCACGAGCACGTGCAGATAGAGGTTGTGCGGTTCCAGTCCAAACACCTCATCACTGCGTCCGGGTCCAATGCCTATTGGATCCTTGCCGATGTGCGCAAAGGTCCGCGTCTGAGTGTCGAACCGGCCGCCCGTCTGAACATCGTACTTTTGCGTGAGTACCGCGCGCTGAAAGAATCGATCCCCAATCACATCGAAGGAAACTGCGGCAGCCAGGACCCCGGCCAGCGCAGCGATCAAAGTTACCGCGCCCAGAATGCCGGCGAGCTGGCGCCGGAAACTTCTGGCGGTAACAAACGAACAAAAAAGGTACAGCGATAGTGCAGTAGCCGCGTTAATCCATGCCCCTCGGGAAAAGCTCAGGAGCACGCCGAAGCCAAGCAGCAGCGACAGTGCAACGAAAAACCCCGCTATACCCAGAGGCCCCTGGGTCACGCGCCGCACACAGTGCAGCAGGGCCGGCACCAGGAAAGGGCCATATACATTCGGGTCTTTGAACGCCCCCTGTGCCCGGCCGCCGCCGGTTAGCTCTGAGGCCGGCAGGAAGCCAAGGTATCCGAGTGCTCCCCAACTGACTGCGATGACGGCCGCGATCAGATAGCCCCGCCATAGCCAGCGCAGCATGCGCTCAGGCTCCATTGCGATCAGTGCCGCGAGCAGTAGCCAGGTCAGCACCATATAAATGCGTATCGACAATGAGCGGATGCTCTGCAATGGATCGGGCGCCAGAGCGGCCGCCAGGAGATTTCCGAGCAGAAACAGGCCCAGCAGCAGTATCGGGAGGTGCAGCTGCCGCGGATAGCGCAGCCCGGCGGCGGAGCACCATAGGAACAGCGCAATTGCCAGCAGATCATAGGGCGCCGGTTCAATGAACACGATGGATCCACTGGCCATGAGCATCATCAGCCACGGGCCCCAAGGGCGGGCACTGACGCCGTTGGCCGGCCCGCTTGAGCTCCCAAAAGCAGCCGCAGGATACGGTGCTCCCGCGTGCGAGTGTGACGCTGAACTGGGCACTGACTTGTATACTAATTAAAGGTTTATAGTTATTTTTTAGACGTGTCCGCATACTAGCCCGGCCCCGGCGGTGCCGCAATATGATTAGTACCTATGTAAAAAGGCACTCGTGACGGGCCGCGCTGATCTGCTGCGGTTGCTGCGTGGCTCCGCCTTCATCTTCGCTTGTCGGGCCGCTGGTGCGGTGCTGACCTTCGCCGTGCAGATTCTGCTGGCAAGGTGGATGGGCGCGGCCGCCCTGGGTAGCTACGTGCTGGCGCTTTCCTGGGGAATTCTGCTGGCTACGCTGGCGACACTGGGGCTATCGCCAGCCGCGTTGCGCTTCGTTGGCGCAGGCCTGGCGCAGGGCGAATCCGCAACGGTAAGCGCATTCGTCGCCCATGGATTTCGGGTCATTACCCTTGTCAGTCTCCTGGCCGGTGGGACGGGCATGCTGGTGGCTTGGTTGACCGTGCAGGCGCCGCTGCGCGGCCCACTCCTGGTCGCAATGGCGACGCTGCCGGTCCTGGCGCTTCTGCAGTTTGCCGGCGGCGTCGCTAACGGTTACTCGCGGTTTGCGCTCTCGTTCATCCCCACGAACGTCGCCCGTCCGTTGCTGTTCTGTCTGCTTGTGCTTGGCGCCTGGTCATTGAGTTTGCCGCTGACGGCTAGCCGCGCGATGGCGCTGCAAGCCATGGCGATGCTGTTGGTCGCCGTGCCGACGCTACTTGCCGTCCGTGCGCTGGTCCGCGCTGAATCAAAGGGGCTGGAGCAACCCGCTGGGCCAACGCCCCCCTGGGTACGGAGTGCACTGCCATTGCTAAGTGCCAGTTTGTTTGCCAGCTACTTTCCGGAAATGATCGTGATCATCGCCGGAGGCATGCTCCCGAGCGAGTCTCTCGCGGTGCTGCACGTCGGCTTTCGCGTTGCCATGCTGGTCACATTCGGGTTGTTTGCAGTGGACGCATTTACCGCGCCGGACATGGCACGGCTCTACGCCAATGGGCAATTGGAGCCCTTGCAGCAAGTCGTCAACCGCGCAACGCGGCTGCGTTTCGTGGCGTCAGTTGTCTGCTTCGCGCTCTTCGTGGTCGCCGGAAAATGGCTGCTTGGGTTGTTCGGCACGGAGTTCGTTGCCGGTTACCCCGTGTTGATCGTGCTGGGCATTGGTCAGCTTGTGCTGGCAGCAACGGGTCCGGTCGTGCGGCTACTTGGTGTCACGCCGCATCAGAACCACTATCTGCTCGTCTTTGCCGGCTGCATCAGCGTTGCCCTGATCGGCATGACTTTGGCCGTCCCCAGGTTCGGTGCAGTGGGAGCTGCATGGGTAGCCACCGGCGTGCTCTCTCTGTGGTCTTTATGGCTGCGCGAGCTGTGCGGACGTTTGGTCGGCGTGCGTCCCAGCCTGCTGCAGGCTCGCGCAGTCCCGTAGCAGGACGGCACCGGTTCCGCCGGCCAGCGTGATCGTGCCAGCTTCGGTACCCTCCAGCCGCCGCAGCCCAGGCGGAAATGCGACGGCAACCGGTCGGGCCTCGGGGGGATTGACCAGGCTGTACCCGCACTCAAATTCCCGCAGATACAGCCCCCGCCAGCGCCGCCGGCTGCCGAGCGCACTGCCCAGGCGGAGGGTGTAGCCAGCCCAAAAACTATCCGGCGCAGTCCAGCTCAGCTCATCACTGCTCAGCATGTCGATGCCACTGCTGATCAGCAGCCAAGTCGCCAGCCCGAACTCGCGCTGCGGAGTCGAACGCGAATACTCCATCAGGATGACGCCTTTGTTCTGCGCGTGAATGCTATCGATGAAGGCCAGCCAGCGAGCAAAGCTCCAGCGGCCGCCGCCGCCCGTCAGGCCGGGATCCGTCGCGCCGCGTTCGAGGTTGATGTAGTCAGCCGCACTAATCTGCCGTTCCACAAGCACATTGCCGGCCGGTGCCGCGTACCAAATGCTGTTGTGGGCGATTTCTATATCGGGAAGCGCTGTCCGGATTTCTTCCATAAAGACCGCAAAGTTCCGACGCCAGTCTTCCAGGCGCATTGGCTTGCCTGTGCGTGGGTCTATCGGCTGAACGAAGCGGCCCTCGCCATCGCTGACGCGCCAGGTGAGGTTGACGTCATCAATCCACAGGCCGCGGTACCCGCGGGCGATGTGGGCCTTGGCCGACTCAATCCAGTGCGCGCGAAAAGCAGGATTGCCCACGTCGCCGGCAAACTGCGGACATCTGCCGTTTGCGCACCCCCAGGGAATAAACAGCTCGTTACCCTGCGCGTCGCGTAATACCCACTCGGGGTGCTCTGCATACTCCGGCCAGTGGGGCTTGATCGCATAGCTGTCTTTGTAGACCCAGGCGTCCGGGTACCAGCTCAGGCGGGAGTCAAAATAAGGTTCGTAGGTCTGCATACGCGCATAGTGCGCGCGCATCCATCGCTGCATGGCCGGCGCCGGTTTACGGGAGTACACATCGAAGTCCGAATCGGCGATGTTGTAGAAGCGGACTGAACCCGCCTCGATTGGCGGCAGGGGGGCGGCGTGAACGCAGAGGGCGCTTGTTACCAGTATTGCCAGGAGGAAGAGGCGAGTAGGGTCACGAACTAGCACGCGTGATTCTCTCCAGACCAGGTCATTTCCGGATGATATCGACTCGGACGCCGCGGCGAACTGTGATTTCGACACGCATCTGGTGTTCGCCTAGACTGCGACGAACACGGCGAACAGTGAATTCATGACCAATTTCATACGGCGCTATCCGCTCCTGGCCTTTTTTCTCCTGGCGTACGCGTTTACGTGGGTCGTGGCCGTGCCGCTGCTAGCTTCGAAGCGCGGGTGGCTGGATATTGCGCTGCCGCACTGGCTGGAACCGTTAGCGGCGTTCGGTCCTTTCGCAGCCGCGATGTTTGTGGCGCGGGCGCTTGACGGCCGAGCCGGTCCCCGCGCTATCCTGAAGAGTCTGACCAGGTGGCAGGCGCCACGACGCTGGCAGGCCTTTGCGGTGATCAGCCCCATCGGCGTGCTTGCGCTCACTGTCATCGCAGGGGCAGTTTTTACGGATTGGCCAGGCGCTTCTGCGGATGCGGTATTCGCCGCATTTAGCGTGGCGGGCCTGGCGGAACTCATTTTTATATCGTCTGTCCTGCAGAGCTGGGGCGAGGAGCCGGGGTGGCGGGGTTTTGCGCTGCCTCAACTGCGTAAACGATGGGGTCCGCTGGGCGCGACGCTGGTCTTGTGGCCCGTCTGGTTGCTTTGGCACTTGCCTTTTTTCGTGGCCCGTCCTGAATTCGGCTGGGCACAGTGGGCCGGTTTTTCGCTTGGCATTCTGTCTGCTGCCGCCTGGCTCACGCTGCTCTGGGATGCCACTGAGAGCATCCTGCTATGTGTCCTGTGGCACGCGATGATCAATCTGACGCGCGGTATCGCGCTGATGCTGTCAACCAGTCTGTTCCTGATCTTCGGCAACATCGTCCTGCTGGCTGGTTTAGTCATGCTGTTGCGCTGGGGGTTTGCCCGCCATCAGCCAGTCAGATCAGCGCCGTCGGGTTAGCCCACCCGGTCGGACCAGCGGCACCCGGTCATTGTTTGCCGGCCCCGGAAGCGTTGCGCCGCTGGTGACTGGCCATGGCTTCAAAGTGGGCAAGGTTGATATGCAGCTCGTAGGTAGCGGGCGGCGCCGGTAGCTCAGCGGATGCCGGTATCGGCTCGCCACGCAGCAGCCGCGCGCCGATGGCGGCTTCGACGGCACCGCGCATTCGCGCCAGCCCATCGTCGATGTGCTCAGCAACGATCCGGCACTCCGGGTACGCCGGGGCCTCGATGATCACGCCTGCTGCGCTGTGCTCGGCGGTCAGAATGATAATCAACTCGTTGCCTCCATCACTTACTTAACAGGCTGCCACAGCCGGGCTGCAGGCGATCTCGACAGAACATGACGTGAAACGGGCTAAACGATCGGCAACGAGCCCGTTTAGCAGCAATTAACATAACATAAAGAATATTAAATACAGAGTTTTACGATTTCTATATAATCTCGTTTCTACAAAATGGCTGGTCAGTCCGGGCCTTGGTTCTCGAGCGCGGCGGCAGCGAAAAGAGGCAGCATGCAGGATCCTCAGGGCACCGGCCAATTCAACGCTGAAGAACTTGTTGCCGCCACGGCCGCCGGCGATCTGCTGCCCACCACTGAGCGTCGCCAAACCATCGACCGGCGGACGCACTCCCTGCGGTCGTTCCTGTTCGGTAGTCTGAGGCCCCGCCGGCGAATGGGCAGAAGGGACGGAGACGATACGCGGATCTTCTTGGATTGGCACGAGCCCCGGGTGCTCTACCTGTCGCTGTCCATACTGTTGATGAGCTGCATGGACGCCTTTCTGACGCTCAACATCATCACCGGGGGCGGTGAAGAGCTAAACGGGCTCATGAACTGGCTGATCGCGGCAGATCCCGTCTGGTTCGTTGGGACCAAGCTCGCGGCTACAGGGGGAGGGGTTATCTTTCTGGCGATCGCTGTGCGTCGCCGATTCCTGGGCGCGGTGCCGGTAATTCGGCTTCTTGAGTGTTTCTGCGTTGGCTACCTGCTGCTCATGGCCTGGGAGATCTACCTGCTGAGTCAGATGTTTCCGCATCTTTTTGCCCGGCTCCTCTGAGTCTCCACAGCCAGACAACCGTCACGGGTTCTCATTTCGGGCAACACGGCAATTTCGCCGTGGTCATCATTGGGCTAAACTTGCGGCCCTTTAAGGCGGTCAGCGGGCGGCGATTCTCAACGTCTGCGCGGGCCATCCCACAAAGTCCATGGGCCAGTCACTAGACCAACGCTACGCCACTTCGCCTCTGTTCGGCGGCAACGCCGCCTACGTTGAAGAGCTCTTCGAGGCATTCCTCACACAGCCCGATTCGGTGCCGGAGAACTGGCAGCGTTATTTCGGTCAGCTGGGAGAGGCGGAGGACGCAACATCACACCGCGCCCTCCAGGCTGCGATCGCCGCGGGCAGAGCCACGCCCATCGGTGCAGCCCGCGCGACTTCCCGCGCAGCGCCCGCGATGGCTCCAAATGAGAAGCAGGCAGCGGTGGCGCGGCTTATTCAGGTCTACGGCCTGCGCGGCCACCAGATAGCCGACCTGGACCCACTTGGGTTGTCTGAGCGGCGTATGCCGCAGGTGCTGAAGTTTGAGTATCTCGGTCTGACCGATGACGACCTCGATACTGAGTTCGTTGCAGGAGGGTTAACGGGTACGGCCGGCGGGCGACTCTCGCTCCGGGAAATCTTACGCATTCTCAAGCAGGTGTACTGCGGACGCATCGGCGCAGATTTTGCGCACGTGTCGCGCGGCCGTGAGCGCTTGTGGATTCGCCAGCGTCTGGAGCGCTACCTGCTCAGCGACTTTCTCTCGGCGCAGGAGCGCGTGACGATCCTTGAACAGCTCACGGCAGCCGAGGGCATCGAGCGCTATCTGCACACAAAGTACGTGGGACAGAAACGCTTTTCGCTTGAGGGGGGAGACAGTCTTATCCCGATGCTGGACGACATGATTCAGCAGGGCGGGATCGCTGGCATCCAGGAGATGGTGATTGGCATGGCGCACCGCGGCCGCATTAACGTCCTGGTTAATGTGCTCGGCAAAGCACCCGGCGAACTGTTTGAGGAATTTGAGGGCGCTTACGACTTATCAAAAGTCACCGGCTCAGGCGACGTGAAGTACCACCTGGGTTTCTCTTCGGACATTCGCACGGCCGGGGGTAATGTGCACGTTGCTTTGGCCTTCAATCCATCACATCTCGAAATCGTTAATCCGGTGGTGGAAGGCTCAGTGCGCGCGCGACAGGACAGGCGCGGGGATAGCACCGGAGCAGAGATTCTCCCCGTACTGATTCACGGCGACGCGGCTTTTGCCGGCCAGGGCGTGGTTACCGAAACGTTCCAGCTCAGCCAGGCGCGCGGGTTTAGTACCGGCGGTACCGTGCACGTCGTGGTA
>JANQPY010000002.1 GCA_028285245.1 Gammaproteobacteria bacterium | reverse complement strand
TGGCGCAGAGTTCCGCATTGACCGCAGCGGCTCGCTGACCTTTCCACACAGCCGGACGCTGGCCGGCGGCACCTTCAACAATGACGGCACACTGGTGCTCAATACTTCTCTGTCGCCGTCCGATAACGTCATCATTGGCAGCGATTTCAACAATACCGGCACCATCAATGTCGACCGCGGTCGGCTATTTATCGTCAGTGGGCCCGGCGATTTCGTCAATTCAGGCGATGTGATCGTTGGCCCTGGAGCTCGACTCACTCGGACCGGTACGTATGAGCAGTCCGGCGGTGAGACTCAGCTCAATGGCGGTACGTTAGATACCGAGACGGTGAGTTTGCAGAACGGTAGCCTGCTGTCCGGCGCCGGTGGCATCGTAGATGCAAATCTCGATGTGGATGACGGCTTGGTGAACCCCGGCATTGGGGCCAGCAATGGCGCATTGACCATTGACGGCAACCTGTCTCTGTCTTCTGCCGGCACGCTGCAGTTCGACTTGAACGGAATAAATCCAGTCACGGACTTTGACCAACTGAGCGTCGACGGTTTGGTTGCGCTGGACGCCCAGTCAAGTGGTGGCGGCGCTCTGGACCTGATACTCGGATACGCCGCTCAGTTAAATGACAGCTTTCTGATACTCGACAATCTGGGCACAGAAGCGATCGACGGCACCTTCCTTGATTTGGAAGAAGGCGACACCGTGGAAGAGATCTTCGACAGCATCATTTACGGATTCAATGTGAGCTACCTGGGCGGGACCGGCAATGACCTTGTATTGACCGTGACTTACACCACCCCGGTCCCAGTACCCACGGCCATCTGGTTGTTTGCCTCGGCGCTTGCTTGCGTCGGATGGCGTCGTCGCCGCACTCAATACCAGCAGTAGTTCTGCGATTCACGCCGGCTAAAGCAGCGACCGCTGCCGCGCACCGGTTACCTCGCCGCGCGCCTCGAAATAGGCGCAGTAGTCGCAATCGCTGCCGGCGACAGGCGGATCATCGCCTTGCAGGCAGGCGTGCAGCTCACCTAGCGTCGGCGCCACCCAGTCGTCACTGCCGGTGTACGCAATCAACGTCACGTCGAATCTGAGCTGCTCGTTGAACTGTGCGGCACTGGCATCGCCGTTGCAGTACACGAAGTAGCCAGTGTCTGACACAGTCAAGCCGTTCGCGCGGAGCAGCCATTGGTAAACCTCCATCTGGCGCTTGTAGCCTATGTGCCAGTCCTTATCGAGCGCGGTGATGGGTTCGTTCTTGCTGGTCGCCTTGTAGTCCACCACCAGGTATTCGCCGGCGTCACTAAGCCATAGATCGTCAATCGCGCCGGTCACTTTCAGATTGGTCGGTGCGTGCAGGGTTTGGACGCCCTTGAAGTTCTCCCGCCACTCGTCGAGTTCGTCGCGCTGCGCCGGCAAAGCCGCCAGACCGTATTTGGACATGATGGGATGCGGCGTCTGCGCGGTGCGATGCTGATCGAACTCTGTTTTGAGCAACGTGTCGACAGCGCTATTTAGATTGAAAGGGAAACCCGGCGGCCTGCCTGTACCCAGCCGCCTGTCGATGTAGAAGCAGCGTGGGCACTCCACGAACAGATCGATCTTGCTGCGGCTGATGGCAAACGGCTTGGCGTCGCCAGGCTTGTACAAATTGCGGGTCCGGTGGGGGCGGTAGAACTGTGACATAACGGGAGCATAGCCGATGGGGACACTTCCCAAACTTTCCCAACTTTTCCCAAGCTTCCCCAAAAAGTTGTCAACCAGCCCACCACTGGCGCGTTGAACCACCATGGACAGACTAGCAATACGCCGTGCCGCCCTGTGCGGAATGCTGGGCATACTGCTGGCCGGCTGCGGGTCCACCAGCCTGGGCAGCCGCATGGACTCGTGGGAAGGCAGCACTCTGACCGCCGTTGCGGCGGCCTGGGGCCCGCCTGACCGCTGCGAAACGGTGCTTGGCAGGCGGCTTTGCCATTGGCTGGAGACCTCGCCCGCCTATATGCCTGCCAGCGGCAACCAGCCACCATTTGCGCGAGTGCTATGCGTACGGACGCTGGAGATCGACGCCCGCGACCGGGTAATCGGCTGGCGGTGGCGAGGCGATAACTGCGCTGACACAAAGGCAACCGTTGCACCCAGAATGCAGAGCGGCGGTCCGGCCACAAGCGTTGCGATGCGCTAACCTATTGCTGGCAGAGAAAGACGCCTCACTCTTGCAAAAAAAACCCGGCCAATGGCCGGGTTCTCTTTGCGGGTCGGCAAGCGACTCAGTTCGAGCGGCGACGAACCCATGCCAGCAGGCCCAGCGCGGATCCGAACAGCCACGCGGCTGCCGGAACAGGGACAACTTGTACGTCCATCGCCACGCTCTCAACCGGGAAACCGGCCTTGCTGACGGTAATAGCGAAGGTGTATTCACCCAGCGCGTTAGGATCAAACGACGTAACGCTAGTCGGTGGTGTCACTAATCCAGGGACGCCGGTTTCCAGAAAACCGAACAGCAGGTTCTGTGAGCCCTCTTCCAGGGTGCTGGTCGATGCAGCGCCGAGAAGACCCGCCGTGATATCGATCTTGCCCATGCCCGTGAGATCGTTCAGATCATTCGTCGCCGGATCGAAATCGTAGTAAAGATCAATCTGATAGTCGGACAGCTTTACTGTTGCAGCCGTAAGCGACTCCACACGGATAAAGTAATTGAAGTTCCAGAGGGAACCTTCAGTGGTGCTGGTGCTGCCGGGACCGCCGAAGTTGCTACCCGCGCCCGCGAAATAAGTGCCCAATCCGTCGTTGGTCAAAGCCGGGTTAAAGAAACGCTGAGTAGCGGACAGCGCAATCGTAATCTCGCCAGGATCGCCAAGAAACGAGAACTGCTGAGCGACAGAGACTTCGTCATTGGGGATATCTGTACCCCCGAACGTGGCCTCGCTTAGGGAGCCAAAGTAATCGAACACCGGCGCTGCGAAAGCGAGACCGGGCGTTAGTACTGCGGCGGCTGCCGCAGTTCTCAGAAAGTTCATGCCGTTCACAGGCGAATGTCCCCTTAAGGTCAATGTTCTGGTTGCTGCGCACATCCCCTTCCATAGGCAACCAGCCAGACATGAACCCGAGTCGGGTTGAGTCACGGTGCCCTTAATGCAAGCTCCGGCAGCCACGGCCAAAAACCACGGCGTCTTTCCAAGCGGAGAGGTTGTGTTCTTATCCGACCTATCGAGGTTGCGTCATCGGTATGTCGGTGGCGATTACCGTAGCACGTCCCAGATTAAGCAATCAATGAAGATTTGGTCATGGACCACATTTGGGCCTTTATCCACCAACTGCCTGAGCAGACTCAGGAAATTGTGCGCTGGAGAGAAGAAGCAGGCCAACTGGAACAGTTTCGGCCCACTGCATCCAATGGGTGAAACCACACGGAACAGTTTCTAGGCGGCAGGCGGTGTCGCCATCTTAGCCTGGGTTCGCACAAAACCCTCAAGCTGCATCACTCGCTCACGCCAGGCCAATAGATTGGGATAGGCCGAGTAGTCGAGACCGCGGGCCATCTTGGTCATCAGATAGGCACCGATAGCAAAGTCGACGATGCTCAGGCTGCCAAGCACGAACTGCTTGCCGGTGAGATGAATATCCAGTGCCTTGAATAATGGCTCGAGAATGGAGAAATCTTTGTCCTCGGCTTGTTTCAGTTCGCCCATAGCTGGCATGAGATGGCAGCTTTGCCAGTGTAGCCAGCGATCGGCCTGGGCACGGCCGGCAGCGCTCTCCGGCAGAGCTTCGGTATCGGGAAACTTAGTCGCCAGGTAGGCAAGAATTGCGTTCGATTCGGGCAGCACCATGTCGCCGTCTTCAAGTACAGGCACCTTGCCCATTGGATTCATCGTCAGGAACTTCTCTGACTGAGTCTCCTTCTCCCGAAAATTTACCTGGTGTATCTCGACCGGCAGATCGAAATGGTGGATAAACGCCTCGACCTTGCGGTTGTTCGGCGTAATAAAGAATGAGTGCAGGAGCATGGCGTTTGGAGAAACCTTCACTTTAACGACCGACTAGCGCCGCCCATCGTACCAAAGCCCCAGGGCTGATCTGTCGCGCAAGGCGCCACGCGGCCGAATCAGCAATCGCCACGTCTGGGCGACGATTTCCCGGGGCGTATACAGCGCGAACTTGCGCGGCGACGTCTGCAGTGGATGCTTGCTCAAGATACGAAACACCATGGCACGCTGGCGGCCCCAACGCTTGAGCCGCCTGCTCAGGTCGATTTCTTCTGCAGCGAACAGCTCGGTGTCGAAACCACCAGCATCACGAAACGCTTCGGCTCGACAAAGCACCAGCGACCCAGCCGCCCAGCGGCATATGCGCGAGACCCGATTCCAGCCGTTCAGGCCGGCTGCCGCCCATCCGGTTAAGCCCTCCATCGTCATGACGCTGCCACAGCCAACCGCGTTCTCATCGGCCATGACGTCCAATACATCATCAAACAACGACGCGGACATCTGGCTGTCCGCATCAATAAACAGCAGCCATTCGCCCTGTGCCTCGGTGGCCCCGGCGTTGCGGGCGCGGGCGATCTGATTAACCGGCTCGAAAACCACTTTGGCTCCGCACTCTTGCGCAATCTGGGGCGTTGCATCTGACGAGTTGTTGTCGACAACAATGAGTTCGTGATTGATTGGCCGCGCCTCGAGTGACGCGTGTAGCGAGCCCAGGCAGGCGGGCAGCAGCGCCGCCTCGTTCCAGGCAGGGACGATGATTGAGAGCCGCGGCACCATTAATCCAGCCAGCCCATGCGCCATTGCGCTGAATCCTTGAGCTCGCGCCAATCCAACTCGACAGTCCGCTGGCTGGCAACGGCCTCCAGCACGCAGCGCTGAGGAACCTTTTTACTGTCCGTAATGACTTTCGTCACCAGGAAGTGTTTTTCTCGATTGACGGGCTGCGCCGCGGTCCATTTGCTGTGATGCAGTTTTGCGGGATTGATGCGGTTCATCCTTCACCGCCAGGAAAATCGGAGCTAACGCGCTTAAACTTGCCCGGTCGCTGCAGCTGCCAGACCCCTTCAATGAGCTCGACCGGGCGGCCCGGAACGTGACGCCTGACGGCATTGGCAAGCCGCGGGCCTGCTTCCGCGGCGCCATCAAAATACAGTTGCAGCTCACCGCCAGTCCGCTGATGTAAACGCCAGGCCTGCAGCTGGCCAACGCGCTCAAACTGAAAGCTCAGCGGCGACACCTTTTGTCCCTTGCCATCAACAAGCCAGTCGTCGCGGCGCGCTTGCGTGATCCTTACCGTCGGCAAGCCGATGCGGCAGTTCGCCGCGCCGCGCGTAAACTCGATCTGGTCGCCTAACCGGTAACGCAACAGCGGCTGTGAGCGAACAAACAGCGGTGTGACGAGTAGCCCACCGGGATCCGCTTCAATGATGATTTCATCGGTGTTGGCGTGATAGGCATTGCACTCAGGGCACTGCCAGGCGAGCGCGCCAGATTCCGTAGCGCCGTATCGATCAAGCACCGTTGCCCTGAAGGCGTCCTCCATCAGCGCACGCCATTCTGGTAGCAGCACTTCGCCACCGGGCGCGACGTAGCGCGTGCCCAACGATGACAGGCTGGCCCGGTCAACACACTCGATGAACCGCACGATACCGCTGGCGATGCCGCGCACCAGTTGAGGCTTGAGGGTGGTGAGTAGCTTCAGCACCTCGGCGGGTGCGGCCGCGGCCCCTGCGAACCAGGTCTGATAGCGCACGCCGCCGTATGCAAATCGCTTTGGCCTATCGTCAGCCGATGCGCACCAATCTCCGTCAACGAATACGACCTGCGTGACTTTATTGGGCAGCTCATAGAACAACTGTGGCCGGTAAAGCAGCGCGCGACGAAACTCCCGTTCCCGGCGGGTGTTGCGAATCGTCACCTGCTGCCCCGTAGTGCCTGAAGTGCGGGTATCCCGCACGCTGCCGTCGTCCGCAACGGGCACTGCAGCCACGTCAGCCTTCTCCAGTATGGGTGCCGCTGACCAGGCCGTGATACCCGCGACCGATGATTGGGTAAGCCGGTCCGCGTAGAAAGCAGAGCGCTGCCGAAGTTCTTTAAGAAGCACGGCTGTGTCCGCGGGTGGCGGCGGACTCAGGGCCCGCTCGCGCAGCGCATCCGCCCAGCGCGATTCCGGCAATTCGATAGCGGACCGCTCCGGATACGAGGATATGGGGTCAGACCCCAAACCTAGCTCCGCACAAATTCGATAAGCGCGCTGGCCAGCTCAGGGGATTTGTCTTCCTGCAGAAAAAAACTGCAGCCGGTCAGACTCTGATGCGGCTGACCAGCAGCGCCGGGAATGTGCTTCTGCATCACTTCTGCATTGCGGGCTTCACCCTCACAGGACAGCATCAGAAACGGCTTTTGCCACTTGGCCATCGCGGTCCAGGCCTGCTGGTAAGCCTCCGCCTCAGGCCCTTCGAGAATCACCGGATGCATCCAGGGAAACTGTTTTGGCCCGGCCTTGTGGGCTTCATCGGGAAATGGCGCGTCGAAGCCAGCACGCTCTAGCTCAAGAAACTCCCGCTTGACGCCCTCGGCCACCATGCCGCTGATGGGAAACTCAGGCTGCGCAAACTTGTCGGCGCGCCAGGCAAGAAACCATTTGGCGCCCTGAGGATTAGCCAGCGGCGGTTGGGCATTGCTGTAGGCCAGCTTGCCAAAGCGACCCGGCTGTTCCACCGCCATGCGCATGGCGAAATGACCGCCCCAGTCGAAACAGAATGCTGCAACGTGCGGGGGCGCGACCTGATCAATGAACTGGCCCAGCCAGTCCACATGAGCTGAATGTGTGTGGCGCTTGCCGTCTACCGGCTTGTCGGAGCGGCCGAAGCCAATGAAGTCCGGTACCAGTACCCGGATACCCGCGTCAACGAGCGGCGGAATCATATGCCGGTAGATGTAGCCCCAGGAGCCCTGACCGTGAAACAGCACTAACGTGCCATGTGCATCGGTCCCTTCGTCCAGGTAGTGCATGCGCAGCTTCTCACCATCTGCATTCTCGACGTCGAGATAGTGTGGTGCGAACGCAAAGTCGTGCAGCCCCTCGAAGCGTTCTTCCGGCGTGCGCAGTACGTTATTCATCTAAGTCGCTGACCATCCACAGACGTTTGCAGGCAGTTGAAAATTTCAGAACTCGCGAACGACGCGGAAACCCACCACATTCGCCCGATAGTACCCGTGGAAAGCATCACGCTCCGCTGCGCGCATCAGCTCCGGACTGGAGATCCAGGAGCCGCCGCGCAAACCGGGCGCCGCACAGTCACCATCGCGCCACTCGCTACCGTCGGCCGGCGCGCCCGCATAGCTCGGATTCCAGCAGTCACGGACACGTTCGGAGGCATTTCCCAGCATGTCGTAGAGACCAAATGCATTCGGCGGAAAGCTGCCTGCCGGCGCCGTCTGGTCCATCCAGATATCGCGGCCGGCTGCGGCACCCGCACAACACTGTGGCGCACCGAAGTTAGCGAAGTCGGGATCCGGCTCATCGCCCCAGTAGTAGGCCGTGTCAGTGCCGCCACGAGCCGCGTATTCCCACTCCGCTTCGCTGGGCAGCCGATACAGGTGACCAGTCAGCCAGGTGAGCCAGTAGAGATACGCATTCATCTGGTTGTAGTCGAGCGCGATCACGGGTCGACGGCCGCGGCCCCAGCCGAAATCGGGGACGCGATCCTGGCAGGCGCCGGCGCGATGGCAGGCATCGTACTCGGCAAACGTGACCTCGAACTTACCTATGGCGAACGGCCGCGCGAAGGTCACTGTATGCTGGGGACCCTCGTGATCCAGACGCCCCGGCTCAGCGGGCGGTGAACCCATCACAAAGGTCCCTGCCGGAACAACACGCATGACCGGACAGTCCTCGCAATCGCGAAACTCTTCACCCGCCACTGGGAGGGATGGCTGAACCGCACAGCCACCAAGGAACAGTAGGGCAAGGCTAATCAGCAGGCAACGCGGCATAAGCACTCCGCCAGTCGCGCGGCGATGATGCGGTGTCGGTGAGAATGACGAACGTCTTGCTGTAGGCATCGGGGTTGTCAATCGCGGCGACTGTCACGGCCGCCGCGTCGGGTATCCAGATGAACGAGCCGCCCTTGATATCACCGGGAAAGAACTTAACGCCGGCGCCACCTTCTCCCGCACGCAGTCCACCGGGCCGCACGACTGTGTAATTGAGCCCGCTCTGGCGCAGATGGTCTTCGCCGCGGCGCTTCCAGGTCAGGACATTGTCGATGGTGATGTTAATAAGATGAAATCGTTGCCCTGCCCCGATCGATGACACCAGCACAAACTGTTTCACCTGATGCTCGACGGCTGCATCCACCAGGTTGCGCACGCCGCCGTAGTCAAGAAACTCCGGGCCATTAGGCCCGCCGCCCTCCATTGCGCCAATCGAGCTGATTACGTAATCAACGCCCTGCATCGCGTCGCGTATCTGCTTAGGATTGCGCACATCAGCAGCACGCCATTCATAGCGATCGCCAAATCGAGCGCGGGCCTTGCCAGGATTTCGGGTTAAGCCACGTACGGCGTAGCCTGCATCGGCGAGCTGCTCGATCATGTAGCCGCCCATCCGGCCGCTGGCGCCGGCGACAAGTACGGTCTCTGCCGCATGCACAAGCGGCGCAATCAGCAGGACCAGACAGGAGAGCGCCAGACGAATCATTGTCAGTCCGGCATCTCCGGCAGCGTCTCGCCATCCGGAATGAAGTCCATCGCGAGACCGTTGTTGCAGTAGCGCAACCCGGTGGGCGCAGGTCCGTCGTTAAACACGTGCCCCTGATGGCCACCGCAGCGAGCACAGTGGTACTCGGTGCGGGGCAAGATCAGCTTGTAGTCCCGCTTGGTTTCAATGTGCGCTTCATCAATTGGCTGAAAAAAGCTCGGCCAGCCGGTGCCACTATCGAACTTACCTTCGCTGCTAAACAGCGGTAGCTTGCAGGCTGCACAGACAAAAGTGCCTTTGCGCTTCTCGCGATCCAGCGGGCTGGAACCCGGGGGCTCGGTACCTTCCTCAAACAGCACGGCGTAGCGCTGCGGTTCGAGTTCCTCAGCCCATGCCGATTTTTTCTTATTGAGCTTGTTCATCGCCAGTGCTCATCGTGTGAATCGAAGCAAGTGTAGGACGTCCTGCATCAGCGCGTAGGCATTCTCGCCAGTTAATCCATCGTGCGAAAGGTACACTGATCGGATGCTGCCGCTTGTCACACTGCTGCTCCTGGGCCTGGCACTCGCGCTCACCGTCGGCTATCTCGCGCAGTCCACCGGCATCTGCGTGGTGCGAGGCGTCCGGCAGTGGGATGACGGGCGCCCCGCGCTATTGCTGGCGACGCTGTTGTGCGGCGCCTGGACCTGGATCTGCATCCCGGTGGCAAATCACTTCGGACTGCAGATACCAATCCAGCGGCATGATGTCGCCTTAATGTTTGCCGTTGGCGGACTCATTTTTGGGATTGGCGCGGCCATTAATGGCGGCTGTGCTGTCTCTACCTTAAGCAAGCTCGCTGCAGGTAACGTGCACATGGTCGCGACGCTATCGGGCTGGGTTGCCGGCTGGGCACTGTGGCTATGGTTGCGGCCGACACCGGAGCTGCCGCCGATGACACCACCGACGCCGCTGGCACTGTGGGCACTCATTGGCGCTTCGGTGTTCTTGCTCGCGCTGGCCGTCATCGCGCCGTGGGAACAGCGCAAGCTGTGGGTGAGCATCACGTTCTTCGGAATCGCTGGCGGGTTACTCACGCTGCTGGAACCGCGGTGGAGCCCCAGCGCATTGGTGACCGATCTCGGCGCGCTGGCAGCCGATGAACCCGGCACGCTGGTGCCATCCATCTATCGCATCGCACTGATAAGCATTTTGCTTGGTGGCATGGCGCTCAGTGCCTGGCGGGCCCATCACTTTAAGCTGCAGCGACCTGGCTTCCGCCGTCTGACGATACACCTTGGGGCGGGCACCCTCATGGGCGTCGGTGCCGCGATGGCGCTGGGCGGCAACGACGTGCAGTTGCTGGCCGCTGTTCCCGCGCTGTCCCCCGCGGGGCTGGTAACCGTGCTGTTTATGCTGCTGGGAACGTGGACCACATTGCGGCTGATGGGCCGACTGGCCCGCTAGACTCTTGGCAAGAGGCTGCTGCTAATCGCGCGATAGTTGCTATAGCCCTGCTGGGCATAGCGTTCTGCCTGTTCCGCATCAACGCGGCGTGCCTCAAAGACCATCAGCACG
The DNA here is from genome assembly GCA_028285245.1 of Gammaproteobacteria bacterium. GTDB lineage: Bacteria > Pseudomonadota > Gammaproteobacteria > Steroidobacterales > J054. Next base: position 5,327 of record JANQPY010000002.1, on the reverse strand, counting down.
ATGATGTAGCCAGGGGCCAGCAGCACCATGAGAAGCGGCACCCAACCCTGCGCGGCACTCACACCCACTAATATGAGTCCGGCCTGAAAGATGATCTCGCCACTGTAGTTTGGGTGCCGCCAAAATCGATACAGGCCACTGCGCACCAGTTCGTCGGGCGCCGCAGCCTTGGCACGCTGTTTCTGCTGGTCAGCCAGGGTCTCCAGGAACAGCCCCGCCAGCATCACGACGACGCCCGCGCCGATGCCAAGATGGAGTTCGGAAGTTGCTGCGGAAAATGCCACCGGAATTGCCAGATACGTGAGCAGCAAGCTGCACATTAGCCAAATGGAGATCTTTACGGGCAGTGGCGTGCGCGCATCGCCCTCGCGAATTCTGCCCAAACGATTTGCAAACGATGCCGAGCGCTGACGCAGCCAGGTGAACAGCACCATGCGCGCACCGTAAAGCGCAAGCGCTCCGCCCGCCAACACGGTATTGGTGGACGGCTGCAGCGCGATGATCAGGCCACTGTTAAGCACGGCACTTAAGCCGTAGCCGTAGTCAAAGATATGATCAAAGCGGACAAACACCAGTAACCCGCACACTGCAGATACGGCCAACATGCCCCAGAACAAGGGCGGCCATAACCCTAAGCTGGCGCGCCAAACCAGGATGACCAGCATCGCGACGGCGCAGCCGGCAAAGATCAACTGCAGACGCTTATCCACTTGGATAACGGTGCGTTGGCATCAGACGGCGAAGTCCGCTGGCGTGCCGGTTAAGCCAGGTCACCTGGGGCTCGCTCCGGAAATCATGTCCGGATCCATGGCATCGGCCGGGCAGGCCAGATAGGTATCTTCCGGACATTCAATAGCCGAGCCGCCGTTCGGGCGGAAGCTGATGACATGAATATCTTTCGCTTCGAACACAGGAATGTAGAACTCCGCCAGCCCGAGCAGGCCAGGCTGATCGTATCGCCAACCCATGCCGCCAATGGTTGAGATGGTGATGCCCTGCGGATCGTCGAGCAGCGTTTGTGTTGTATTCGGCCCGTAGTAATCGTTGATATCGAATATTACCGACGAATCATACTCCCAGCGTTCCGGGCTAAGCGGATAGCGCGGCTTGAGCACCCAGACTTTGGCGGCCTCGTCACCACCCACGATGATCCAGGGTTTGGTGCTGCCCTCAAGCATTCGCGCTGGCCAGAACGGGATCGCGCGATTGGGCGCCAGCCTGCCGGGCCAGCGTTCCGGCTTTGGATAGGTCGGCTGGGCACGGATATCGTCTTTCAGCACCCGCACGGTCCACTTGCGCTTGAAGATATCGCCACGCTCAGGCTGCTCAATTGCAATAACGCGGCCCTTCACCTCCTGGGTGGTCACCGCGAAACACTGGTCACCCTGATGGTTGCTGGTGAGCACGTCCAGACGGCCATCGAGATTGAGATCCGTAATTTCGACGGCAAACGGATTGCCCTGACCGCGCATGATGTCGTTGCTGCGGACGAACGGACCGTTAACCGGGTCCACGTCTGACCACCGACCGCCTTCCGGTGCACCATAAACAGTAATGCCATCGTGCTTGAAGAAGTGGCTGGCGATGATTTCCTCCACACCGTCGCCATCAAGGTCGGCAACGTTCATGTTGACCTCCGGCCCGCCCGGCGCAGGCTCGGTATCGACGAGCACGTTTTCTTCCCACTGTGTATTGGGGTCGAGGTCGTCGCCGGGATTCCTGAACCACACCAACTGCCCGGTTGGCGGGCAGAAGCCGCCCCCCACGACGAAGCTTGAGCGCGCCGTCACCACATCGCGCAAGCCGTCGTCATCCATGTCGATGAAGCGCGCGTCGTGATAGAACCATGGTTCGTTGGAGCCACTGCCCGGTTCGCAGCGGGGTGGAATAAACGTGCTTTGATGAATGATGTACTCGCCGCGCTTGGGATCATCAAGATTGATCAGGCTCAGCCGTCCTGGTTTGGGGATGGTTTGAAATCCCTGCGGCGAGATGACGGCTTCAAAGGGCACCACGCCGTCTGGCACTCGTGAGGTCTCGTTGGGCCAGACCTGGCGGGAGACACCATCCAGATCGCTTATCACCTCAATCTCCTGGCCCGCATCCAGATCCGGAATGCGTGCTACCAGGTCGCGCTGAAAGAAGCCCTCGACCTTCACGCCGTCGGCCGCCTTGATGGCGTTGTAGAAACTCGACATCAGCAGTCCATCGGCCTTGCCGCCGCCGGGCTGGTTGAACTGCTGGACGTGCAGAAAGGCCACGTTGAATGGCGCGTCGATCGTGTTCTGGTGATACACCTCGGGACAAAAGCCGCCCGCACCACCGGCAGCCAGTGAGGCGCCGGCAGATACCGTGGTGGATAAAAATGCAGAGGCAATGCGCAGCGTGTTGATCTTGTTCATGGGCGCAAGCCTAGCGACTGCGTGCAGCACCGCGCAATGCCCACGGCACCGCATCCGATTGGTGGACTCCGCCGCAGCCGGCTTCCGCTGCACCCCGAGACACTGGTAGCTTGCGGCCTCTTTAATGTTGCGCAAAGGCTTGGCTATGGCTGCACACAAGTGGTTATCCGAAACACCCTGGCCGACTGCCCAGCTGCCGCGGCAAGAACTCGAGGCGCGGCTGGAGAAGTTCATTGCGACGCACTGGATGGGCGTGCTGTGCACCGTCGGCAAGAGTGGACCGATTGGCAGCCCGGTCGAGTATCACCCGGAGGGGCTAACGGTCTACATTCTGCCGCAGCCGGGCAGCCCCAAATTACGCGCCATGCAGCGCGATCCGCGGCTGTGTTTTGCGATTTACGGTGAGAACAGCGGCTGGGCCAGCGTGCAAGGAGCCCAGTTGTTCGGCGAGGCACAGCTACTGGATCCTGGTACGCCCGAACATACGCACGCGATGACGATTTACCGCTGGATGGCATCGGCCGAACAGCTTGGTATGCCAACCGACCAGCCACCGCAGGTTCAACTGCTTAAACTGGCGCCGGAAAAAATTGTCTACACCGAGCAGTGGCTGCGTAAAGATGGCTTCGGGCCAAGGCAGATTTGGTATCGGGATGCATCTCGCGCGGCCAAGGCACAGGCCTACGGCCATCAGAACCAGCCGGACGCGCTGTAGAACAATGGAACGACCGAAGAACGACAACAGGAAACACATCATGAAATCACCCGCATTGCTGGCAGCCCTCACCTGTCTGTTTTTGGCAACCCAGGCCATGGCAGGCGGACACGGCCGCGCCGTTGATCCGAAAGACGTACTAATTGATCCGGACAAGCGCAGCGACATCACTGGCACCGTGCTGGTGACCGGCGCGAACCGCGGCATCGGCCTGGCCATGGCCACGAACTACGCGGAGCGCGGGTGGACGGTGATTGCCACAGCGCGTAAGCCCGAGAAGGCAGACGAGCTTAACGCGTTGGCGAAAGACAACCCCAGGGTCAGCGTGGAGCGACTGGACGTGCTTGACCAGGGTCAGGTGGATGCCCTGGCCGCAAAGTATGAGGGCGTGCCAATTGATGTGCTGATGAACAACGCTGCGGTGCTTGGCAACCGCGAAGCGCAGCACTTCGGCGATTACGACTTTGATTTGCTGCTGCGAGTGATCAATACCAATGTGGCGGGACCGCTGCGCATGGCCGAGGCGTTTGTGGACAACGTCGCGGCCAGCGACCAGAAGAAGATGGTGGCAATGACCAGCGTGCAGGGCTCCATCGGCCTGATTCGCAGCGACACGATTGGGTTCTATAACACCAGCAAGGCGGCCCTCAACATGGCGTGGCGATCGGTGTCCGCGTCGCTCGAAGACCAGGGCATAACAGTGGCACTGGTATCGCCCGGCGCGGTAGATACCGACATGATGGCGCAGGCACTGGCAGGTTCTAACTTCTCGATGCGCCTGCTCACAACCGAGGAAAGCGCCGAAGCTGTGATCAACGTGATCGATCAGTACGACCTTGACTACAAAGCGATATCGATCTCCCACCAGGGCGTTCAGCTGCCGTGGTAAACCGTCGGGAGTTCGTGCTGGCGGCCGCTGCAGCGCCAGCCTTAAGCAGCTGCGGGGGCGGCGATGAAATTGCGCGGCCCGACGATGTCCCGATCGGTCCGTTTGGCTTCGAATCAACAGCCGAGGACGTTACCGCCGGGCTGGACCTTGCAGGCACCACAGCCCTGGTGACCGGCTCGAACTCGGGGATTGGCAAAGAAACAGCGCGCGTGCTCGCGTTGCGCGGTGCGCATGTACTGTGCGCAGCGCGCAACACTGAAAAAGCCGAGCGCACTGCCGAAGCGATGCCGGGGCGGGCCAGTCCCGTGGTGTTTGATCTCGCCGACTTTGGCAGCATCGTCGCCGCTGCGGACGAACTGAGAGGCATGCAGACTTCGATCGACATGCTTGTGTGCAACGCCGGCATCATGGAGCTACCGGAGCTGGAGGTGGTCAACGGCATCGAACGTCAGTTCGTTGTGAATCATCTCGGGCACTTTGTTCTGGTCAATCAGTTGCTGCCGCAGGTCATGGCAGCACCGCAGGGCCGCATCGTGATGGTCAGTAGCGGCCGCGCCACCGGCAGCGCACCACCTGAAGGCATTCAGTTTGACAACCTGTCGGGCGAGCGTGGGTACGACCCCCAGCTGGCGTACGGTCAGTCCAAGCTGGCAAACGCGCTCATGGCACTTGAGCAGGCTGAACGGCTGTGGGGCACGAAAGTCACGACCAACGTGATTCGGCCCGGCGTTATCCCGACGAATCTCGGGCGTCACATGCCGCGCTGGAAGACTCTGGCGCTGGAAACCGTGGGCAAGCTATTCACCAAGACAATCCCGCAGGGTGCCTCCACCCAGACCTACGTGGCGACCGCGCCTGCGCTGGCTGGCGTAAGCGGCCACTTTTTTGAGGACTGCAATCCGATTCTCGCCGGCGGCTTTACGCGCGACAAAGCGATGGCCGAACGGCTGTGGGAAGTGTCGGAAGACCTGACGCGAGACTACCTGCTCAGGCCCGAAGCGCTGGCCTAAGGCAGCGGCGGCCGTGCCAACAAGGGATTGCAGTCGCGGATGATCACGCGGCCCTCGAGCAAGTTGCCGCGTGAATACTCGGAGAAAATGCAGCGGTTCGTTGCCGGGTCGTAGTTCTCTACCCACAGGTTGTCGTCTTTCCACGTTGACGCAATGTGATATTGGCCTGCGGGCACGGAGATACTCATCACGCCGCCGAAGCGCTTGACGAAGATCTGCTCAAAGTAGAAGAAGTAAGCAACCCAGCCGACGAGCAGCACGGCGCCCGCGCTGATGAACGCACCGCGCCAGTTATCAAGGCGGGCGACCAG
>JANQPY010000063.1 GCA_028285245.1 Gammaproteobacteria bacterium | reverse complement strand
AACCACAGGCTGCCGCCGAGGTTTGCTGCCTCGAGTACTTCCACGGGAGTCTCGCGCTGTGGCGGATAGCGGCTGGGAATGCCGGCGCCCAGATCTGGCCAGACAAAGCCGTTCCAGTGCTCGTTCAGGTAAGCGAGCCGCCGCACCGGTAACTCGGCGTAGGGAAAATAGGTGCCGGCATCATCGGGCGCTACCCATCCGTAGACCCCGCTCCGTAGCCGCAGGCGGAACCAGCCGTCGACCTTCGCGTAAACGACGGCGGCGCGGAGGGACTCCTCCAGTTCGCGGCTGTCAATCGCTGCATAGTCTTCAAAGGTTGTTACCACCTGCGAGTTCGCATCTGGACTGGCGAACAAACGCACATTACCGCCGTGCGCCAGCGCCTTGAGATCCAGCAGGCCCACCAGGCTGTGGCCCGATTTGTCATCTTTCGCTGGGTGATTGACGCTAATCTGCTTCAGAGCCTCGAGTCCGGCCAGCGCATTGAGCTGCCCGGCGACGAATCTTGCGGGCACATCCTGAAAGCCAAATGATTCGTTGGCATCTGAAAGCAACCGCGAGCCGTCGCAGGTGTTAGCTATTGGCAGCGCGCCAGGTTTGGCTGGCCTTCGGGCAAAGACGATGAACATGTTGCCCGGATCGCCGGCAAGTCCGCATGACGCTGAAGACAGTCCGGTGCCGATTAATATGGGGTTGGCAAGCGCGATCTCACCCTTATAGGCCCGGCCAATCGGTTCCAACTTCAGAACGCGCTGAAGCTCTTCCTCGGTTGATGACAACAGCCGCCCGGCGAATACGTGATCAGCGGCGTTAAAGTAATCCGCCAGATTCTGCTGTGCACACCGGCAGGCTTGCGCGGGCGGGCCAAGCGAACTGAGCACGCAAACCAAGCATGCGAGAAGGCGCATCAGGCTGGTCGGGTCAGAAACCAGGCGAGGCCGACGCCAAGTAGCATCGCCACGGGTGCGAACATACCCGGCCCAATCACTAGCTCAAGACCATGCGGAAAGCCCGGATTAGTGCGCGCCGGCAGATACACACTCCAGAAAGAAATGTTGACCCAGATGAGCACGAGCAATATAGGAATGAGGCCGCCGGCTGCAAGATAGCGCCGGCGCGCCGCTTCTCCGCCCATCCGGCGGTGTATCCATAGCACTACCGCCAGACACAACACCGGGAACAGGCCGAGCACGCCGGTCATCATCAGATTCTGGCGCTCGCTCGTCCACTGCTCTGCCGCGGCCCCGAGCGCTTCTCCTACGGGCATCGACTCAGCGACTCCGGTTCCGACGTAGATCAAGGTCGGTACCAAAAAGGCTGCTCCCGCGCCCAGCAACACCCAGCTGCGGCCTCGCACCGGCGGCCCGCCTTACTACGCCGCGGCGCCGGTGAAGGCGGCAAGCTGACGGGAGACTATGCCGGCTACATCACCCAGGGTGTCGGGATTCGCCGTGAGGCAGGGAGGCTTACGGCGCAGCGCGCGCCAGTCCTCCGCCCGGATGACATTGTCGAGGTAACCCAGATTGACGGTAACGAAGTCCATATAGGGATTGCCCCCATCAAACAGCGGCTCGACAAACCGGTAGGCGCGGTTGAACGTGTTGTGCAGGCGTTCCCGGCCGCCGGCCTGCCAGAACCGCGGCGTCTGGCGCAGCAAATCAATGCCTGACGCGTAGCGCGGCACCGCTTCCCCACCCTTGGTTGCTTCGCCAGGCCGCCTGTCCAGGGCGATGCCCGCGATAACAAACTCGCTGAATAGCCGGTCACGGCACTTTTCCAGGTAGCAGCGATCCGCCATCTGCGCCATGAGATCAGCGGTGCCGAGAAAATGGCCGACCAGTGTGTCACGCGGGTCTTCCAGCTCGATCTCATCGAGATTCAGCTCGTAGCCAGTGAAATGCACAACGCGTGCTGCAAGTTCCGCCTCATCAGCAAGACCGATGCCCGGCAGATATCCACGCAGGAATTCCGCGCTGCGCGAGACATGCCAGTTGGTCATCTCCGCGCCGTTGCGCCGATGTGCATCATCCTCCCGGCGAATGTATCCGGCATCGTGAAACAGCGCGGCAACCAGACCGAGCACGGCGCGCTCATGACCCAGCCGGTCATCCGGCGCACAGCTTCTTTCGTAGCCAGCGAGCAGTCGCGCCATAGCCAAAGTCATGTCCAGACTGTGCTGGAGATCGTGATAGACGGTATCGCAGCCAAGATAGCCAGGCAGTCGACCGGCGAACAGCCGCTCAAAATCATGAAAGGCCATCCACACCGAGTCGAACGCGGCATGCGGAAAGGCCTGTTGTAGCAGCTCCAACACGGCGCGCCGGACGGCGGTGACTTCGCTCACGCAGACGGTATTCGTTACGTCGTAGTTGTTGCGCCGATCCTGCCGATCCGAGGCAGACAGAGAATATTTCGAGTGAGCGAGTTTCATGCGATCCGTGCAGCGCTCCCGCAACAGCGAGCGTCTGCAAAGTCTAGCAACTCAGACCTGGCGATTCAGACGAATTGGCTCTTGGCGACGCATTTGGGTTAACCAAAAATGGCGAATACGGGTGCATGGTCCGATGGGCGCTCGAGCCTACGGGGTTCGATGTCGATGCCGGCTTCGGTGCACTGGTCGGCCAGGGGTTTGGATGCCAGCAACAGATCAATGCGCAGCCCATGCTTACGCCGGAAGGCCAGATTGCGGTAGTCCCACCAGCTATAGCTGCGTTCCGGTTGGTCGAACAGCCGGAAACTGTCGACCAGCCCCAGCTCCAGCAGGTTCTCAAGTTGTTCGCGTTCCGGCCCGCTGCACAGGACCTTGTCACGCCAGCCTTCCGGATCGTGCACATCCTCGTCCGCGGGCGCGATATTGAAATCACCCATGATCAGCAGCCTCGGGTGGCTGGCCAGCTCCGACTGCACATAGTCGTGCAGCGCCCGCAGCCAGTTCAGTTTGTACTGATACTTATCCGATTCCACGCTCTGGCCGTTCGGCACATAGACGTTGATAACCCGGACGCCATCAAACGTGCCGGCAATCACGCGGCGCTGTTCGTCGCTGAAATCGGGTATGTCCAGACTGATCGACTCGCCTGCTTCGCGCGAGAGTAGCGCGACGCCGTTGTACGTCTTCTGCCCGTGGGCAACGGCCTGGTAGCCCACAGCCTCGAGCGCCTCGTAGGGAAACGCCTCGGTCACAAGCTTAATTTCCTGCAGGCCGAGCACGTCAGGCTGATGAGTACGCAGCCAGTCCTCGACATGTGCCTGGCGGACGCGCAGGGAATTGACGTTCCAGCTAGCGATTTTCATCCTGCGCCTGAGGGGCTAACCGGCATCGGCAGCGCTTAGTATCCCCGCTTGCTCCAGCAGAGGTTCAATACGCGGCGGGCGGCCACGAAACTCGGCGAATGCCTCGCCGATGTCTACCGTGCCACCCACTTCAAGAATGCCGTGACGAAAACGCTGCGCGGTTTGCGCATCGAGGACGCCTTGCTCGACAAATGCGGACCAGGCATCCGCCGCCAGTACCTCGGCCCACTTGTAGCTGTAGTACCCGGCGGCGTAGCCACCGCCGAAGATATGGGAGAACGCATGCGCAAAGCGGTTGTACTCGGGATGCCGCACGACGGCGACGCGTTTACGGACCTGCTCGAGGATTGTGCCAAGCTGACTGCCCAGCCGCGGGTCGTACTCCGCGTGCAGCTCTAGGTCGAAGATGGCGAACTCAAGCTGCCGCACCATCTGCATGCCGGTGTGAAATACCCTTGACGCGCGCAACTTGTCGAGCAGTTTGTCGGGGAGCTGTTCCCCGGTGCGATGATGCCCTGAGATCATCTTCACGACCTCGGGTTCCCAGGCGAAATTCTCCATGAACTGACTCGGCAGTTCGACCGCGTCCCAAGGCACGCCATTAATGCCTGCAACGCTGGGATAGGGTACCCGGCTTAAGACATGGTGCAGGCAGTGGCCAATCTCGTGAAACAGCGTGAGCACGTCATCGTGGTTGAGGAGACTTGGGGCCGAAGCCGTTGGCGGTGAGAAATTGCAGACGAGATGCGCAATACCAACCTGATCATGTTCACCGAAGTGCATGCGATTTACGCATTCATCCATCCACGCGCCGCTGCGTTTGTCCGGCCGCGCAAACAGGTCCGTGTATAGGCCGCCAAGCAGTTCGCCATTAGCACCCCGAACCGCATAGAACCGCACTTCGGGTTGCCAGACGTCGACGTTTTCCACCGGCGCAATGTTGACCCCGTACAGCCGCCGGATCAGCGCGAATAACCCGGTGAGCACGCGGTCCAAAGGAAAGTAGGGCCGCAGCTCGGCGTCCGAGACGGCATAGCGTTCTTCACGCAGTTTTTCCGCGTAGAAACCCACGTCCCAGGCGGCCAGTGCCCGTCCCGCGAAACGCTCCAGGGAAGCCAGCTCATCCTTGGCCGCCCGATAGGAGCGCTTTGCCAGCTCCTCCAGGAAACCGCTGACCTCGTCGACTGAACTGGCCATCTTCGAGGCCAGCGAGTACTCGGCGAAGTTGTCAAACCCAACGAGCTGAGCGGCTTCATGCCGCAGCCTGAGGATGGTTTCGATGGCCTGAGTGTTGTCGAAGTCGGCTGGGGATGGCTCCTGATCGGACGCCCGCGTTGCCCAGGCTCGATAGAACAACCGCCGCAGATCGCGATTTTCTGCGTGCGTCATTACCGCCACGTAGGTTGGCTGGTCCAGGGTGAACAGCCAGCCCGACTTATTGGCCTGCTTCGCTCGCGCGGCAGCCTGCTCCAGTGTTGCGGATGGCAGGCCGGCAAGCGCCCCGGCGTCTGATTCGTAATGTGACCAGGCCGCCATCGCATCAAGAATGTTCTGTTCGAACTTTGCCTGGGTAGCCGATAATTCCTCAGCGATCTCCTTGTAGCGCTGCTTACGCTCCTGCGGCAGATCAACTCCCGCCAACCTGAAGTCGCGCAGCCCCAGCTCCAGCATCCGCCGTGCATCCTGCTGCTCATCCGCGGGAATCTTTTTCATCGCCGCCTGGTAAAGAGCGCAGATGCGTTCGTCCTGAGCAAGCTCCGTCTCGTAGCGTGCGAGTTCAGGCAGGCAGGCGTTATAGGCCTCGCGCAGTTCCGGCGTGTTGGCTACGCCGTGCAGATGGCTGATTGGCGACCAGACGCGATGCAGTCGCTCCGCCAGTTCCTCGAGCGGCAGAATGCTGGTTTCAAAGTCTCCGCCCTCGTTGGCCTCGGCAATCAGCTGGTCAACGCGTGCGCGATTCTCCCCGAGCACTTTGCGAATATCGGGTTCGATCTGGTCCGGCTGCAAGCTGGAAAAAGCCGGCAGATAGCTGTCTGAAAAACGAGTTTCTGTCACGGTGAGTCGGGCGCTCGAACGGCGTCATCGGATCGTATCACAGGTAGAATTCAGGGCCGGTTAGGAGGTTGAGCGGAGACAAGCATGGCCGACAGCTATGACTTTCTGGTACTTGGCGGCGGCAGTGGCGGGCTGGCCTGCGCTCAGCGGGCTGCGGAGTACGGCGCCAGGACTGCTGTAATTGAACGCGCACGTCTGGGGGGCACCTGCGTCAACGTGGGCTGCGTGCCTAAGAAAGTCATGTTCAACGCGGCCGGTCTGGCGCACAGCTTTCATGATGCCCGTGAGTACGGTTTCAAGTTGCCGGAGAACATCGAACATGGCTGGCAGCATCTGAAGCAGAACCGCGACGCTTACATCAAGCGCCTCAACGGCATCTATGCAAGAAACCTCTCTAACAAGAGCGTTGACTATATTGCGGCCGAGGCGAGCCTGGCCGACGCTCACACGGTGATTGCCGGTGAACAGCGGCTCACCGCACCACACGTCTTGATTGCGACCGGAGGTGAACCGCTGGTACCCGATCTTGAGGGCGCGGATCTGGGCATTACTTCCGATGGGTTTTTTGAGCTGGATGAATTGCCCGGCCGGGTCGCTGTAGCGGGCGGCGGATACATCGCGGTTGAGCTGGCCGGCGTACTGCGGGCACTTGGTGCCCAGGTCACACTTTTTTATCGTTACGAGTCGGTCCTGCGAAACTTTGACGCAACGATGCAGCAGGGCGTGTTGGAGGCCATGGCCAATGATGGCATCGAACTTCGACCGAACAGCCTGCAGCCACGGCTGCGCCGAACGGACGCAGGGATCAGCGCCACTTTGGCGGACGATTCTGAGCACGGGCCGTTCGATCAATGGCTGTGGGCGATTGGCCGCCGGCCGCTGACCTCGGGGATTGGTCTTGAGGCCGCCGGTGTTGAGGTCGACGACCAGGGTTTCGTGACCACGGACAAGTTTCAGCAGACCAATGTTGAAGGCGTCTATGCCGTCGGCGATATCACCGGTCGCGATGCGCTGACGCCCGTCGCGATAGCAGCCGGCCGGCGGCTCGCCGACCGGGTCTTTGGCGGCATGGAAGGGCGGCACCTCGACTACCGAAACATCGCCTCGGTTGTATTCAGTCATCCGCCGGTGGGAACGTGCGGGCTGACTGAGGCGGAAGCGCGCGAGCAGCACGGCGACGCCGTGCGTATCTATCAGTCAGAGTTTGTATCGCTGTTTAATGGTGTGACCACGCACAAGCCGAAAACCCGCATGAAGCTCGTAACCATCGGCGAAGAAGAACGGGTGGCAGGCGTGCATATTCACGGCCCGGGTGCTGACGAAATGCTGCAAGGTTTTGCAGTTGCGATAAAGATGGGTGCGTGCAAGCGCGATTTCGACGACACGGTGGCAATCCATCCGACCAGCGCTGAAGAGCTGGTGACGATGCGTTAGGCGTGAGGCTAGTTGCAACTGGCTGAAAACCAGGGCGCGGTCCGGGGAAGCCTTCCGTCGAAGGGCCCGCTGCGCTGCGCTTGTGTCTCCTCCAGGCTTCCCCGACCCACGCCCTCGGCGTTGGTCGTTTTCGGAGAACGGAGTCTGAGCCCACACCTGACGTCGTTTCAGAGGCTGCGGATCAGGAGCGCGACGGCTGCAGCCGCCGATAGGGTTAGCACCACGGGCCGCGTGGTGTGGTTATCGAGCTGCCAGCGCATGCGGGTGACGATGGCCCAGCCGAGCAAACCGCCGGGCATGAGCAGAATGCCGGCCTCAAGGTCACCCGGATCCAGGTCGCCAACCAGGGCCAGCAGAACAAGAAGAATCAGCGACGCGCCGGTATACAGCAGCGCGAGCGTGGCCCGCAGCCTCGCGCCCCCGGCTTCTTGATAAAGAATGGCCAGCGGCGGCGCACCGAATCCTGAACTTGCCGCCATCGCGCCCGTCAATCCACCAGTTATCAGGCAACTGCCCTCGTTGAAGGGGATGCGCAGGCCGGAAGCGGTCAATCCAATGGCAAATAAAATCACCAGCGCAAAAACCAAACCGGTCTGATCGCTGGCAACCGACTGCAGGAGCCAGTTGCCGGCTAACGCACCGGGCACCATGCCTGCAAATATCAGCGGCACATGCTGCCGATCTACAAACTGCCTTTCCCGCCAGAGCATGACGGTCGTCAGGGAGAGACTGGCGACGATAACGGGTATGGGAATTAGTGCCAGATTGATCCAGGCAAGAATCGGCACCAGGATAAAGCCGGCTCCCACGCCACTCGCCGCCTGTATCAGCGCGGCCAAAGCGATCACCGCATTGGCAAGAATCAGCTCGGTAGGCGTCATTGGGTTGTTGAAGACTCAAAATGGGCCGTGGTCCAGAGGCAGCAGCCTCTGGACTAAGCGGGGTTTCTGTAGAGCGGTCGATCGCTTAGTCGATCGCGATGCCGGCAGCCTCAAGTAATTGCCGGGCTGGTTCAAGCTCGGCAGTATAGTTGCGCCAGCGACCGACCGAGCGGCTGTATAGCGGCTGTCGCACCTGTACCGCACTCGCTGTGGCAACCGGCGCGGCATTCCGCTCGAAACTCAGGCAGCCGTCTTCCCAGGGCAGAGCGCAAAACTCGAGCAAGCGCCGGGTTTCAGACTCCTGATTTGCCACCACTTCTTCGTATTGAACCTGCAGAACTCTGCCAGGGAAAATCGTGTCCCAGTGAGCGATCAGCCGGTCGAACTCGACGTAGTATCGCGCGGTGTCTTCCAGCGAGTAGGCGTAGTCGTAGTAGGAAACGTCCACCGCAAAAAGCTGCTTGAAATTGCTGAAGATGGCATCGAGCGGATGCCTTCTAAGGCAAACGATCTTTGCGTTGGGCAGAGCCTGACAGAGATGCCCAAGTAGCAAGAAGTTAAGCGGCGTCTTGTCTATAAAGTGTGCGCTTTGCCCTGTTCCCGGGCGCGTGCTGCGCAGGTACTGCTCGCCCAGTGTGGCCCACTTCAGGCTATGGCTTCGCTCGATCGTCTCCGTATCCAGAACGCGCGACGACCTGGAGCCGGCTGCCCGTTTGATCAGCACGCTGAGGTTCCTGAGTTCACCTGCGGACTGAACTGTGGAATGGCTGGACAGAATTCGGTCCACCAGTGTGGTCCCTGTTCTGGGCATGCCGACAACGAATAGCGGCTCGTTGGTAACGTATCCGGCTGCGCCTGACAGGGGTGAGTGAAAGCTCTCACGCAGGCTGGTGAACATCCGCGCGTCTTCAGCAAAGTCGTAGTGCAGAATTGACCTCTTGGCGGCATTGCCCTGCTGCCAATAACTGAACGCCTTGTGAAAATCGCCTAAGTCTTCATGCTCCTTAGCCAGGGCGTGGCAGAGGTACAGCAATCCGTCAGCGTCTTTCGCCGCGGCGGGCAACAGCGCCGTAAGCCGCTCAACATGGTTCTCCTCAGGCGTTTGACGGCGCAGATTCGCCAGCGCCCAGTGCGCCGGATAGTGATCAGGTTTCTGTTCGATAGCCGCTTCGTAGGCCTGCTCCGCTGCGGCAAAGTCACCGGTGAACTTGGCGGAAGCGGCGAGATTGAACTGAAAGCTGGCCTCCGTTGGCCGTTTCGCCGCTGCCTGCCGGAAAGCCTGAAGCGCCTTGTGGTGCTCGCCCGCCCGGCTGTAGACGCAGCCCAGGGTATCCAGCACCAGGGGATCTTCCGTTGGCAGGCGACTGGCCTGCTCCGCAATCTTGAGCGCCTGCTTGTCAGCCTTGGCTACCGACAGGCAGCGCGCGAACTGGGCCAGGTAGCGTGGTTGCTCTGGCTCCAGCAGCACCGTTTGCTGGAGCGCACGCAATCCCTGTTCGAGCTTCTGCTGTTCAAGCGAAGCAACGCCGTATAAGAACATTGCTTCCGCATCGCGTGGCGCTGACTTCAGGAGCTCACGACAGAGACGTTCCGTGTCGCCAAAGCGTTGCTGCTGCAGCGCTTCGGCGGCGGCCTCGTGAACAGAGGCGATCTCGGCGGCGTAGGGCTGGGTCACGGTGCATGGTTGTTATTTTGGCGACGCCCAAATAGTAACAGCCGGGCGAGGGCCCGGCTGTTAACGCTGCTTGTCGAGTCCCGTGATTAGTCGAACTTGTAGGTGAAGTCGACTCCGACCGAGCGAGGCGTCAGGATGTAGTTGAAGTAACGGCGCAGGGCATAGTCGGCTCCAAAGCCGGCGCGGCCAATGAAGCTTGGGTCCGTGCGAACACCGGTTACTGCCTCTTTGTCGAATAGATTATTTACAAAGAGTCTCGCCGACCATTGGTCCGCCTCCACCCCGACCTGGACGTTGTGTATTGCATACCCGCCCAGCACTTCGCCCGGCCCGGGGCGAGTTGAGCCGTCATCCGGCCGGCAGCACTCACCGCCGACCCCTAGCTTGGTGTAGACATCGGACTGGAAGTTAAATCCGTAGCCTGCTGTCAGGTCCAGTTCCGCGCTGATCGGCGCAGTGTAGTCCAGGCGGAAACTACCCGCATGCTCCGGAGTACCCGGCAGCCTGTCACCGTCACTGGCAGTGCCGTTCTCCAGCAGCGGCGCGGGTGACGAAAGCTCCGTATCCGTAAACGTGTAAGCCATTGTCAGGTACCAGTTCTCTGATAGGCTGGCTTTCAGCAGGGCCTCGAGACCCTCGGACTCTGCCGTATCCCCGTTGACGATAATCGGGAACGTGCCGCCGTCAGACACATCTGCGACCTGCACGTCATCCCACTCCACAAAAAAGACGGCAAGATTTGCCGTTATCGCACCATCAGCCAGAGTTGTGCGTAGACCAACTTCGTAGTTGTCCGTTGTGTCTGGTCCGTAAGCGAGCTGGTTCGCATTGCCGCACACGACATTCGGATTCGGCGCTGGAATGCTTGCACAGTCCTGAATGCCGTTTGTACCACCGTTGCGGTAGCCCTGGCTGAAAGTGAAGTACGCCATAACATCGTCGCTGAAATTGTAGGATGTGTTGAACTTAAAGATGGTGTCATCAATATCCTGAGTAGCAGTGGTCTCGTTGAGCCAGACCTGCTGGGTGGCGTCGTTTGGATCAATCGCAAGAACCTGATTGAAAAACGGAAAGCCGATGCCGTCACTCACCGTGTTCTCTACATCGAAGTAGCGAATACCGCCGGTGACCTGCCATTGATCCGTAATCTGAAAGCCAATCTCGCCAAACAATGCCCACTCAGTGAGCTCTTCGTCAGATATCTGAATGTATTCGACGTTGTTGCCGAATCTCTGGACCACTTGTGGGACTTCGGCAAAGCCAGCGAACTGATACAGATTGGGTGTGAACTCCAAGCTTAGCGCGTCGAGCTCGGAATCACTGTAGAAGAAGCCCGCAATCCAGTTGAGCGGTCCGTCACCTGTTGAGACGAGCCGCAGTTCCTGCGTGAAGGTCTGTTCTTCCTGAGGGTCCGTTGTGAATGCCGTAAACTCGGGAAAGTCGGCGTAGGTAAAGCCGAAGGTCAGCAGGAGGTCGGTCTGGTCCCGCTGGCTTTCCTCGTCGAAGTCAATGTAGCCCGTAGCGGACGTCAGCTCGGCGAAGCCCAGGTCGACGATCACATCCAGATTGAGAATGTGATTAGTGCGCTCGTCGGGTTCAAGCACGCGGTGGCCATTGCTGTAGAACCCGTTCGGTATATCAACGCCCTGCGCGTCTTCAATCACCTGCAATGACGGAGCGTGATTGATTTGGCGGCCGCCCGAATCCTGATTCTGGTAGGTGTATGTGAATATGCCTTCGATCTCATCGGTGGCCTGCCAGGCCAGCGCAGCGCGCGCGAACAGAATCTCCGTGGTGTTCGTGTCCTCCTCGGCGCGGAGATTGGCCTCGACGTCAGCGGGATCCGTGAAATCCGGCTCGGGACTAGAGACACCGGGCTCTCGAACCAGGTAATGCTGGTCCACAAAGCCGGCCTCATCGAGATAGCCAAGTGAGCCCCGAAATGCCAGGTTCTCGCTGATCGGCAAATTGAGCGTGCCTTCCAGGTCAAAGCTGCCGTCGTCGGATTCGGCCATGCCATAGACCTTGCCACGCACCTTGGCGGAAAACGCGTCGTAGTCGGGTCGCGCCGGGATGTAACGTATGGCGCCGGCCAGCGAGCCTGCGCCGTAGAGCGTGCCCTGCGGACCAATCAGCACCTCAACGCGTTCTAGGTCAACGGGTAGTAAATCGATGTACACAGGGATTTCCCCTACGTACGTAGCGACCGCGCCACCATTGTCATTACCCTGAGCTTCACTCTGGGCGAGAGCATCCACGCTGATGCCGCGCATGATGGTCGGTGAGGGATTTCTTCGTCCCTGCTCGATAGCAATGAGGCCGGGCACAATACGTGCCAGCTCGACCACGTTAGTAATGCCTTCCTTCTCAATCTGCTCGGCGCCAACGGCCGCGATGTTGTAAGGAATGTCCTGCACGCTGGTCTCACGTCGCGTGGCGGTAGCCACCACTTCGTCGTAAAGCCCTTCCGCGGCCATCACTGGTTTGCCGATCCCGGTAATCGTTATAGAGCCGACGGCCAGCGCGATCGCGCCGGAGAGTGGATGCATGCGCATGGCAGTCGGCCGCGAATGACGCGAGTCAGAACTCATGGTGAGTGCCCCCTGTGGCGGATTGACACTTCGCACAGTGCCGGACCGCATTCCCCCTGCGTCCCGGCGCGATGTGTCACAACAACAACGGACTGATAGTTCGCCGGTTCGGGGTAATTGTCAAATCAGCAAACGAAAATGGCCGTCAGGCCAATGAGAAGGTCTCTGCATTCGGGGTCAGACCCCAACTGATGACCGAGGGTGGAATTTTTGTCAGCGAAGCTGCCGCAATACCGGCCCCGTATCCGGCCGCACCCCGCGCCAGATCCGGAATGATTCGGCAGCCTGCTCGACCAGCATGCCCCAGCCCTGGTGGGCATGGCGGCAGTCATGTTCGCGCGCCCAGGCGACGAAGGGTGTTTCGGTCATGGCGTAAGACAGGTCATAACAGACTGTATTCGGACCAATAATTGAGGGCGGAAACGGCGGCACCTCGCCTTGCAGGCCGGCCGACGTGGCGTTAATCACCAGCTCGAACCGCTGATTGGCGAGATCCTCAAACGTGCTTGCAGCAATATCACCTTCATTGCCGAAGGTGTCAGCAAGATCCTGAGCCCGCTGCAAAGTGCGGTTGGCGATGGTCAAAGACTCCGTGCCGGCGTCCAGCAGCGCCGGCACGATTCCGCGGGTCGCACCGCCTGCTCCCAGGACCAGCACGGTGGCACCCTCCAGACTCACGCGCAGATTGTGGGTAAGGTCGCGGATCAGTCCGATGCCGTCCGTGTTGTCGCCGGCCAGCGAGTGATCGCTGGTTACCGACACGGTATTCACCGCGCCGGCGCGCTCGGCCTGACCGACATTGGCATCCATAAGATCAGCTATCGCTTCCTTGTGAGGTACCGTGACATTGAAACCGCGAATACCATCGCGGACCAGCCGGCGTATGGTCTTCTTGAGTTTCCTGGGCTCGATATCAATGGCTTCGTAGCGGATGTCGTGCCCCGTTTGCCGCGCGAACTGCGCGTGGATAACCGGCGACTTGCTGTGTGCGATTGGGTGGCCAATGACCCCATAACGGTCTGTCATACCGCCGGCTCCTTAGGTGCCCTGACGCGCGGCAACTCTGGGCAAACCGCGTGGACGTCTCATGTAGCCGGCAGTTTTACCATAATATTCAGGGCCGAACAGCTTGAGGACATCCGCACAGGACGTTCAGCGATGGGGTATCGATGCAGATGATCAAGGGTAAAACAGCACGCCTGGCTGCCTGCCCCTGGAGCGAGGGTGTTAGCGACGCCTACCGTGACTACCACGATCATGAATGGGGCGTGCCCCTGCGCACCGACGCGGGCCAGTTTGAGTTCCTGATCCTGGAGGGTGCGCAGGCGGGCTTAAGCTGGTCTACCGTATTGCACAAGCGGGATGGCTACCGCGAGGCCTTTGCGAACTTCGATCCGGTCAAAGTTGCGCGGTTTACCGAGGCCAAGCAGGCCAAGCTTCTTCAGAACCCGAAAATCATTCGCAATCGCCTGAAGATCGCCGCAGCCGTTACTAATGCCCGCGCTTTCTTGCGCGTAGTCGAAGAACTCGGGAGTTTCTCTGAGTACATCTGGGGCTTTGTGGACGGGGAGCCGATTCAAAACCGCTTTCGCCGTCAGGAAGACGTACCGGCGACGTCGCCGATTTCCGATGCGCTCAGCAAAGATCTCAGGCAGCGCGGCTTCAAGTTTGTCGGCAGCACCATCATCTATGCGCATATGCAGGCAACCGGCATGGTGAATGATCACCTGATTGGCTGTTACCGGCACACTGAGTGTGCCGCGTTGGCTTAGCGCAGATGATTGTCCGCGCGTTCTAGGGATTGATGCGGACGGTGGTAAATTCCAGCACGGTGCCACCCTCGCCAACATGCGACAGGCCGCCGAGATAGCGGCCGCTTGCTGGAACCGTCCACCCAACCTGCACGTCGGCTGACTGGCCGGCAGTCGCTGCCGCGGGTCCAGTGATGTTCAGATTGCCGGCGTCATCCCCTTGCTGCAGGCGCCAGGCGAAAAGCTGAAAGTTGGCGCCTGGTCCGCCTGCAACCGGGTCAGTATCAAAGCCATGCACGTCGATGACGAACGTGCCGGGGCCTAACGGGTCACCCGGATTCAGGCCGAACACGTCAACTTGCTCGTTGGAGTCTTCATTGAAACTGCTCAAGACGTTCATTGTGTCGCACGACTGAAACGTGGTCGCGGTGCTATCGTCGCCGCTGCAGAAGTAGACGTACAGATCCAGATCGTCGTTGCCGTCGGTTTCTTCGTTAAACAAAGCGAACCTTAGAAACAGGTCATCGGTATCTGCCGGGTTCGTGGGGTCTAGCAGGTCATCCGGGTCTACATCCAGTGCAAAACGCGCGACGCTTAGTGGCAAGAGCGCGTTGACCGGCTCAAAGGCGTAGCTGTTCAGAGGATCGTCTGCGACGAACTCGCTGATGACGTCTGCCGCGACCAGGCCGGTTGGCGCAATCGCATAGTTGCCGTCATAGCCGAACTTCACGGGTACTGTGATGGTCCCCGTTAAGCCATTGCCGGTAACCTCCAGCGGTGCCAGGAAATCCACTGGCCTTACGGCGAGTGGGCTGCGCACGTCGTGCGCGCCGTCCGACCAGGTCAGGGCGCCGAAACGCCACGTGTCTGGTTGCTGCACGGGGGACGTTAGCGTGACCTCAAACTCGCCAACCGCACCGCTGTTCAGGGTCAGGCTGGTCGGTGCAACGGTGACATCAATGCCAGGTGGCGGATCGACGCTCAGCGTGTAAGTGCCAGACGGCCCGCTGTTGTAAACACGGCGGGTCAAGCTGTCTTCGAACACCAGATTACCGTGTGCAATGCTGGGAAGATTCAGGTCCGGCGCCCTGGTTGAAAAGCCATCTGTCTCCAGCGCCAGGCAGGCGGGATCACTCAGTCTGGGTGCGCCTGTACCGCAGAGGAATGCATCGTAATCTTCCGGCGTAGCCAGATACAGCAGCCCGGGATTAAGCGCCGCGTTCGGTACGATGTGACCGGCACCAAAGTCAAAGGCGTCGGCCGGGGTGGCGCCGTCTTCCTTCAGCAGATCCTGCCGCGCGGTGGTCATCAGCGCAGAGCGCAGGGCCGCGGGGCCCCAGCCCGGCCGCGCTTCCTTCAGCAAAGCGGCTACGCCCGCCACATGCGGCACGGACATCGACGTTCCCGACAGGTACTGGAACTGCTCACCGCGAACACCGTTCGCGACCAGCGGCGTTTGCGCCGCTAGGATATCAACGCCCGGTGCGGTGATGTCCGGCTTCAGTATGTCGACGGCCGTGAGATTTGGTCCGCGCGAAGAAAACTCACCGATCGTGTCGCCCTCCTCAGTTTGGGTAATCACCAGCGCATCGTTTAGCGTGACCTCGATCTCGGAGCCGGCGTTAAGCGAATCGAGCAGCAGTTCTCCATTCGCCTGGCTGATCATCACGGCCGGGATGTTCACGCCGCCGTTGCGGACGCCGTCCATTACAATCGGCCCGCCCTGGTTATCGAACACCACGGCGGCGCTTGCCCCGGCCGCCTGAGCGTTCAGCAGCTTGTCCTGAAAATCGCACACGCCACGCTGAAGAAAGGCGATCTGACCGTTGAGTTCGCCGCCGTTGAGAATCGGCTCGCAGGCATCGAAGAAGCTGCCGATTTCGCCAGGCTGGATCACGGCAAGCTCGTCATTGACCAAAACGAGTTCGCCAGTGATCGGGCCGGCGTTGGCGAGACTTGGTGTGAAGCTTGCCTCCAGCGCCGGGTAGTCGGCGGCTACCGCCGCCGGAGCCTGCACGCGAATCGCCTTGTCGAAACGTTGCCCGGCGCGGCTGGACGCCGCGACGGTTAAAACCCACGGGGCGCCCGATGGCGACAGAATCGTGCCCGGCGTGGGCCCGTCGTTTCCACCGGCAACGACACCCAGCACACCGGCGTTTGAGGCCGTGAGCAGCGCGAGATCATCCGGGTCGCTGATGCTGATGTCAGTGTTGCCCACTGAATAATTGATGATCTGCACGCCGTCGGCGACGGCATCTTCAATGGCTCTTTGCAGGTCAGCAGTGCTGCAGGTGCCGCGCGTTTGTCCCGGCTCTAGCCAGCAGGCCTTATACACGGCAATACGGGCGCGCGGTGCAACACCTGCGATCCGTGCGACGTTGTTGCCACCAATTGTCGCCTGTACCTCTTTACCCGCAGCAGTCGAGGCAATATGCGTGCCGTGGCCGTCTGCATCCCGTGGCGAAAGAAATTCGCCTGCATCCAGTGCTCGCCGTGACAAAAAACCATCAACGTAGTATCGCGCGCCGATAATCTTCCCGTTGCAGGCGGTTGACTCAAACTGCTCGCCGGCTTCGCAGCTGCCACGCCAGTTGGCGAGCGGTTCAAACTCAAGCTGATCTTCTTCTCTGCGCCAGCGGTAGCAGAGCCAGCGGCCCAGCAGTGAGTTTTCAGCCCAGGATGACTGGCACAAACTGGGTATGTCGGCTTCAGTTACCTCATTCGTAAAGCTTGGGTGATCGGGGTCGATGCCGCTGTCGATAACGCCAATGACCACGCCTTCGCCCCGCAGTCCGAGCCCTGTGCGCAGGCCCGATCCAGCATCGAATAAACCGAGGAAGGCAGGGCTGTCATTGGTGTAGAGATACCGAAGCTGATCTTCCCAGACGCGAGCCACGTCGCGCTTGGCGCGTAACTTTTGCGCCTGGGCCGGGGTTAGTCTCGCTGCGAAGCCGTTGAAGGCGAGCTGATAGCCGTAGACTTTTTCCTGATAGGCGCCCACCGAAAGCAGCAGCTCATCATGCCGTGCGGTGAGATAGCGGCGGTAGTTCCGCACGGCGGAAGCGTCGGCGTCGAACGAACTGCCGGGTTGCGCACGCGTGGACGCCATGCCGTCGATGCCGCCTGCATAAGCCATGGCCGGTGCCTGCTTGAGCTGCACGATGTACAGGCGCTGGTCGAAGTAGCGATCGGACGGCTGTGGCAGGACAACGTCGGGGTCCATCCGGCGCAGCTCGGCAGCCGCCCATGGCGCGTTGCACGTCAATAAAGCCGTGAATAAAACGAGCCCCAGCGGGGCGCGAAATCCGCTCATGCTTCCCTGCCCCGCGCGGGTCGGGGTCCTCTGTTTTTGTTTTTAGAAGCAGTTGTTTAGGACAACTAGCTAAACGCTAGCACATTTTTACAGAATAACCGTAATCCTAGGTTCTCCGAGGCGCCGCGCTGCCACGCAGCACTTGCCCGTCACAGGCGCGCCGGATCTCTGTGGCGCTCCCGAGCCCGCCGGTCGCGCCCCCGCAGATCCAGTGAAGGTCTTCCCCAAACCAGCGCCTTGCCTGTAGCGCGTTCTGCGCTGCCGGGTGGCCGTTCCGATTAGCGCTCGTTGAGACCAGCGGCATGCCCGCGGCGGCGCATAGCCCGGCCGCGACCGGATGCTGCGTTAGCCGGACAGCGAGGCTGTCCCGGCCGCCGGTTATCCAGAACGCAGCCAGCGGCCCTGCGCTGACGATCCAGGTGATGGGGCGCCCAGCGTCGCCAGCAAGCCGGTCTGCCTCGGCAGGTGATGGCGCGATCCAGCCTTCTAGCTGTGCATGCCTTGAGGCGATCAGAATCAGTCCCTGGCGCCACGACCGGAGTTTCAGCTGGCAAAGCCGCAGCACCGCCTCGCGATTGGCGGGATCGCAGCCCAAGCCAAACACGCCCTCCGTTGGATAAGCCACGAGGCCGCCACGGCGAATTATCTCCCCTGCACGCTGCAACTCAGCTGGCTTATACACGTTGCAACACCATCAAGCGGAGTGGCGAAGCGTACCAACACCAAAACTTATCAGGGTCGGCCAGCGGTTCCGCGTATGCGCATTGTGCGCCGTTCCGCAACGAAGTATCGGACCGGTTGAGGAATCTTTGCGTCGTGGCAATCGGGGTCTTACCCCAATACTAGTCGCCGCCAGCGGGTGCGGCCGGGGCAGACTTGCCCGTTCCTTTTTTGGCCGCGGTTTTCTTGCCAGCTTTCTTACGCGCCTTAGCTTTTTTCTTTTTCTTCTTCTTTTTGGCCGTAGTTTTCTTCTTCGCAGCTTTCTTTGCCGTCGCCTTCTTCTCGGCGGCTTTCTTCTTGGCCGCTTTGCCGCGACGGCCACGCATCGGCGCTGCGGCCAGCAGCTCTTCGCATTCCGCGAGCGTTAAGGTCTTGGGTTCGCGATCCTTCGGCACGCGCGCGTTCTTTTCTTTGTTGGTTACATACGGCCCGTAACGGCCGTTCAGCACCTGAATGCCCTGCTCAGGGAAATCCAGAATCAATCGGTTGGCATCGGCGATCTTTTTTTCAGCAACGAGCTCTAGCGCGCGTGGGAGCTCGATGGTGTAAGGGTCATCTTCTTTTATCGAGACAAACTTGTTGCCGTACTTCACGTACGGTCCGAAACGGCCGATGCTCGCGGATACGGGCTCTCCCTCGGGCGTTTCCCCAAGTTTGCGGGGGAGCTTAAACAGCTCCATCGCTTCATCCATCTGGATGGTGTCCATCTTCTGGCCGGGCCGCAGGCCGGCGAACTTGGGCTTCTCCTCGTCTTCACGCGTGCCGATTTGCACAAAGGCCCCATAGCGGCCCATGCGCACGCTGACGGGCTTGCCGGATTTCGGATCGGTGCCCAGCAGACGTGACTGGTCATCCCGGCTGACGGTAGCGTCTTTTTCCTCGACCAGTTTCTCAAAGGGCGTCCAGAAAGCTTCCAGCACGGGGACCCAGTCACGCTCGCCGCGCGAGACCTCATCGAGTTCATCTTCCATGCGTGCGGTAAAACCGTAGTCGACGTACTGCGTGAAATGATTGGCGAGGAATCGATTGACCACTCTGCCGACGTCGGTAGGAATGAATCGTTTGCCATCCATTTCCACATACTCGCGATTCTGTAGTGTGGAGATAATGCTGGCGTAAGTTGACGGCCGGCCTATTCCGTATTCTTCGAGTGTCTTGACGAGACTGGCCTCGGAATAACGCGGAGGAGGCTCGGTAAAGTGCTGGTCCGCCCGCACCTGCCGCAAATCGATCATGTCGCCTTCTTCAACCTTAGGCAGAGCAGAGGCGGCCTCATCGTCCTTAACGTCGTCCTGTCCTTCCTGATAAACCGCGATGAAGCCTGGTTTTACCAGCGTAGAACCCGTAGCCCGAAACCGGCCCACTCCCGGGTCTTTGGCCGGCAAGAGATCCAGTGCGACCATGTCAAACAGGGCATGGATCATCTGGCATGCAACCGTGCGTTTCCAGATCAGGCTGTAGAGTTTGAACTGGTCTTCGTTGAGATGCGGCTTGAGATCATCAGGTGTGTTGCGGACGCTGGTTGGGCGTATGCCCTCATGGGCTTCCTGCGCGTTCTTCGCCTTGGTCTTATAGGTGCGCACGTCATCGGGCAGGTTGTCTTTGCCGTAGCGTTCCTCGATGAAACCTCGAATCTCGGTGACTGCATCGGCTGAGAGGTTCACCGAGTCAGTACGCATATAGGTAATCAGGCCTACTGCGCCTTCGCCGGTGTCGATCCCTTCGTACAGGCGCTGGGCCGTCATCATGGTGCGGCGTGCGCCAAAACCCAGTTTGCGCGACGCTTCCTGCTGCATGGTCGAGGTCGTAAAAGGCGCAGCCGGATTGCGCTTGCGCTGCTTGCGTTCTACAGCATTAACGCGCAGCTGGCCCCCTGATTCTTCCGCGTTTGCCTGACCGCCCGCTGCGCTAATCAGCGCATTGCGCGTTTCGGTGGCGGTCTGCTCGTTTTCAAAGGTGAACTGCTCGACTTTCTCGCCCCGGTACTCGGCCAGCCGCGCGGCGAACTCGCTGCCGCTTTGGCTGACGTCGGCCTCGAGCGTCCAGTACTCGCGCGGGTTGAATGCCTCAATTTCGAGCTCCCGCTCCACGATCATGCGCAGCGCAGGACTCTGCACCCGGCCCGCGGAGAGCCCCTGGCGCACTTTCTTCCATAGCAACGGTGACAGGTTGAAGCCCACCAGGTAGTCCAGCGCCCGGCGCGCCTGCTGGGCATTCACCAGATCAGCCGAGAGGCCCCGCGGCTCGTCTATCGCCGCCTGAATGGCACCCTTGGTGATTTCGTAGAACACCACGCGATGCACCTCGAGATCGTCCAGCAGCCCGCGTTCGTTAAGGAGCTCGTACAAATGCCACGAGATCGCCTCGCCCTCGCGATCGGGGTCAGTGGCCAGATACAGCGCGTCGGCTTTCCTGATGGCTTTTTCGATGGCGGCGACGTGCTTCTCGTTCTTTTCGATCACGGCGTACTTCATCGCGTAGCCGTTGACCGGATCGACTGCCCCTTCCTTGGGAATGAGGTCCCGCACGTGCCCGTAAGACGCCAGTACCTTGAAGTCCTTTCCAAGGTACTTCTCGATAGTCTTCGCCTTGGCCGGCGACTCAACGATGACGATATTGCTGCTCATCGACTAGATTCGGACTTAGCTGGACAGGCGTTGCTGTCGGTTACGGGGTTGCCGGGTGCCTGTCTAACGTTTTCCTGGCCAAAACGCAAAAACCGCGGCTTGGCCGCGGTCTGGAGGTTAGGTGATCTTGTCGCCTTAAACGAACTCAGTTCACCATCCCCGTGTTCTCTTCGAACACCAGGTCCTCCATGCGCGCAAAAGCCGTCTCCTGTCCGGGCTGGCTAAACAGCACCATCAGGACAACCCACTTGATCTGCTCCACGTCGATATCGCCAGGACCCAGCGCAACCAACCGGTCAATAACCAGTTCGCGCTGCGCCGGCGTGAGTATGCCGATCTGCTCAAGATACAGAATGTAGCCGCGGCACTGTGCGTCGAGCCGCGACAGTTCGAACGCGTTGAACAAACGCACCGACCGTTCCGCCGGGGGCGCAGAAAAAGGCTCGTCACCCTGGCGAGCGCTCAAGCCTTCCAGCCAGTCCAGAGCGTGATCTACTTCCGGTTCGCCGAAGCCGGCCTGCAGCAGTTCTTCGCGCAAAACGCTCTGGTCAGGCTCCGGCTCTTGTTCGAAGTCCTGCTCGGAATAGGTTTCGAACAGGTACATGAGCACGTCAAGCACCGTTTCACTCATTGTTTTGGATGCCCTTCTTCCCTCTGCTGATACCTGCCGTCGCTGAGTGTCTCGATCAGCCCGGCAAGCTCCAGTCGCAAAAGCATGGAGGAAACCTCAGCACTCGTCAATCCACTCCTGGTGACCAGTTGATCGGCGCTGAGCGGGTCATAACCCATGTGATGAAGCAGCTGCCGGTATTGGGGATCAGTCATAAAATCGGCACGGTCCGATTCCGGCAGGCCTGAATTTTGTTCAATCGTGCTGCTGATGCCCTCAAGCAGGCCGCGCAGTTCCTCAACGATGTCTGCGCCGGTTTCAACTAGCGTGGCGCCGTCGCGAATGAGGCGGTGACAGCCGCGTGACAGCGGACTATGAATCGAACCCGGAATCGCAAATACCTCGCGACCCTGTTCGCTGGCCAGCCTGGCAGTGATCAGGGCACCACTGCGTTGTCCCGCTTCCACGACGAGTGTGCCGAGGCTGAGTCCGCTGATAATTCGATTGCGCCGCGGAAAATTTGTGCGGCGCGGCGGGACGCCGGGCGCAAACTCGCTGACGAGGGCGCCGCTCAATACGATCTGCCCGGCAAGCTCAGCGTGCGCTGGCGGATACAGTTGATCCAGCCCGTGCGCGCACACCGCAACCGTGGAGCCGCTGCCCTTGAGCGCGCCGCGATGGGCGGCTCCATCAATGCCTCGGGCGAGCCCGCTGGTGATGGTGAACCCCGCGCCGGCGAGGTAGGCCGCAAAGCGAAAGGCGTTGTCGAGTCCCGCGCCGGTTGCGTTGCGGCTGCCAACAACGGCCAGTTGCGGCAGTTCGAGCGTGTTGAGATGACCGGCAACGAACAAAAAGGCCGGGGCACCGGAGATTTCCCGCAGTAGCGCGGGGTAATGACTATCGACCCAGGTAACGAGGTGATGGTCGTTGTGTTCGAGCCAGGCTTCTGTGGCCGCGGCGATCTCCGGATCCGGGTCGCGCAGGCGCTCTGCCATGCTGTCGGTTAAACCGGCTGCGGCGAGGTCCGCTGCAGACGCGCGCACAACATCCCCGACGTCCCCGAACCGGCTCAATAAACGTTCAAGCCGCTGGCCGCTCAGGTTCCCTGCCTGAGCGAGTCGCATCCATGCAGTGCTTATCAACGACGCTCCTGTACTTTGCCGCCTGCCGACGGCCGAATCAGGAGCCTGGCATCGCGGTCATGAGCGACCGCGGGCGCGCTATGCCGGATTAAGTACCCGGTCGAGCGTGTGAATCTCGCTGGTGGCTTCCATGATCAGCGCGTAGCTGATTCGGTCGTAGGTCTTGAAGACCATTAAAGTGCCGGACGGTTCATCCGGCAACTTGATTTTCTGGCCCATCACGTTATTTGCGAGTCTGTCGTTCAACATGCCGCCAACGCTGAGAATGCGCAGCACGTTGCCGGTCTCCAGGCCATCGCGCGCGCCGCGGTTAATCACTACCACCTGGTACTGGCCGATCTGCGAGATCCCGTCGACCACGTGGATGATCTTGCCGTCGATCTCCGCTTCTGGCGCCCGCGGATAGAAGTTCAGCGGCACATCGAAATCAAGGTCTAGCAGGCGATCGCCCTGCAACGCTTCACGGCGGGTTTCGCCAAGCCTGAGCGTGGCCGGGTCTCCGCCCCGCCGAATCTGTCCTTCGCCGACAAAAATGCCCTCGTAGCCGACCACCGTGTCGTCATCCGGATCTGTCATCGGTTCGCCGATACGCACCACGCTGAAGCCTTCCGGGCTGTCCGTGTCGGTCCCGTCGCCGCGGACATAGACGTCGTTGCCCTCTCCAGCAATCAGTCTTCCGTCACGAATGGCCGCCACGTAGGGCAGGCCGTCGATTTCGTCTTTCTCCAGCACGGTTCCCTTGCTCAAGAAAGCGCTGATCACGTCAAACGGGATCGTGGTGATGGCCTCGTCAAGATCCTGCTCGCGGACTCTCGGTGACAGCTTGCCGTCGCCGGTGCTGGCCGCCCGCTGGAGGCGGAGCTGTGGCTGGCCATCGACGTACACCAGCGTTAGCAGGTCACCGGGATATATAAGGTGTGGATTTTCAACCTGGGGATTGACGTACCAGATTTCCGGCCAGTACCAGGGGTCGCGGAGGAACATGCCGGAGATGTCCCACAGCGTGTCGCCCCGTTGAACCACATAGCGGTCCGGGTGGTCAGTTCGCAGGCTGGGTCCATTGCCGCCCTGGCCAGCCACGGGCGTGATCGCGGCGGACAGCAGCACCGAGACGACGGCGGCCAGCATCAGGGCGATCGGGCGGAGGCCACGACGAGTAAACGGGAACCTGTTCATGGAGGGACCATCCCTATGTTCAATGGCGCGACGGGCGCGAGGAGGCCCATTGTTATACTCCTCGCAGCGCATCCCGCAGCGCGACAACAACGCGGTCAGGACCTTCGGCTAAACCCCTGAAACTACCTGTGTCCTGAGCAGTCTATGTGCCGATATATCATAAAATTAGCGGCCATTGATAGCGATCTAGGCGAAACTGTGAAGGAAGCAGCATGGCGATCCTGAATATCCTCGAATACCCGGACCCGCGTCTCCGCACCAAAGCGGTGCCTGTGGAGACCGTGGACGCGGAGATTCAACGCCTGGTGGACGACCTGTTTGAGACCATGTACGCCGCGCCCGGTATCGGGCTCGCGGCGACGCAGGTGGATGTCCACAAGCGGGTGCTGGTGGTGGATTGCACCGAAAATCGTGAGGCGCCGCTTTGCTTCATTAATCCCCAGCTCGTGGCAACCGAGGGCGACTGTGACAGCGAGGAGGGTTGCCTGTCGGTACCCGGCTATACGGAGACGGTCAGCCGCGCGGAGCAGATTCGCGTGCGCGCGCTCAACCGGGAAGGCGAGACGTTTGAGATGGACGCCGATGGGTTGCTCGCCGTGTGTATCCAGCATGAGATGGACCATCTCGATGGCAAGCTGTTCGTTGATTACCTGTCATCGCTCAAGCAGCAGCGACTGCGCAAACGCCTGAGCAAAACGCGCCGCCGCGACGACGGCAGCGCCGTTGCGCCCGCTATCTAGGCAATCCAGTGCCTGAGCCCCAAGCCAGTCAGCGCACCCGGCGCGTCCTTGTTGCATCTGGCCTGGTTACAACTTCTCGCCATCGCCTCGCTCTGACTCGCCGCCGCGCTTCGCCAGCGAAGAAGATCCGCCGCCGACGTGCCCCGATTGTTCCCGCAACAGGACACTAGTCCGCCGCGCGCATATGGGTCCGAGAGCAGGCCGCATTGTTTTCGCGGGGTCACCGGATTTCGCTGTGCCCAGTTTGCAAGCGGTGGCTGCCAGCCGGCACGAAGTCGTCGGCGTATTGACGCAGCCTGATCGCCCAGCCGGGCGTGGCCGCGAGATCCGGCCAGGTCCGGTCAAAGCCGAGGCAACCCGGCATCAGTACCGCGTCCTGCAGCCCGAGTCCATGCGTTCGGCCGATGCCATTGAGGCGTTGGCAGCGCTGCATCCCGATCTCCTCGTGGTCGTGGCATACGGCCAGATTCTTTCGGCCGCAGTGCTCGAGTTGCCGACGCGTGGCTGTATAAATGTGCACGCATCGCTGCTGCCGCGCTGGCGCGGTGCAGCGCCCATTCAGGCGGCTGTGCTGGCCGGTGATGCAAAGACCGGGGTAAGTCTGATGCAGCTGGAGCAAACCCTGGACACGGGCCCGGTTTACGCCACTGAAGAGACGCCGATAGGGCCGGGCGATACGGCCGGCGATCTGCATGACCGGCTGGCCGAACTCGGCGCCAGTCTGCTGGCCGAGCAATTGGACGACATCGTTGCTGGCCGGTTGCAGCCTGTGCCGCAGCCAGCCGCGGGTGCGACCTACGCCGGTCGCATCGACAAAGCGGATGCCGTGATTGACTGGCAGCAAGACGCGCGCCGCATAGCGCGCATGGTGCGCGCTTACCATCCGCGCCCCGTGGCGGAGACCACCATCACGGGCAAACGGCTGCGGATCTGGCGGGCCGAACCTATTACGGCGAGCTCGACTTCTGCCATACCAGGTGAAATCGTCAGCGCTGATGCAGACGACCTGATCGTCCAGACTGGAATGGGTTGCCTGCGTGTATTGGAACTCCAGCTCGCGGGCCGCAAACGATTGCCGGCCGGCGATTTCGCCCGCGGCCGCTCGCTTGCCGGGCAAGTGCTGGGCGTTTAAGCATGGCGACCGAGGGTGTCGCAAGCCGGGTCGCTGCTGCACGCGCTGTGGATGCTGTGCTGGCGTCGGGTAAGCGGCTTGATCATGCGCTGGCTGAAGGTCCGCCGCTACCGGCCCGCGAGCAAGCCCAGGCGCAGGCCCTGGCCTTTGGCGCGCTGCGCTGGCACTGGCGGCACCGGGCGCTGATTAACGCAATGCTCGATCGCCGCCTGCGGCGTCAGGATCGAATCCTGGAGGCTGTGCTGTCGGTAGGGTTGTTTGAACTCAGCGAGGGTCATGCGCCGGGCTACGCCTCGGTGTCGGCAGCCGTTGAGACGACGCGAAAACTTAACCGGCGCCACGGTGCTGGTTTGGTGAACGCAACTCTGCGGCGTTTTCAGCGCGAGCGAGATGCGTTACTCGCGCGTGTCAATGAGGACGACAGCGCGCGCTACGCACATCCCGACTGGCTGGTTCAGGCGATCCGGAGAGACTGGCCAACGGCCTGGCGAGACATGCTTGCCGCCAATCAGGTTCAGCCGCCGCTATGGCTGCGCGTGAATCGCTGCCGCACAACCGTGGCCGAGGCTCAGCTGCGACTCGCGGATGCGGGGCTGGACGCAAGCGAATCCGACCATGTACCCGGAGCCCTGCGCCTCGCTGACGCGGTGGGCGTTGATGCGCTGCCAGGTTTCGCCGAGGGCGAACTTAGCGTGCAGGATGCGGGGGCTCAGCTGGCGGCGCCGATACTCAAGGCTGAGCCTGGCGAGCGCGTGCTCGATGCCTGTGCTGCGCCCGGGGGTAAAGCGAATCACTTGCTGGAAATCGGCGGCGACGAGCTTGAGCTTGTGGCTCTGGATGCTGATGCAGACCGGCTCGCGATGGTGGAGGCCAACCTGTCCAGGCTTGGACAGCGCGCCACGGTGATCGCGGCAGACGCCAGAAAAACCGATGACTGGTGGGACGGCAATCAGTTCGATGCGATTTTGCTCGATGCGCCCTGTTCGGCAACGGGGGTAATCCGGCGCCATCCAGATATCCGCTTCTTGCGGCGGGCAACGGATCTTGAACGCTTTGCGCAAGCACAGCATGAATTGCTGGCCTCGCTGTGGGCCGTGCTGCGGCCCGGCGGACGCCTGCTCTACGCAACCTGTTCGGTGCTGCGCGCAGAGAACCAGGATGTTGTGGCGGGTTTCCAGCAGGGTCGCGCGGACGCGGATATCGTGGCGACCGGCCTGCCGCAATCCGCGGTCGCAGATGACTGCCAGGGCCCGGGCCAGACCATCTTGCCGGGAGCCGGCGCAATGGACGGCTTCTATTATGCTTTAATCAAAAAGCGGGCTGCTTGACGGCACGCTTTGGTGCTTCATGTCAGCCAGCCCAATACAGCTTAAGCCTGCTGCCCAGGCAGCCACTTCCGGAATACTCCCGGTTTTGTTCCTGTTGTTCCTGGGCTTCCCAACATCGGCGGTAGCGGCGGGTGGCAGCTTTGAAATTCGCAAAGCCACCGCCAGGTTAGCCGAGGGTGTCTACTACCTGGATGCGCGTATCGACTACGACCTTGGCGACAAAGCCCTGGAAGCGCTGGACAGTGGCGTCGAGCTGACGATTCAGCTGCAGGTCGAAATCTCCCGCAGGCGACGATTTTTTCCTGACGCAGACGTGGCCCGTCTCAAGAATGACTACCAGCTCAGCTACCAGCCTTTGAGTCAACGCTATGTGCTGCAGAGTCTGAACAGCGGTGAGCAGTCTTCGTACGCGACGCTGTTTTCCGCACTGACTGCGCTTGGCAGCGTCGAGGGAGTTCCGATCATCGACGCGTCGCTGCTCGAGCCGGGCAGCCAGTACGGCATTCGGCTGCGCGCGGTGCTCGACCAGAACACGCTGCCCGGCCCCCTGAGGTTGATGCAGCTATGGGGCGATAGCTTTCGCCTGAACAGCAAGTGGTACGCATGGAAGCTAAGCGAGTAAGGCGTTTACTCACCGGACTGGCATCGGGTATCGCCCTGTTGCTGGGATTAGCTGCGCTGGGTTTGCTCAGCCGCACGTCGCAGGATCCGGAACAGTTCGGACGGCTAAATGACTTACTGCTGCTGATTAATGCGCTGGCGGCAGCCGTGCTGCTGCTACTGATTGTGACCAACCTGGCACGCCTGTGGCGCGACTACCGCATCCGGGAACCGGGCGCCCGTTTGAAAGCCCGGATGCTGGCCGCGTTCGTCGGCCTGTCTATCGCGCCGCTGCTTGTGGTTTGGTTTTTTGCCGTCCAGTTTCTGAATCAGGGGATCGACAACTGGTTCGATGTGCAGTTGGAGACCGGACTGGGTGACGCGCTAGAGCTGAGCCGGGAATCGCTGGACGGACGGTTGCGGGATGATCTCCTTAAGACCCGCAGCATCGCTCGCGCGCTTGCCGGCGCCACGCCCCTGGAGATGATCGGTCGATTGAGCGGCCTGCGGCGTGAGGCAGACGCGTTGGAAGTCACCGTCTTCGGTGACGCCGCGCGCATCATTGCTACCAGCGCTTTGGATCCGGCGGGCAAGTTTCCCGAACTTCCGGTTGATGACATGCTGCTCCGGGTGCGGCGCTCCGGTACTTACGTCGGGCTTGATCCCGTTGCCGACGGCAACTACCGGATTCGTGCAGCGGTGCTCGTGCCGCCAACGAGGCCGGGCGACGACGTGTTGCTGGTTCAGGCGATTTACCCGCTCGGCGGCCGGCTGGGGACCCTTGCGGATTCCGTAGAGCAGAGCTTCACGCGCTACGGTGAACTGACATTCCTGCGCGAACCGCTGCGCAACAGTTTTATCTTTACGCTGACGCTTGTGGTGCTGCTGTCATTTCTGGCCGCTGCCTATGGGGCGTTCTTTTTCGCCCGGCGTCTGGTCGCGCCAATTCAATCGCTGGCCGCCGGCACGCGCGCCGTCGCCGCCGGCGATCTGGAGTCGCGCTTGCCGGTTTCCGGTCACGACGAAGTCAGCTTTCTCATTGATTCGTTCAACGATATGACCCAGCGTCTGGCGTCAGCCCGCGAGGCGGCGCGCGCCAGCGCTCAGTTGGTTGAGCGCGAGCGGGCGCGGCTGGCAGCGATTCTCGCGCGGCTGTCGACCGGCGTCATCGTGCTGGAAGGCGACGGATCAATTCGCATCGCGAACGAAGCCGCCGGCCAGATACTTGGCGTCAATTTATCGGCCAGTTCAGGCCTGCAGATCACGGACCTGGCCGAGGGCAACAGCCTGCTAACCGAATTTATCGACGCGATCGAGGCGCGCGGTGAATTCGACTCAGACGGCTGGCGCGAACAGTTATCGTTGCGCGGTGATACCGGGCGGCGTGTGCTGGTTTGCGCAGCGACACGGTTGCCCGCGGAGCCCGACCAAACCGCCGGGCAGATACTGGTCTTTGATGACATTACGGCGCTACTCCAGGCCCAGCGGGACGCCGCCTGGGGTGAAGTGGCCCGACGGCTGGCACATGAGATCAAGAACCCGTTGACGCCGATTCAGCTTTCCGCGGAGAGAATTCGCCGTCGATATCTCGGCGGTATGCAGGACCTGGAGGCGGAAGTCCTGGACCGGGCGACCAGTACCATCGTGCAGCAGGTTGAGGCGATGCGTGACATGGTCAATGCGTTCAGCGAGTACGCACGGGCGCCGGAGCTGGCCATTGCGGAGATCGATCTGAATCAACTCGTACGCGAAGTTTCCTTCCTGTATCAGTCGCGGGAATCAGGTCCGGCACTGGACCTGTCTCTGGATGCAGAGCTGCCGCAGCTGATGGCAGATGCTGGCCGGCTTCGCCAGCTGCTGCACAATCTTCTGCGCAACGCGCAAGAGGCGCTGGACGGCCACGCGAACGCGCGTATCGTTGTTGCGACATCCCGGTTGCCCGATCAGACCTCGGCGCTGCTGGAAGTGGCAGATAATGGCCCGGGAATTCTGACCGACGAACTCGATGAAATTTTTGAGCCTTACGTGACCACCAAGCCGAAGGGCAGCGGTCTCGGGCTCGCGATTGTAAAGAAGCTGGTGGAAGAGCATGGCGGTTCCGTAACCGCGGAGAATCCAGAGAGTGGCGGTGCACGCATCCGGGTGCGTTTGCCGCTGAAGCCGTCGCTTAAGTCCCCATCTCGCGATGGTGGGGAGAGAATTACAGACCTGCAGAGAGAACGCGCATGAAAGCCCCAAACATTCTCGTTGTTGATGACGAGCAGGATATTCGCACGCTGATAGACGAGATTCTGTCGGACGAGGGTTACAGTGTCGTCACAGCGGGGGACGGGAGTGAGGCGCGCGCACGAATGAGCAGCACGTCTCCGGATCTTGTGCTGCTGGATATCTGGATGCCTGACATTGATGGCATCAGTCTGCTGACTGAATGGAACGACAGTGGCGAAACATCCTGCCCGGTCGTTGTCATGTCCGGTCATGGCACGGTGGAAACTGCAGTGGAGGCAACGCGTCTGGGCGCCGTCGATTTCGTGGAGAAGCCGTTGTCGCTGCAGAAGCTGCTACGCACGGTGGAACGGGCCCTCGAGAGTGACCGCCGGCGCCGCTACCGGGCCGGTGATCAGGCCCTCCCGGGTCTGCAAGAGCCGCTGGGTAAGAGCCGCAAGATTCAGGCGCTACGCCAGGCGGCGGCGTCTCTCGCCGAGCATCCGGCTCCTGCTCTGCTGA
This sequence comes from Gammaproteobacteria bacterium, assembly GCA_028285245.1. Classification (GTDB taxonomy): domain Bacteria; phylum Pseudomonadota; class Gammaproteobacteria; order Steroidobacterales; genus J054. The sequence continues at coordinate 26,717 of JANQPY010000063.1, read as the reverse complement.
TCGGCGAACCTGGCTCTGGCCGGGCCGCCGTCGCCCGCTACATGCACAGTGTCGGACCCAATCCGGATGCGCCGTTCGTCAAGCTCGTATCGGCGGCGGTTGCGGATGAGAATGCAGCCAGCCAGCTTTACGGGTCCGTGGCTTCCGGTCAGGGCTCCGCACCCGGTTTCCTGGCACAGGCCGGTAGCGGCATGCTGTTCATCAACTCGGTCGAGGCGCTTTGTCCGTCACTGCAGCGCCTGTTGCTGGGGGCACTCGAGTCCGGGAGCTATTGCCCGGTCGGTGCAACTGAGCAACAGCCGGTGCGGTGCCGGATGCTTGCTGCGCTCAAGCCGGAAACCTGGCGTGATCCAAAAGGGGCCGGCGTATCGGAGGCACTGATCGAGCGGCTAGGCTCGCTGCACGTGGCCGTGCCCGCGCTGAGAGAGCACCCCGAAGACATATCCGATTTATTGCGGCAGTTCGTCGAACGCCTGGTTGAGACCGAGGAGCTGCCTTACCGGCGGTTTGCTGTCCCTGCTCAGAATCGTCTGCGCAACTATCCCTGGCCCGGTAACCTGGACGAACTCAAGCGACTGGTCCGGCGTGTGCTGTTGGCGGAGGGTCCGGAAGAAGTCGGCTTGGCCGAAATCGAGGCCATGTTAGTGACGGCAGAGGCACCGAGCGGCCCGCTGGTGAAGCAGGATTTGCTGTCCTTGCCGCTACGCGAGGCTCGGGAGCAGTTTGAGCGCGCATACCTGATGGAGCAGCTAAAGCTCAGCGGCGGTAAAGTCGGGCAGCTCGCCAAGCGCGTTGGCATGGAGCGCACGCATCTCTACCGGAAGTTGCGTTCATTAGGCATTAACTTCCGCAACATTGCCGACGACTAAGCTCAAACAGCTTCAGCCGGGTCGGTACCTCGTTGTGAAGCCCCGATCGCGCCGGGTTACGCCTGCCTGATCAGGCTAAGGTCGACAAACGCTGACTTAGCGGCCCAGCTTCGACGCCAATCCAGAGAGGCCGCCTAAGGAGCTGAGCAGGTTCCCGCCGCTGCTGTTCTTGTCGATGAGCTGCGGTAGCGCGTCGGCCAGGGCATTGCCTGCCGTATCGTTGTCTATACCCACAGCTTTGGCGAACGCGCTGATCTTGTCCTGACCCAATGCGCCGGCCAGCTGAGCGCCGCTGATCGCCGAGTTGGCGCCATCACCGAGCCAGCTTTGCAGCGCATCGCCAAGACCGCCGCCGTTGAGTTGCGACAGCATGCCTGGCAGGTCCATCTGGTTGCCTTCGCCAATCAGTTTTTCGATCGCGTCGCCGAGCGCGCCCGTGTTGCCGCTGCTGCCCAGCTTGCTGGCCAGTAGCTGTGTTGCCATGTCTTTGAGATCCATGTTGATGCCCTTCTTTGTTGTTAGTCGCCGGGCAGTTAGCCTGGCCTCCGACGCAAGCTGCGGCGCGTCGTGGCTGGGACAGGGTGCCTCGTAAGGTCGCAGTGTAGCGCGTTTGCCGGAGGCGTTAAGTCGGTCACGCTTTTGCTCCAGAATTCTGGTCACCGACTGGCGGCTCAATTAGATTGCTGAAATACCAAGAACGGTGCGCACGCCCTATGCAGTCGACCTCAGCCCTTAGCCTGCCAGAGAGTTTTCAGCCCATCCTGGAGAAGCTGGTGTTGTGCCAGCGTTTGCCCAGTCCGCCGACCGTGGCTGAGAAGATCCTGGCCCTGGTAGAAGACCGTTCCGCAACGATGAATGATTTCGCGGACGTCATCCGCCTGGACCCGGGTTTGGCCGCCAGGCTGATTCGCATGGGCAACTCGCCAATCTATGGGCAACGGCGGGAAATACTGGAGGTGCGTCAGGCAATCACGCTGGTTGGTTTGGACGCAACCATCAGCAACGCGTTGAGCATTGCGCTAGTCGCTTCGATGCGTGACGAAGCCACCCAGTCCAACCTCGATCAGGAGCTGTTCTGGTCACGTTCCGTAGCTGCAGCGTCCGCCGGCCGCCTGCTGGCGCGCCACATTCACCTGAAGGTGCCGGAAACTGTTTTCATGGGCGCGCTGCTGCAGGACATCGGCATGCTCGCGCTCGATAGCCTGGGCGAGCCGGGCTACGCAGGCATCGGTCCACAGCAACGCGATCATCGCAAGTTGATTGCGCACGAAATCAAGGTATTCGGCATTGATCACGCCGCCGCGGGCGCGTGGCTGGCAAGCCGATGGAAGATGCCGATGCAGTATTGCCAGGCTATTTTGGCCAGCCACGAGCCGATGGAAACGCCTGTGGACGCGGAGAATGCACAGCTGGCGGATTGTGTCGCGGTGGCCGGCCTTGTAGCGGACATATTCTACGGCCCGGATGCACAAACCTGTGTTCGCCGCGCGCTGGCGCTGGGCGAGCAGCGCGTGCAGTTGTCACCCAGTGTGCTCGCCAGCCTGCTCCCGAAGCTGATTGAGGAGCTGACCGAGGTGTCGGGATTGTTTGAGGTTGATCTGGGCGGGCCGGAGTTCTTCGAGGAACGGCACGCCGCAGCGCTGCAAGCTTTGGAGCAGGACGCTCAAGAAGCCAGGCCTCAGGCAGCCGGCGCGAGCGCCTGAGCCACCCCAGCCTCTTTCCCCCAGCGAGACTTTGTCGCGGGCTGTCCGCTTGCAGTCAGCGCTGATACTCTATTGCGAGCCGCAGGCAGTCTGTGGTGATCAAGGGGATTGAGACTTTAGTGAATCTGAAAGACGGCTTGCGTCTCGACGGCGGCCTGCAGGCGCTGCTTGCAGACGACCATGCCGGCGCTTTTCGCCGCTTTAGAAACGGTGCCGAGCAGGGCGATCCGTGGTCGCAGCACTGTCTTGGTGTCGCCTATGAGCACGGCATCGGCTGCGAGATTGACCTGGTGTCTGCTCTGTTCTGGTACGCGCTCGCCTCCCGCGGCGGTACTGACGACGCGGCTGCTGCCATGGAAAGTCTCGAGCCCAGACTCACGCGCACCCAGGTGCGTCTGGTCTCAGTGCGGCTAGATCGGCGCCTGAGCCGCGCGCGTCACTGACGCCTTCACCCTACTTCCAGATACTCGCGCAACCAGTCCTCCGCGGTTGTCAGTTGCCAGGGGCGTATAAGCTCTTCGCCGGCAGCGCGTTCGGCATAGTCCATAGCGAATGGATTGCCGGCGGCGAGATTGCCGTTGATCTGGGAAACGTAGCGAAACGCCGGCTTTAGTCCGACAACGACATAGTCGAATATCGCGTTCTCCAGCCACGTCGCTCTTCGATAATGCGGGCTGAACTGCGGCGTGAGTGCGTGTATCCGACCGGCAAGCTCCGTGGGCGTGGTGATCTCCGTAACTGCGTGTAGCGTTTCGCCTACCAGTTTCTCGCCGGCGAGAAACGCGCCGGCTACGTACTTACCAATGTCTTCCTCGGCGATGAAGGCCAACCGGACATCCGGTGGGTAAGGCCACACGAGCTTGCGGCGGCGCTGAATTCCGAACCTGATCTGCCGCATGTAAGCAGGTTGCCGGAGCAACGTACAGGGCAGGCCGGCATCAATGGCCATCTGCTCAAGCTGCCATTTCGTGCGGAAGTGGATCGGACTCTCCTCGCCGATGGATTCGGGCTCCGCATCAAATCGTGTCATTGTCTGGAACAGGAAATGCCTGAGGCTTGGCGTGGCTCGCGCCGCGTTGATTAATGCCACACCCTGAGCCATTTCCTCCGGATTCTCGTGCCGGTAGCGCTTGGCGTAGATGTTGTAGATGGTGGTGCCGTATATGCCATGCGCGCCCTCAAACGCTTTCGTTAGCGCGGCTTCATCCTCCGTTGCCGCCTGGGCAAGTTCACAGCGCCGTCCCTCGTACTCGAGTGCCTGCAGCCGCGCAGCCCGTTCGCTGTCTGTTCGTCTGCAGGTGGCCCGTACGCGGAACTGGCCGCTCTCCAGGAGATAGCGAACTGCGAAGTACCCCTCGTCAGCCGTTCCATTCGTTACAACGATTAATGGTTTGTCGGTGCTCATTGACAAAATCCTACCAAATCGACAGAATTCTGTCGATCCTTTGAAAGGCCCCTTTTCCCATGTCGAAGGCAAACCGATTGCTTGAACTGACCATTGAATGCAATCGCGTAACCAGCCAGCTTCAATCGGTTGGTGAAGAGTTAGGACGGGGTATTGGCCTGTCGGCGGCGCGTTGGCAGGTTCTGGGGACGCTTGACCGCGCCGGACGCCCGCTGACCGCGGCGGATATCGCCAGGCGTATGGGGTTGCGGCGGCAAAGCGTGCGCTACTTAGCCAAAGAGCTTCTGGCGGACGGCAATCTTGAGGCAGTCGACAATCCGGACCATAAGTCAGCAAACTTATTGCGGCTGACTACTGCAGGTGTCAGGCGAGTTCAGCGGCTTGCCCGCAGGCAGAACGACTGGGCAGAGCAGGTCGGCTCTCGTTTCAGCAAGCAAGAGCTCACGCAGGCGCTCGAACTGCTTCGCCATCTGCATGCAGCAATCGAACAGCATGATCAGCGAGTAGTGAAATGACTTTATCGGAAACCAGCAGCCCCATAACGCGCCGGGGTTTCTTAGGTGCCATCGCGGCAGGTACCGCTGCTGGCTGCGCGCCAATGGAACGCTCTCAGGCGAGTCCACTGGGTCCATTTGAATGGGAAAGTCAGCGGGCACGAGACCTGGCGACGGCGCGGCTTCTGAACAGCGCCTCCGGCGACAAGGCTGCGTACACCTGGTTTGGCGGACAGTGCTTTGCAGTGCGCGGCGATCTGGAGCCAGTGCGCCTGCTGTTCGGACTGCAGGGAGTTTTCGTTACTCGCCTCGGGCCCGAGTGGCCGGCACGGCTCGACGTGACGGGTGAGGAGCTGTGGTTCTACACGGACCCTGATGCCAACGCGATCCTCGAGACTTGGGAAAATCCTTATACCAGTGAGGAGCGACAGGTCGAGCCGGTGCGCCAGGCGCTGCGGCTTGAGACAGATCCAGGCCTGTTGCCCTGGTTGTCTGTCGGCGATAAAGCGATTGCTGTTCTGGAGCGGCACACACCGTCCGGACCCGACAGCGGAGATCTGCGGCGAGATAGCAGTTCTCGACAGTTCGTTGCGGACCGGTCGGCGCTGACCAGCCCGGATGTGGACAGCGTCCCTTTCGTCGGCACGTGGCAAATGGCCCAGAGCTGGCCTGCCTGGATGAATCTGGACGATGCCAGCGGCTACTTGTTTTCGCGCTTGTTCATGCGCAAGGCGAGCGCATGGGATGAGCTACCCGATGCACTGCTCAAGGCTATCGACGATCGCTACGGAAGTTTGCCGCTATGACTCTGCTGTCTGCCCGGCTAACGTCTCCATTCACAGACTCATCGACGCGGGTATCGACGAATCGCCGTCAGCTTCTGACCGGCGCCGCCGCCACCGCGGGTCTTGCCGTAGGCGGCGGGGCATTGGCAGGAGAACGCGAGCCGATAGATTTCCAGAGCCCGGCTGACAATCTGCGGGCGTGGATGAAGATCTATAGCGATCTTGACGGCAACGTCGACATCTACAGTTGGTTTAGTGGCCATATTTTCGCGAGCGTCAATCCAGTCAGTGCCATGCTCCCCTTGCTGGGCTTCGAAGGGTTTGCCGTTAACCGCTGTGTTCCCCAGGGTGATGGGTCATTCCGCGTGTTCATCAATGAAGTGGCGTTCTACAAGGATATCCAGACAGATCGGATCATCGATAGCTGGCTCAATCCTTTCACCAATGAACGTGTCGAGGTCTTTCAGCTCCATGCGGGCCCCTTAACGAATCAGCTTACGACGGTCAGAAAATTTGAGCTGCCCGACGGCAGCTTTGCTGAGCGTCCATTTGTCCTGCCATGGTTGATCAGCGGTGACGATGCATTCGTATCGATCGAGTTTAACGACGTCAGGGACAATCCGATCCAGCCTGATGAGTGGCCGCGTGAATCAGTAGGCGAAAAGATTCGCGTAAGCGAGTCGATGCAGTTCATGACGAAGCTAAGTGATCTTGAAAACCCGGCGGTGCAACGAGTCAATCCCACGATGGGCTGGACGCTGCTGCGTTCATGGTTGCCGTGGATGCTGATGGGCCGTGCACCCGGTCATCTGTTCTACCGCAACGTGGTGCAGAAGCTGTCGAGCATGAATGAGTTACCCCGACGCTTGCTGGATGAGACGGAGCGGCGCTTCCCGGAATACTTAACGTCACCGCCGGATGAGAGCTTCGGTTCGTTCCAGACCAGCTACAAAATCTTTAAGGCGGAGCGCGAGCCAGCGCCGCCGTTGCCGTAGAAGGCATGCCTGCTCCACTTGGGCGGTGCGCCAACGCCTTAGTCCTCCCGCAGCACTCCCCGGGCCGCGGCCTGTGGGCTGCAACCAGTCGAGGCGCTTGGAGTCAAACGTCGAGGTAGTGCCTGAGCCCCGACGGCAGGGTGTCGGTTGATACTTGTTCAAGCCCGGTGGGATAAGGGCGCGAGTTGTAGGTATTCCAGAAAACAACCGATTGCTCGCTTAACTGGCCGCTGCGCGCGTCTGCAATCAGTGCCTCCAGCGCCTTGCCGGTATACGTAGGCTCCAGCTTCAGACTCTCGGTGGTGTGCGCGGCTGCAACTGCAGCTTCGGTCCCTGTTCCCGGTAGGCCGTAGCCCGGGCCGAGAAAACTGTCGCGCACATCTACGTTTGCGAACGGCTCATCCAGCAGCGGTACGTTGCTATCCAGGGCGTGCAGTTGGTGGACCGTGTTGGTGAACAATCGCACAAACGCGTCGCGGTTCATGACGGCTTCGGGCACAACCCTTACGGCGACCACGCGCGTCGGCCACTCGAGCAGCCTCAAGCCCAGGGCCAGGCCTATGGTTGTGCCCATCGTGCCGGTCGCGACGTAGATTCGGTCGGGCGCGCTGTCAGATTGGGCCGCCAGCTCCAGGGCTGCGGAGACAAAACCGGTCACGCCGCGCCAGTCAGACCCGCCCCATGGAATGCGATAGAGCTTCTCGTCACCCGAAGGATGTTCAGCCAGCAGTCGTTCAGTGACTTCGCGGACTCCGCGCAGGCCCTCAGCTGCATGCAAACGGGTGCCCAGGGCCATGTGGTAGCGCAGGGTATCCGCAACGCGATGGGTGGGCGCCTGCTCAGTCAAGACGCCATAGCACTGAAGACCAAGTTCGCGTGCGTACAACGAAGTCGCCAGCACATGATTCGAGCCGGCTGCACCAAACGTCACTACCGCGTCGCTGCCTCGCTCAACCGCATCGGCCAAAAGGTACTCAAGTTTGCGAACCTTGTTGCCGCCATAGACCGGCGCGCTCAGATCATCCCGCTTGATATGCAGGGCGCCGATACCAAGATGGCGGGCAAGCTCTGCCGCTTCGCTCAGCGGGGTGGGAAGCTGCGCGAGCGGGCTGCGCGGCAGCTTGTCGGCGAGCTCCGGAAATCGCTGCGCTAGCGGGCCGCTTGGGGGGGCTGGCATGCCGTCGTTACCGTTCCGCCCGTGCGCGAGATCTGGCCATTTTGCTGAACCTTTAGCTCGCCGCCGGGAAAGTCCGCCGCGGTCAGCTCCCCCGTCATGACAGCTGCCCGATTAGCCGGGTCGAGACGCGGGCCCTCTGGACGGCCCTGCACGAACGAGACAACTTCGCCACCGAGAAAACGCCCGTTGCCATCCAGCTTCAGGCTGAGTAGCGGCGCATAGCCTTTTTCGTTGGCGATACTGATACCCCACCAAGTGGCGAAGTTTCCCAGGCTGTAGGCGATGAACCGGTCCCGGTACAGTTCAACCGCGCGCGGTACATGGGGGCCGTGCCCCAGTAGCAGGTCGGCGCCGGCGTCGATCATGGCCCGCGCGAACTCGACAACGTTGCCACGATCTTCGCCGTAGTAGCGTTCCGTGCTAAACGGGATACGGGCCGCATCCACGCCTTCTGCGCCGCCGTGAAACGAGACGATGACGATGTCGTGCCCAACCGCCAGTCCGGAAACCACCGCGACCGCGGATGTCTGATCGAGCATTGGCCAGGATTCCTTGAATGGCGCAAAAGCGACCATGGCGATGCGGGCCTCGCCAATCTTCCAGCTTGCCAATTCGCCAGCGCGGCCGCTGTGATGAATGCCGACGGAGTCCAGTGCCGCCATGCTGGCGGTTCTGCCGGGCCGCCCAAAATCATAGGCATGATTATTCGCCAGGCTCAGGGCCGTAAAACCGGCGTCGGCGAAGGTTCGCGCAAAGCGCTGGGGTGACCGGAACAGGTAACAGGCTGAGGCATTCTTACAGGCCTTTACCGGTTCGCCACCGTCCATTAACACACCTTCGAGATTTCCGAACGCGATGTCTGCTGCGCGCAGCCATGGCCCGGCCGCAGTTAGCTGCCCTGCACCGTCGTCGTCGGGCAGCCGGTCTTCCGGGAAATCTGTGCCGAGCATGAGATCGCCGACCGCAGCTACCGTGACTTCCTCGCAGGCCAGGCGGCTTAAGCGGGCAATGTTCTCTTCTTCAACGGAAGGCGGAGGCGGGGCAGGGTTCGGCTGCGTTTGAGGTGTCTCCGGCGCGGCGTCGGGCGGGCCTGTCATCCGCTCCGGGGCGGCGCAACCCGCCACCACCAGGGCCAGTGCCACCAACGTGAGTAGTCTATTCAGCAACGCGTATCACCATCACTTCGACCTGCGATTCGCGTAGCCGTCCGCGAATCGAATTCAGCTCATCAAGATCATCGACCGGCCCAACACGCACGCGATGATAGCTGGAGTCGTCCACCACCACTTTCTGAATGCGCGCAACTATCCCCAGCAGCGCTAACCGCGCTTTCATCCGGTCGGCATCGGCATAGGCGGAAAAAGACCCGGCCTGGAGCACATACGGTCCTGGTGCGGTGACCGGTGCGGCCACAACGTCGGGGCGCGCATCAAGATCCTGCTCGGGAATAATGACTTCGAACTTTGGCAACGCATCGTAGAAATCAAAGGCGATGCCTTCATCATCACCGGCGGGCGCGTCCTGTGCCGATGCCGGCCGCCGATCAGGCTGCGCTTTCGGTGCAGTGGGTTGGGTATCTACCGCGCGTGATGGAGTGCGGTCATTGACGTAGATTGCTGCTGCGACAGCCAGACCCACTGCCAGCCCGAACAACATCCAGATCCAGCCCGGCAGGGTTCCCTGCTGACTGCGGCTCCGGCTGCGCTTGCGCCGTTGCTTCTTTCTGGGCATCCGGCGCCCTACATGCGTTCCGGCGCGGACACGCCAATCAGCGCCAGGCCGTTCCGGAGAACCTGGCGCGTCGCGATGATTAGCGCCAGTCGGGCATTGCGCAGCTGGCTGTCCTCGACAATGAACGGATGGGCGCTGTAGTAAGCGTGCAGATCATTCGCCAGGTCGCGCAGATAGTGAACCAGGTGCTGCGGCGCGCGTTGCCTTCCGGCCAGCGCGATGATCTCGGGGTAGCGCGCCAGGGTTCGCTGCAACGATGACTCATGAGCCTCAGTGAGCCTGGCCAGATTCGCCTCGCCCTCGGCGCGATCCCAGGTGTATCCCTCCGGCTCGAGCTTGGCGAGCACGCTGCAAACTCGCGCGTGCGCATACTGAATGTAGTAAACCGGGTTGTCGTTAGAGTGAGATTTCGCCAGTTCGAGATCGAAGTCCAGATGCTGCACGTTGGAACGGGAGACGAAAAAGAAACGTGCGGCGTCGTTGCCAACTTCTTCACGCAGCGTGCGCAGCGTCACGAAATCCCCGGAGCGCGTGGACATCTGCACTTTTTCAGTGCCGCGATAGAGCACGACGAACTGCACCAGATCGACCTCGAGACAGTCCGGCGGTTCACCCATCGCCGCCAGGCCCGCTTTCACCCTGGCGACGTAGCCATGGTGGTCGGCGCCGAGGATATCCACGAGCTGTTCGTAGTCTCGTTCGCGTTTATGGAGGTGGTAAGCGATGTCCGACGCGAAGTAGGTCTTGCGGCCGTTCTCGCGAATAATCACGCGGTCTTTTTCGTCGTCGAAGTCCGTGGCCCGGAACCAGACCGCGCCATCCTGCTTGTAAGTGTGTCCGGCTTTCGCAACGCGCTCGATGGCCCGGTGTACTGCGCCTGATTCGACCAGGCTGCGTTCGGAGAACCAGGCGTCGTAGGCAACACCAAACTCCTCAAGATCATTGCGAATGTCGCCCAGTATCGCTTCTGTAGCCGTAGCTACCAGCCGGTCAAAGCCCTGTTCGCCAAGGCGCTCGCGGGCCCTGGCGATGAACGCGTCCAGAAACTCATCGGCGCGCTTGTTGTCATCGGGCGGCAGGTCATCAAACAGGCCACCGGGGTCGGGCAAGAGTGACTCAATATCCGTCGTAAGACACTCGCGGGCGACATCCACAAGATAGGAGCCGCGATATGCACCCGTCGGAAACGGCAGGCTGTGTCCGCGCAGTTCATACAGGCGCAGCCACAGGCTGACCGCCAGTATGTCCATCTGCCTCCCGGCGTCGTTCACATAGTATTCGCGGTCCACGGCATACCCATTAGCAGTCAGCAGGTTGGCTACTGTTGCGCCATAGGCAGCGTGGCGGCCGTGGCCGACATGCAGTGGACCGGTTGGGTTAGCCGAGACGAACTCCACCAGTACGCGGCGATTCGCGCCTGAATCGTTGCGGCCGTACTCTTCGCCGGCGGCGAGTATTCCGCGCAGTTCTGCGTGATAGGCGGCCGGTGTCAGATGAAAGTTAATAAAGCCGGGACCCGCCAGCTCTACCTTATCGACCAACGGCGAGGCGGGCAGCCGCGCAACGATACTCTCGGCAATATCGCGCGGCTTGCGGCCAAGCGGCTTGGCCAGACGCAGCGCAAGGTTGCTGGCGAAGTCGCCGTGGCGGACGTCGCGAGTTCGCTCCAGATCCGGTTGCCTGGACTCCGCCGGCAATGCGTTGGCATCCGGCCAATCAGCCAGCGCCGCAGCCAACAGTTGTTCAATGGAGTCTTTCATGCGGGATTAAACGCCGGTGCCCTCAAAAAACGGCGAATTCTAACAGCCGCTGGCGCGGCCCTATAACCAGACGCTTGCCAGACGAGGCGGCCCGGGCCGCAACGATAAGCCGCCTCATCAGTCAGAGCGACGCATAGCGCGACTCACCGCAACCGGCGGGCCTAAAACAACTCGACGGGATCAATGTCCAGAGACCAGCGGGCCTGCCGGGCTGCCGGCAGTCCTTCCAGCAATCCTCGCCAGGGTCCCAGGAAGTTTTGCAGCTCGCCTCGCTTGCCCGCTCTGATCAATAGCTGTCCCCGATAGCGGCCCTGACGCTTTTCCATCGGCGCGGGAGCCGGACCCAACCGCAACACCCCAGGTCCCGCCAGCGGTTCGGCGGCCTCATTGGCCTGCTGCAGGAAACGGAACACCGCCTCGCGGTCCGTTGACTCTGCGCGCAGCAGCGCAAGGTAGCCGGCGGGCGGCCAGCCCGAATCGCGGCGCTCAGCCAGCGCGGTCTGAGCGAACGCGGCGTAGCCTTCGGTGGTCAGTGCCTGCAGCAATGGGTGCTGTGGGTAGAGAGTTTGGATGAGGACTTCGCCGGGGCGCTCCGCCCGGCCGGCGCGCCCTGCGACCTGCAGAATGGTTTGCGCGAGTCGTTCGCTCGCCCGAAAGTCAGTGCCGAACAACCCCTGGTCAGCATCGACGATGGCAACCAGCGTAACGTTGGGAAAGTCGTGACCTTTTGTGAGCATCTGGGTACCCAGCAGCAGGCGGGCTTCGCCGCTGCGGACTGTTTCCAGCCGGCGCTCGATTTCCCCGCGCCGGCGCGTGGTATCGCGGTCAATGCGTACCAGCGTCTGCTCGGGGAACCGCTCGCGCAGGTAGGTCTCCAGCCGCTCGGTTCCCTGACCGATGGGCCTGAGCACGTCGCCACAGTGTTCGCAGTTTTCCGGTATGGCGCGCTGTGCCCCGCAGTGATGACAGGCCAAGTACCCCTGACTGCGATGAACAACCATGCGCGCGTCGCAGCGAGTGCATTCGGCGACTTCGCCGCAGCCGGCGCACATGAGCACCGGCGCGTAGCCACGGCGGTTCAGATAGACCAGTACCTGTCCGTCGTCGGCCAGGTGCTGACCTATCGATTCTTCCAGCGCCGGACTCAGGCCTTCGCGGGTCGGCTGCCGGGAAATATCCAGCAGCCGGAAGCTGGGCGGTTTAGAAGCGCCTGGACGATGCGGCAGCTCCAGCCGCGTGTAACGACTACCGGCTACGTTGTCTAACGATTCGAACGCCGGCGTGGCCGAGCCGAGGACAATCGGGACACGCAAGCGGGCAGCTCGCGATACCGCGAGATCTCTGGCGGAGTAGCGGAAGCCATCTTGCTGTTTGAGCGATGGATCGTGTTCCTCATCCACAATGAGCAGTCCGGGGCGCGCGAGAGGCGTGAACACCGCCGACCGTGTGCCGAGGATGACCTGGGCTGAGCCGTCCGCGGCAGCGGCCCAGGCCAGGAGCCGGTCGCCATCGCTCAGGCCCGAGTGCAGCACCGCAACCTCCAGGCCTAGCCGCTCTCTGAAGCGCATGACCAGTTGCGGTGTGAGGCCGATTTCGGGCACCAGCACAAGGCTTTGCCTACCCGCAGCAAGCTGCTCCTTAATGCAGGCTAGGTAAACCTCCGTTTTGCCGCTGCCGGTGACGCCGTCAAGGAGAAACGCCGCATATCCCTTAGTGCCATGGATGGCCTCAACGGCGGCGCGTTGATGCGTGTTGAGTGACGGGCCCGGTAATGGGTGGTTCTCCGCTGAACTCGGCCATAGCGAGCCTGGAATAGATTCCAGCCACCCCTGCTCAATCAGCGGCGACAAACTCTTGCGCCAGCTGCCCGACAGATCCGCCAGTTGCTCCCGGCCAAAGCCCTGCCGATGCGCGTGAGCCACGTCCATGATGGCGGCTTGCACGCGCGCCCGTTTCGCCAGGGCCGAGATTTCCACCGAGTGGCCGGCCGCCGTAATGCGCCAGCGTTCCGCGGCGCAAGGCAGTTCGCTACCTTTGCGTAGCTGGGCCGGAAGCGCGGCGGCGATCACTTCGCCAAGCGGATAGTGGTAGTAATGCGCGGCCCAGGCGAGCAGTTCGCGCAGCGACTGGTCCAGCAGCGGTTGCTCATCCAATAGTGCCTCGGCCGCGCGAAGCTTCTTTGGCGGCACACTGGTGTGGTCGGCCGTCCCCATGATCACGCCCACCTTGCGAGTCCGGCCAAACGGTACCCGCACCCGTTGCCCCGCCTGCAGTGGGACATGGGTCTCCGGCGGCCGGTAATCGAAAGTCCGCATGAGCGGTGCGGGCAGTGCGACCTGAATGATGGCGGGCCGGGCCCCGGACCCGTCGCTCATGCTGAATGCCAAGGCCGAATGCTGCCGCGCGGCTTGTCCACATTTTCTGTGGATAAGTCTGTGGAAAGCGTGGGTCCAAGAGGCCGAAACGTCAGTGGGGGCGGTTGCTTCAAGCGGTTGGTCAAATTTTGATCTAATTCTCTAATATTAATTAAAAGAAAGACTTAAAAAGCTAATATAAATTCTCAACAGTCAATGGGCGCTAAGGCCTCGCCACGGAGAGAGTCGTGTGTATAAATGCTCCAGCTCCCCGGCCCCAAAAGCTGTCAACCGCTCTTCCGCAGGCTCGTTATATTGCCTTATATGGCCGCAAGCAGTGCGGCTCAGATTGAGGACGCAACCATGCACGCGAGGCGCTAAATGGAGTTCGCTGCCTTGTCCCTAACGCCGGATGACACCAGCTCGGATGCCAAACCAGGATCGGATGCATCAGCCGAGCGGCGCCGGATGGATCAGTTCCTTGCGGACGTTGAACGGCGGGCGTTTCGCGTTGCGTTGCTGGCCGTGCGCGATGCCGATGATGCGTTGGACATCGTTCAGGATGCAATGATCCGTTTGGTACGCAGTTATTCCCGGCGGCCCACAAGCGAATGGGCGCCGCTGTTCTATCGTATTTTGCAAAACCGTATCCGGGATCATCAGCGTCGACTCACCGTGCGCCGGAAGGTATTCGGCTGGCTTGACCGTAGCCGGCTGCCCGAAGATGGCTATGCCGATCCAATTACGCAGGCACCCGAGCGGTATCAGGAAGAACCGGAGCACCAGGCTGCTGTTGGCCGCACACTACGAACGCTTGAGTCGGCTGTCGCAGCGTTGCCGAGTCGGCAGCGAGAGGCCTTTCTGTTGCGTTCCGTGGAGGGGTTGAACGTTGCCGATACAGCCAGTGCGATGGGCTGCTCGGCCGGCAGCGTGAAGACGCACTATTCCCGCGCCGTGCATAGCCTCCGTGAAGCACTGGGAGAGCACTGGCCATGACGGACGATCTAAACAGGCAAGACCGCGAGTTTGCGCAAGCTGCGGGCAAGCGCCTGCGGGCAGGCGCCGATGAACTCGATGCGGCGACCCGCTCGCGTTTGAATCAGGCCAGGCAAGCGGCATTGGCCTCAATGCCCGCTGCATCTGCTGGGCGCCGACCGTTCGGCGCGCCAGGGTGGCTGGCCGCCGCAACGCTTGGCGTGGTTGCCTTCGGCGTCTGGCAAGTCGTGGAGAGCCCTGACACTTTGCCTCCCGCGGGGCCGGCACTTCCCGGCGTCGCGGCGGCGCCGGATCTGGAGCTACTGCTCGGCGAGGAAGATCTGGAGATGCTCGAAGACCTGGAGTTTTTTGCCTGGATGGCTGCGGAGTCTGCAGGCACGGGTCAGCAGGGTTGACGGTGTCGGGTGGTGGAGCCGGATGGTTGCTTGCCGGCACGCTTCTGGCGGCGTCCACGGCGCCGGAACCTGAACTGGAGTTTCTGGAGTTTCTGGCGCTGGAAGCTGACAGCGAATGGAGCGAGTTTTTTGACGACTTTCCTGCCGAGATTGCCGGGCAAGTGGCGCCCGAGCCGCCATCAGAGGAGCACGAGGATGAAGACTAGCCGGCATCTGCTGCTCAGCGCCGTGCTGATGCTTTTGCTGGCCGGCCCGGCCCCGGCACAGGAACCGCTTGCCTGGGAGTCGCTCTCATCCGAGCAACAAGCGCTGCTGAGTGGCGCTGAGGCCGGCTGGTCCAACCTCGCACCTGCGCAGCAGGCCCGTCTGGCTGCCGGGAGCGAGCGTTGGCTGGCGCTATCGCCCGAACAGCGCGACAGGGCCCGCGGACGCTTCCAGCGATGGCAGCAGCTAACGCCGGAGCAGCGCCAGAATCTGCGGGAACAGTTCCAGCGTTTCCAGAGCATGGATCCGGCAGACAAGCAGCGCGTGCGCCAGCAGTTTCAGCGCTTTCGTCGTCTGTCCCCTGACCAGCGCCAGAAGATCCGTCAGCGCTGGATGCGGCTCACGCCCGAGCAGCGGCAGCGGCTTCAGCAGGAACGGCAGCGCCGTCTGCAGCAAAACCGGTAAGGCACGCAGCGTGCCGCGCTCTAGAGTTCCTTGACGGCTTGAATCAGCTCAGCGGCGACGGCCTGACCGTCACCGTACAGCATGCGCGTGTTATCCAGAAAGAACAGCGCATTCTCAATACCTGAGAAACCAGCGCCCTGGCCGCGTTTCACGACGATACAGTTCCTCGCCTTGTCAGCGTTGAGAATCGGCATGCCGAAGATCGGGCTGGACGGATCGGAGCGCGCGACGGGATTTACGACGTCATTTGCACCGATGACCAAAGCGACGTCGGCAGTTTCGAACTCCGCGTTAATTTCGTCTTCATCGTAGATGATGTCGTAGGGCACACCCGCCTCTGCCAGCAGCACGTTCATGTGACCAGGCATACGACCCGCGACGGGATGAATTGCGAACTTCACCTTAACGTTGCGCTCCTGCAGGAGCTGACAGAGTTCCCATATCTTGTGCTGTGCCTGAGCGACCGCCATGCCGTAGCCCGGCACGATGAGCACTTTCTCGGCAAACGCCATCATGATGCCGGCATCGTTGGCTTCGATGGCCTTCATGCTGCCGCCCGTGGCGGCTTGTTCGCCAACGGCCGTGCCACCAAAGCCACTGAACAACACATTAGCCAGCGAGCGGTTCATCGCCTTGGCCATGAGCTGAGTTAGCAGGCTGCCAGCAGACCCCACCACTGTGCCGGCAATAATCATTGCGGCGTTACTAAGCACGAATCCTTCGAAGCCGACAGCTAGACCGGTCAGCGCGTTGTAAAGGGAAATCACAACGGGCATATCGGCGCCGCCGATGGGCAGCGTCATGGTCACGCCCAAAACAAACGCAAGCAGGAAGAACAGGAAGATCGTGAAACCGCTGCCACCACCGCCGGAAACCAGCGCGATGCCGAGCAGCGCGACGGCAGCCAGCAGACCCAGGTTGGCCAGATTCTGACCGGTGAAGCGCCAGTCTTTGCGAATGAGTCCCTGCAGCTTCCCATAGGCAATGAGGCTGCCGGAAAACGACACCGACCCGATCAGCCCGCCCAAGACCGCGAGCGTTTGAATGACGGGACCGTGATCAACACCGCGGATCAGTTCAATGGCTGAGATGGCCGCGGCGGCACCGCCGCCCATGCCGTTGTACAGGGCAATCATCTGCGGCATGTCGGTCATAGCGACCCGCTTGCCGGTCCACCAGGCGAGTATGCCGCCGACGAAAATGCCCACGGTGATCAGCACGTAGTTGTGCATGCCCGGGTAGGCAAACGTGATGACCGTGGCTACCAGCATGCCAACGCCGGCCCATTTGATGCCGCTGGCTGCGGTGACGGGGCTGCTCATGCGCTTTAGCCCCATGATGAACAGGAAGGCCGCAGCGAAGTAGCTGACCTGGATCAGCAGTCCACCCGCTGAGCCACTCACGAGCGCTTCTCCCCGCTGGTGCGGAACATCTCGAGCATGCGCTCCGTGACGACGTAACCACCTACGGCGTTGCCCGCCGCCAGAACAACACCAATGAAGCCGATGAGTTCGGTAATAAAGGTGTCTGCCTTGCCTAAGGCAACCATCGCGCCAACCAGCACGATGCCGTGCACGAAATTGGATCCGGACATCAGCGGTGTATGCAGAATCGCAGGGACCTTGGCGATGACCTCGTAACCCGTAAAGGCGGCCAACATAAATATGTACAAGGCCGCGAAACCGCTTAGCTCAATCATCGTCAGCTCCTCGCAGTGCGGCGCGCGTCGGCGCGTGGCAAATCTCGCCGTCGCGGGTAAGCACGGTGCCGGCGAACACCTCATCTTCCCAGTCAATCTTCAGCTCGCCATCGACCAGCGCCGGCTGCATCAGGTTGAGCAGGTTGCGGGCGTACATTTCGCTGGCATGGCGTGACACGGTGGCCGAGAGATTCTCTGGCCCAATAATCACCACGCCCTGATGTTCGATGGTCTTGCCAGCCTCGGTCAGTTCGCAGTTGCCACCGCTTTCCGCGCCCAGATCGACGATCACCGCGCCGGGCTTCATCCGCTCTACGCCGGCTTTGTCGATAATGCGCGGTGCCGGTTTGCCGGGCACCGCGGCGGTGGAAATCACCAAGTCCGCCTTCGCAATGTGATCGTCCAGCACGGCCTTTTGTTTGGCCTGCTCTTCGTCGGTCAGTTCGCGCGCGTACCCGCCTTCACCTTCCGCCGATACGCCTGTGTCGACAAACTTGGCGCCGAGTGACTCGACTTGTTCTTTCGTTGCGCTGCGAACGTCGAAGCCCTCTACCACTGCGCCCAGGCGCCTGGCGGTCGCGATCGCCTGCAGGCCAGCCACGCCAGCACCGATCACCAGCGCCTGGGCCGGCCGTATCGTGCCCGCCGCGGTGGTGAGCATCGGCATAAATTTGTCCAGCGCCGCAGCGCCGATCAATACGGCTTTGTAGCCGGCAACCGCCGCCTGGGACGACAGGGCATCCATCGACTGCGCGCGTGAAATGCGGGGTACCAGTTCCATTGCGAGGCTGGTCATGCGCCGTTCACACAACTTTTCGATCATTTCCTGCTGACGGTGTGGCTGCAAAAAGCCCACGACCACTGCGTCGTCCTTGAGCGCCGCCAACTCCTCAACGGTAGGTGGCTGAACCTTGAAAAGCAGGTCGGCTGCTGCGAGTACCGCCGCGCCGTCTGCAACGATTTCAGCGCCGTCGAAATCGCTGTCGGGCAGGCGCGCTTTCAGGCCGGCTCCAGCCTGGATCACGACTCGGGCGTCAGCTGCAATGAGCTTCTTCAGCACCTCGGGCACCAAGGCGACGCGTGTTTCGCCCGGCGCGGTTTCAGTTACCACGCCAATGGTCAGTGCCATTGATATCTCCCCGGTGGCTTTATTGTCATTAATCACGAGCCCTGGCAGGCCCGAGTTTCGGTCGATCATGACATAACCAATGAAGGCGGCAAAATTTGATTTTTTGGCCCCGGTTTGGAATAAACCTGCAGAGGCAATAGCGATGGAACACCCGAGTCAACTAGCCACGCCCGGTGATTTGAGCCAGCAGGTGCTGCGCACGGACGTATCCGGGATGCCCCTGGAGTGGATCGACTACCGCGACGCGGTGCGGCTGTACCACACGGAGCAGGTGGCTTATACCTGCGGCACGCCGTTGTTCCTCATTCACGGCGGGATCAACGCACTGACCGGTTTGCGGAGCGTGGTGGAGGTGAATTCCATTGTCGCGACCGTTGGCCGCACCCACGGCATTGCCGAGCTGCGTGATCAATACGTGCCGCCACTGAACAACAAGACGCTGTTCCGGCGCGACGGCAACCTGTGTCTGTATTGTGGCCAGCAGTTCATGGTCCGGGATCTGACGCGGGATCACATTCGCCCGCTCAGTCAGGGCGGCCGGGATGTGTGGCAAAACGTCGTTACGGCTTGCCGGCGCTGCAACAACCACAAGGGCGGCCGCACGCCCGAGCAGGCTGGCATTCAGCTTATCGCCGTTCCGTTCACACCAAACTACGCCGAGTACATTTACCTGAAGGGCCGCCGTGTGCTGGCCGATCAAATGGAGTTCCTGCTCGCGCACATTCCGCGCAGCAGTCCGCTGCACCATCGGCTGCGTTCCAGCCTGGAGCGGGCGGAAGTCTGCTAGCGGCCGGCAGCAATTTAACCCCGTTTCGCTCGTTGCAGCGTTTATAGCCTCCGAAGCAACTAACGGAGGCGCATGACGCCATGCAAAATCAAGTGATCACGCCGCGTTCCTGGCCAGCGGCACTCATTCTTCTCACGCTGCTGCAGGTGGGCTGCACGACTCAGGATCCAGCGGAGCCCCCTGCGAATGGCACGCCAGTTTCACCGGCGGTGACCGGTAAGGCTGGCGACAACACAACTTCGGTGCCGGTCGATGAGCGCGAGGCCCGAGAAGTAAGCGCGGCCCTGGACCGGCCCGATGCGCAGGTCAGGCGGCAAAAACACTTCTCCTCGCTGATGTCGGATGGCGCATCGCCAGGTATGCGCGCTGTCCTGCCGCCCGGCCCCTGCTGCCCGCCTGTTCGCATCCAGGATCGCGAAAAGTATCGTCATCCCGGCGATAGCCCCGTGAAACTGGTCAGCGAGGAGCCGGTGTCCACGTTCAGCATTGATGTCGACACCGGTGCCTATGCGAACGTGCGCCGCTTTCTGAACTCCGGTCAGTTGCCCCCTGCCGATGCCGTGCGCGTTGAGGAGTTAATCAACTACTTTGACTATGCCTATCCTGCGCCAGGCCCGGGAGACCGTCCGTTCCGCGTGAACACACGCTTGGCAAGCGCGCCGTGGAATCCGGACCGGGCACTTCTGCAGGTCGGCATTAAGGGGTACGAGGTACCCGCAGATTCGCGACCGGCTGCCAACCTGGTTTTTCTCGTCGATGTTTCCGGTTCGATGCAGGCGCAAAACAAGTTGCCGTTGCTGAAAAGCGCCCTCGGCATGCTCGCGCAGCGCATGACGGCAGAGGATCGGATCTCGATGGTGGTTTACGCGGGCGCGGCTGGCGTTGTGCTCGAGCCCACGCCCGGCGATCAGCGCGGCAAGATACGCCGGTCACTGGACAGGCTAACCGCCGGCGGTTCTACCAACGGCGGAGCGGGTATTCGTGCCGCCTACGATCTGGCGCAGGAAGCATTCATCGAAGGCGGCATAAACCGCGTCATTCTGGCAAGCGACGGCGACTTCAACGTTGGTACGGTGAACTTTGAGAGCCTGCTCGATCTGGTGGAGCGTAAGCGCGAGCAGGGCGTTGCACTGACCACCCTGGGCTTCGGGCAGGGTAACTACAACGATCATCTGGTCGAGCAGCTGGCCAACAAGGGCAATGGCAACTATGCCTACATCGACAATCTCAACGAGGCCCGCAAGGTGCTGGTTGAGGAAATGTCATCGACGCTGCAAATCATCGCCAAGGACGTAAAGATCCAGGTTGAGTTCAATCCGGCTGTCGTCGCGGAGTACCGGCTGATTGGCTATGAGAATCGCGCCCTGAATCGCGAAGACTTCAATAACGACCAGATCGACGCCGGCGAAATCGGTGCCGGGCATACGGTCACGGCGCTGTACGAACTGGCCTTCGTCGACAGTGCCGCGCGGCGCGTTGATCCGCTGCGCTACGGCCGTACGAGCGGCGATACCCCGCGAGCGACCGTCGATCTCAACCAGGATGAGGCGGCGTTCGTGCGGCTGCGCTACAAGCCGGTGGACGGCGAGACCAGCAAGTTGATTGAGATGCCGGTGCGCCGGGATTTGCTCACGGAGATGCCTGACGATCTTCGCTTCGCGGCTGCCGTGGCTGCCTTTGGCCAACTTCTGCGCGGCGGAGATTATCTGGATGCCTATAGCTATGCAGATGTCATCGCCTTAGCCCGCGATGCCCGCGGCCGCGATGTCCATGGTTATCGCGGAGAGTTTCTCAACCTGGCCAAGCTTGCAGAGGCGCTGCATCACCACGGCGGGACTAGTCAGGCTGCTGTATCGCGCTAGGCGCATGCTCTAGAGGTTACTGTGCTCACCTGGCCGGCTGGCTTATGCTGCCGGCCATGGTGGGCAGCCTCGACGATCGCGAGCTGATGATGCGTTACCGTGACGGCGATGCCGGTGCTTTCGAGCAGCTTTACGCGCGTCACAAGGGTCCGCTCTACCGCTACTTTCTCCGGCAGACGGCCGGGCCGGAATTTGCCCTCGAATTGTTTCAGGAAGTCTGGACCAAACTCATTCAGGCGCGAGAGCGCTACGTGCCCTCGGCGCGCTTCAACACGTATCTTTATCAGCTCGCGCATCGCTGCCTTATTGATCATTGGCGGCGTCAGGCAAAGGCGCCCGTCACAGGCAGTGCGGTGGTTGACGAACTTACGGACAGCGGGGATGGCCCGGACCAACTGGCCGCCCGCCGCCAGCAGCTGGAGCGAGTCAGTCGAGCGCTTGATCAGCTTCCCGCAGAGCAGAGAGAAGCCTTTTTGCTGCGTGAAGAGGGGGGCTTGAGTCTTGCTGAGATTGCTGAGGCCACCGGGGTAAATCCTGAGTCGGCGAAGAGCCGTTTGCGGTACGCCGTTGTGAAGTTGCGCCGCAGTCTGGATCCGGGAGACTTAGAGACATGAGTACACCCGATGACGACAAAGAGCTCGAGGAGTTTCTTGCGGGCACATCGCCGGTGAGTCGTGCCTATCGGGCTCGGGCAGACGCTGAGCCACCCGGGGAAATCGATGCCGCCGTACTTGCGGCTGCCAGAGAGGCGGTTGGTACGCAGCCGCGCAGCACGCGCTATGGCTGGCCCTATGCGATAGGAATAGCCGCGACGCTGGTGCTCGGCGTCGCGCTGGTGCTGCAGATCGCGGTCGAGCCCACCGGGCCGCTGCCGAGTGGTCCGCCGCCCGGTGTTCGGTTTGAATCAGTCGCGCCGTCGACGCCCGCCGCAGCTGACGGTCGCGCGCAGCAGATCGAGCCCTCACGGCTGCGGCAAAAGACGCTGGCAGAGACGGCGCCCGCAACCGAACTGGAGAATTTGCGTGATGACATCGGCATGCCGAGTGAGGCGATGCCGGACTCGCTATCGGCGGGCCGGCTGCCTGTTGAAGTTCCGGCTGCGCCGGTTCGCTCGCCAAACATCGCACGCTACGCGCCGCTGGACCCGGTTCGTCTGGAGGCGGCAGTGACGGTGGCGAGAAACTTCCAGGGGGCGCGCACGTCGGGTCAGGAAAGTAACAGTCCGGCACCCACTGCACGCCGTTTCTCCGCGGGCAGTGAGGTTGCCGGTCTGACTGAATCCATCGATGCAGACACGCTGTCCAGAGAGGGGTTGGATAAGGTGCCTGGAGAAACAACGGACGGCGAAAGCCAGAGGCTGGAAGCCAAGAGTGACGCGGCCGGAGGCTCGCTACAGGCCGCCAAGACCGCGCCGGGTGACAGGGATGTGGCGCGGATGCTGGAGCAATACGACGCGGGCGACTATGCTGGTGCCTGGACCACGCTGCAGAGTCTGCGGACGTCTAATCCGGAGCATCCAGTTATCAGCGCAATCGACAGCGGTACTCAGTGAGCGTCTATCTGATAGACGCCAGTATTTTCGTGTTCCGGGCCTGGTTCACTATGCCCGACACGATGACCGACGATGCCGATAATCCTGTTAACGCTGTCTATGGATACGCACGTTTCCTGGGCGACTTTTTGGAACGAGTCAGGCCCACGCATATTGCCGCCGCCTTCGATGTCAGCCTGACGACGTCGTTTCGCAACGAAATCTACCCGGACTACAAAGCGAATCGGGATCCGGCGCCGCCAGAGCTCAAGCGTCAGTTCGCGCAGTGTCGGGAGATCACGCGCGCGCTGGGTGTGCGCGAGTGTGCTGATACTGGCTACGAAGCTGACGACCTGATCGGTACGCTGGCTAATGCGATGCAGGAAGGTGGGCGAAACGTGACCATTGTCAGCCGCGACAAAGATTTATTTCAGCTGTTGCGCGACGGCGACGTCTTTTGGGACTTTACCGGCAAGCGAAAGATTCCACATGACCAGGTTATTGACGCACTCGGAGTGCGGGCCGAACAGGTCCCTGACTACTTAGGCCTGGCTGGAGATAGCGTGGACAACATCCCCGGCGTTCGCGGCGTCGGCAAGAAGACTGCGGCCGCTTTGCTCGCGCATTTCGACGACCTTGAGCACCTCTACTGCAATCTTGAGGAAGTCGCCAAGCTGCCTATTCGCGGCGCGGCCAAACTGGCTGGCCGGTTGCTCGAGCAGCGCGACCAGGCCGAGTTGTCGCGCGAGCTCGCAAGAATTCGTCGCGACGCGCCTATCGAAGCTTCTGTCACCAGCCTGCGCCGGACCGCGCCGGCGATGGAGGAGCTGACGGGTCTCTATGATGAGGTGGGCTTCGGTCCGGCTTTGCGCAATCAGGCACAGCGCATTGCGGGCGGCTACCCGGCCGCGGCCTGACGCCACTTCGCGCTGCGGGGCCAACGATCAATACTCCGGAGCAATCGGCAGCGGCTTCGCTCCAACCGTTTTCATTCTCGGGCAACGCCGCAGATTACTTCAGGATCTGGATCGTCACGCTGTTTTTGACTGTCGTGACATTGGGCATCTATTCGCCCTGGGCCAAAGTGCGCAAGCTGAAGTATCTGTATGGCCATAGCCACATTGGCGAAGGCAGTTTTGACTATCACGCCAAGCCCTTCACGATCCTCAAAGGGCGTGTCGTGGCGTTCGGCTTGCTGGTGATCTATGCCGTCGTTGGCACGGTCTATCCGGGTTGGGAAGGGCTGCTTGGCGTCGCGATTCTGCTTTTGCTCCCGTTCCTTATTGTGCGTTCACGCCGCTTTAACCTCGTCAATACCTCTTACCGCAACGTCCGGATGGGCTTCGCCCCGGTCTATGGAGACGCCTACAAGGTCATATTGGGATATGGCTTGCTCGGAGTGCTGTCGTTAGGTTTGGCCTGGCCATGGGTCCGGTTGCAGCGTTCCAGGCTCCTGGCTAACAACACCACATACGGCGAGCTTCAGTTTAGCATGCCGCCAGACATTGGCGCGTCGGCGTTTTATCGCGCCTACGGGATAGCGGCGCTGATCATATTGCCCTGCGCGCTGATCGGCGGCCTGCTGGGCGTATCGCTGGGCGTAGGCTCCGGTGGCCCCGGGCTGGTGGTTTTGCCAGCTGTATTCGTGTTCATCGCGGTGGTGACCGGCTTGTTTTATCTGCAGAACAGGGTGCTAAAGCTGGTGTTAAGCGGTCTGCAAATCGGTGAGCACAAAGTCCTGTGCGACTGGAATATCTTCACGTTGGTGATGATTCAGGTCACCAACCTCTTGGCCATCGCCCTGTCAGTCGGGTTGTTGATTCCCTGGGCGACAGTGCGTGTGCAGCGATACATGCTGGACCACCTCAGGCTCGAGGTATCCGGCAGTCTTGATGACGTCGTTGCCGTTCAGGTCGAGTACGAATCGGCGCTGGGTGATGAGATTGGCGAGGCCTTCGACTACGACCTCGGATTCTGAAGCGGCCTTCGCCGCGGTCTACTACGATGGCCAGACCGCAGCGGCCAAAACCGTCGAAGTGCGGTTGTATGCGCCCGGCGCACTTGAGCTGCGGGATGGCTTCAACGTTCGCCGCTGGTCGCTCGACGCCGTTGACATTGGCGCGCAGCTCGCGGGCCGGCCTGCCGTGGTTGAGCTGCCAGAGTCGCAGCGGCTTGAAATCGCCGCTGCCGATCGCTTCTACGCCGCGCTGAAGCGGCTGCCGGGGCAGCGCAATCAGTGGGTCCACTGGCTGGAACAGCGCTGGCCGCTGGTGGTTGCGTCGCTGGTGATGACGGTGATGCTCGGTTTCGCCTTCGCACAGTGGGGTGTCCCGGTCGTTGCGCGAGCGCTGGCCAACGCTACGCCCGAGGCGGCCGATGACTTGCTGGGCCGGGAGGGTCTTGATTTGCTCGACCGATTCATCTTCTCGCCCAGCCAGCTCGACGCGGATCGGCAGTTGGAACTGCGCGCGTTGTTTGCAGACATTGCGGATCAGATCGCGCAGGAGCAAACCGTCAGGCTTGAGTTTCGCTCCGGGGACGCGATAGGTCCGAATGCATTCGCCTTGCCTTCGGGAATCGTCATCATGACTGATGAGCTGGTCGCTCTCGCCGAGAATGACGAGGAAATCGCCGCTGTGCTCGCTCACGAGATCGGGCATGTCATCCACCGGCATTCGCTGCGTATTCTGATCCAGAACTCTCTGGTTGCAGGCCTCGTTGTTGCGGTCACCGGCGATGTGGGTTCCGCCGCTAACCTCGCTGCGGGTATCCCTACTTTTTTGGTGCAGGCAGCCTATTCACGAGACTTTGAGCGCGAGGCCGACGATGTTGCTACGGACTATCTCCGCCGCAATCAGATCGATCCGGCCCGGCTCGGCGAGCTACTGCTGCGCATCGAGGCACAGTACGGTGTGAATGCAGAAGACACGTCGCTGCTGTCAACCCATCCCAGCTCGCGGGAACGCCTGGAGCGTGCGCGCGACCTGCGGTGAGTGAGGCCACGGCCTTGGTTAGTCCCATACCGACGCTATACTGGACGCCGCCAGGTCATCGATGTCGATGGAATAACAATGAACGACAAACGCATTGAATCTCTGCTCAACGAGCAGCGCCAGTTTCCACCGCAGGAGAGTTTTTCCCAGTTGGCGCTGTTTAGTGCTGCCGACCTCGACTCTCTTTACCAACGCGCTGGCGAGGACTATGAGGGCTACTGGGCCGGGCTTGCGCGAGAACTGCTGGACTGGACGACGCCTTTCACCGAGGTACTTGATGAACGCGGCGCGCCGAACTATCGCTGGTTTGCGGATGGTGAGCTAAACGTCTCAGCAAATTGTCTCGACGTGCACCTGGCCGAGCGCGCCGATAAGACGGCCATCATTTTCGAGGGCGAGGGCGGTGACCGCAGACAACTCAGCTACGCGGAGCTGACTCGCGCGGTATCTCAGTTTGCCAACGCACTTAAGGCCCAGGGCGTTGAGGCCGGTGACCGTGTTGTCATCTATATGCCGATGGTGCCCGAGGCGGTAGTCGCCATGCATGCCTGTGCCCGCATCGGCGCAGTGCACTCGGTGGTGTTCGGCGGCTTTTCTGCCAATTCCCTGCGCGACCGTATTGAAGATGCCGGCGCCAAAATGGTGATTACGGCGGATGGTGGTCATCGGGGCGGTCAGATCGTCGAGCTAAAGGCGGCCACCGACGCGGCTTTGTCGGAAGGCTGTGAGTCAATTGAGAAAGTGATTGTGCTGAGACGCGCCGACTGCGGCTGCCACATGCAGTCCGGCCGCGACGTTTGGTGGGCTGACGCCATCGATGGCCAGTCCGAAGAATGCGTGCCGGTACCGGTTGATGCGGAGCACCCACTGTTTCTTCTCTATACATCGGGTTCGACGGGCAAACCCAAAGGCATTCAGCATTCGTCGGCCGGATACCTGCTGCATGCCAAGCTCACCTGCCGGATGATCTTCGATCTGCAGGAAGACGATATTTTCTGGTGTACCGCGGACGTCGGCTGGATCACCGGGCATACCTACGTCGCCTTCGGGCCGCTCGCAGCCGGCGCCACGATCGTCATGTATGAAGGTGCGCCCACCTACCCGGATGGCGGTCGCTTCTGGAGCATTTGTCAGAGGCATGCGGTAACAGTCTTCTACACAGCACCGACAGCCATTCGCGCGCTGATGAAGCTGGGCGACGAGATTCCCAGGCAGTTTGATTTGTCCAAACTTCGTTTGCTCGGCACGGTCGGTGAGCCCATAAACCCCGAGGCCTGGATCTGGTATCACCAGATCATTGGGCAGGAGCGCTGTCCGATCGTGGATACGTGGTGGCAGACCGAGACGGGCGGCGCGATGATTGCTCCAGTTCCCGGAGTCACG
>JANQPY010000047.1 GCA_028285245.1 Gammaproteobacteria bacterium | reverse complement strand
GTGAACCTGGATGGAATCGACAGGCTTTGCTCAGCGACGCCATCAGCGCTGCTGTACGTTGCTGTGAGTGTGTCCGGGCCAACCAGGAAGAGCCCCGCGCCAAGAAACTCGCCACCGTTGTAGAGACTCGCGAATCCCTCGATCGGCCGGAATGCTTCATCCACTCGCAGAAAGATGTTGTTCTGTGCACCGCCAGGGTCGCGTTTGTTGATTACCCGTATGCTGCGGCTGCCGTCGCTTTGAATGGTCATCACCCATTCACTGGTGCCACAGTCACCGCCGTCTTCAGTGAGTTCGCAGCGCATTACGCCGCGGAAGGTTTCGAGCGTCACGGCAGCGCCGCCACTGTGGCCGCCCGCCGTGGCGTTGCCCGCGAACAACAGACCGATCAACAAAGCGGCCCCAATGGACCAGCGGCTAAGCAGGCTGGTAGTCAACGTAACGGGCATGCCAACGGCCCTCCTCCAGCAACGTATTTAACGTGTGTTCGTCGCGTTCCGCGCAGAGATCTGCGCTGCCTGCGGTGCGCATAACCTCGAGTGCCACCGCGCCTGAGACTTCGCGCAAACGGCTGATCGGCGGATACAGCAGGCCTGACTCAAGTTCTTCTGCGGTCACTTCGCGGGCCAGTGCGCTGGCTGCCGCGAAAAACAGCGCGTCCGGCACACTGGTCGCGCCTGCCAGCAAGACCGCTAAACCTACGCCTGGGAAAATAAAAGCGTTGTTGCCCTGTCCGACCTTGATGGTGCGGCCCTCGTGGCTGACGTCAGCGAAGGGACTGCCGGTGCTGATCAGGGCGCGACCATTGGTCCACTTGATGAGATCAGCCGGTGTCGCTTCTGCGTTTGCCGTCGGGTTTGACAGCGGCATGATGACCGGGCGATCACAATACTCCGCAACGGCACGCACGATGGCTTCGGAGAATGCCCCTCCCTGCCCTGATGTCCCTATCAGCACGGTCGGCCGAAATTGCTCTACCACGGCAGCCAGATCTTTCACGGCGTGCAGGTTAAGCTCCCTCGCGAACTCCGGATCCCAGGCCAGTTCCTGCTTGTAGGCATCGGTAATTTGCCCGTCGTCGATGATCAGGCCACGCCGGTCCAAGGCCGCAATCCGATGCCGCGCATCCTGATCACTGATGCCCTGGTCGCGGAGTGCGGCGCGTATCTGCCGGGTGATGCCAAGCCCGGCCGCACCGGCTCCCAATATCAGAATTCGTTCGTCCGCCAGGGCTCTGCCATGCAGCCGCTCGGCGCTCAAAATGCCCGCCAGCGCGACGGCGCCGGTACCCTGGATATCGTCATTAAACGACGGCACGCGCCCGGCGTAGCGGTCCAGGACCGCCAGTGCGTTGTCCTTGCGGAAATCTTCCCATTGGATCATTGCGCCTGGGAACTGCTCCGCGACAGCGGTGACGAACTCGTCCATTAGTTCTATGTAGTCCGTCCCGCGCAGCCGCCGTTCGGGCCAGCCGAGATAGAGCGGATCGTCCAATAGCTTCTCGTTCTCAGTGCCCACATCGAGGCTGATCGGCAGCACATTCGCCGGGTCGATGCCCGCGCCGGCTGTATAGAGCGACAGTTTTCCAATAGAGATCGCCATGCCACCCGCGCCCTGGTCACCGATACCCAGGATTGACTCGTTGTCGGTGGCCACAATCAGCTTGATTTGCCGGTCACGCGCCCAGGCCTTCAGCGCATCGGCGATGCGCCCACGCATGGCTGGGGTAATCCAGATGCCTCTGCCGCGCTGAAATACGTGGCTGTAGCGCTGCGTCGCCAGGCCGACCGTAGGGGTGTAGACGATCGGCAGTAGTTCCTCAAGATAGTCACATAACAGCCTGAAATATAAATGCTCGTTCCGATCCTGCAGAGAGGCCAGGTAAACGAATTTTTGTAGCGGGTCGGTGTACTGGACCAGATTCCGATAGACGCGCTCTGCCTGCTGCTCAATGGTCAATTGCCCGGGCGGCATGAGCCCCTCCAGGCCAAACTGCTCGCGCTCCACGGCCGTAAAACCGGAACCCTTATTCAGCAGGGGCTCGCGAATCAGCTCGTGTCCACGGATGTGCACAGACCTGCTGCCCGGCGGCTTATTCACCTGGATTTCCCTCCGCTCATGTCGACTGTTTCCCTGCCTTTCATATTCTTGCTGGTCTACCCGTATAATTGCCCCGCGGCAGCTAGGGACAGCCGCTCGTCGCGCCGGCAGAATTTTTCTCAGTTATCTGAAGATGCGTCCGTTGAGGGCGTTAACCAGGGCACTCCAGTAGTGCCCGAAGTGTAGTTCCCAGAGGTTCATCAGCACTATGCCTACGGCACTAATGACAACCGCCCAGCGTCAGGCGCGTATTGTGAAAGCTAGCATGATCGGCGGACACTTCGCCTGCTTAGGCGCGCTATTCACAGGCGTCAGCGCCAGCGCGCTGTGGGTTGCTTTCACCATGTACGTCGTGCGCGCCTTCGGTGTGACAGCCGGCTTTCATCGGCTACTGGCGCACGGTGGCTACCAGGTTGGGCGGGGCATGCGCTTTCTGCTGACGCTTCTCGGCAGTCTTGCCATTCAGGGTGGCCCGCTATGGTGGGTCAGTCATCATCGCAATCATCATCGGTACACCGAGACTGATCGCGACATTCATTCACCCGTGCAGCGCGGGTTCTGGTATTCCCATATGGGTTGGATGTGGGACCCGGCCTGCTTCGAGGGCTCCGCGACCAATGTGAAGGAGTTGCACAAGTACCCCGAGATCAAGGCTCTGCAGCGCCACTACCCTGCCCTCATTCTGGGCCAGGCAGTCGGCATGTATCTGCTCGGATGGTGGTTAGGCAGCGCATATCCGCAAACGGGCACGTCAGGTCCGCAGATGCTGGTTTGGGGTTTCTTCATCAGCACGGTCGCGCTCTGGCATGCGACGTTCATGGTCAACTCGGTTTGCCATATCTGGGGCAGCCGGCCTCATGACGCGGGCGACGACAGCACGAACAACTGGATTGTGGCGACGCTCACGCTCGGTGAGGGGTGGCACAACAATCATCACAAGTACGCCTATTCGGCGCGGCACGGCCTGCGTTGGTGGCAGCTCGATGTGACATGGCTCACCCTACGGGCGCTGTCAGCCATTGGATTGGTGCGTGGCTTGCGCCTGCCCCGGCAGCGCCAGCCGGCTGCGGCGCCGGCCTGATTTCTGTCAGTATGCGATGCGCGCGGCCTCTCGCCGCCCGCGCTGCGCGGCCGCTCAGGGTTGTACGATCTGATCGATAGCGATCGATACCGGGCCATCGCCAGCGGCCCAGTTCGCTTCACCAAACAAGTCGCCCGGCTGCGCTATCGGGTCGCCTGCGTTGGCCACGCGAGCAATGAGCCGCAGCGAGGTGGCATCAGCAAGCTTACGACCGGCAAGCATGGCGTTGTCGTCGCCAATCGTTAGCGTTGCCGGCAATACAGTCGCCGGTTGTCGAATGACGGCCAGCGGCGGACCAGGTTGCCCGGCATCCCGCGCAACCAGGAACAAGATGGCGCCAGCCGCGATCTGAGACCGCAGCGCTGCGCTGACGTTCACGTCGACCTGAATGGTTGTGCTCGCCGTGAGCTCGGCTGGATCAGCCGATAAGGTGGCCAGCTGCTCGGTTACCACTCGCCGGATGGCGTCCGGCGGGTTCTGCGCCAACAGCCGCTCCCAGCGCACGGTGACGGCGGCGGAATCGCCCCTCACCAGCGCCGTCAGCCCGCCATACCAAAGCGCCTTCGGGTTTTCCGGCAGCGCCAGCAGTGCCTGCTCGATTAAGTCGCCGGCGCTACCACCGAGCGCGTCCCGGTCAAGCAGTACTTCGGCTTCTGCCAGCCCGAGCTGGGCAAGCGGCCGCGTCTCGGGGCTCGAGACCGCCAGCGCCTTGCCAAACGCAACGCGCGCTCGATCGACCGCACCTGTTTGTAAATAGCTATTGCCCAACAGCAGCCACCCGTCCGCGTCTTCCCCTTCAGCGGCCAGACGTTGCTCCAGCGATTCGATCGCGGCGGCGAACTCGGGGTCGATGGTCTGCGGTTCGGTGGCCGGTGCAGCCCAGTCAAAATTGCTGCCCGCCTGGTACAGCAAGAGCGTGACGCCAACCAGCAGCAGCGCGGATACAACACCTGCCTGCGGCGCCGGCCGCTCGGGATGCCGCATCAGTACCCAGGCGAGACCCGCGGCGGTCGCCAGCGTGATCATCGCGCCGATAGAGATAAATAGATTCATGTCTATGACGCCGGATCGTCCGCTTCGGGTACGGGCAGCGTTGCCCGTCGGCGAACGATACGCATCAGGGCGAAGGCGCCGATTGCAACTAGCAGCCCCGGCAACAACCAGAGCACCAAAGTGGGACCCGACGTGCGCGGCCGATACAGGACGAAATCACCGTATCGGCTGGTCAGAAAATCCTTAATCTGGATTTCGGACTGGCCCTGTGCAACCAGCTCGCGTACCTCGCGGCGCAGGTCCGCAGCCAGCTCTGCGTTGGATTCGGCAATGGTTTCGTTTTGGCATTGCAGGCAGCGCAGCTCGTTGATGAGCCGCTCGTATAGCGCCTGCTGTGCCGCGTCGGGCAGCGGCGGCGTGACGTCGAAGGCTGCACAGCTTAGCGACCAGCACAGCGTCGCGATGATAGTAAAGGTGCGCATCAAGACGACTCGCGCGCGGCGCGAATGCGCGGCAAGAAATCCTGCTCCCAGATTGCTCCGGTCAGCGGCGCGATGTGCTTGTGGAGTATCGTGCCGTCCGCACCCACGAGATAGGTTTCCGGGGCGCCATAAACACCCCAGTCGATAGCCACCCGGCCATCGGCATCGACGGCTGTGATGCGGTAAGGATCGCCGAGCTCAGCAAGCCAGCGCCTGGCAAGTTCCGTATCATCCTTCCAGTTCAGCCCAATGATGGGCACCTCGTTCTGGGCCGCGATAGCCAGCAGCGTGCTGTGTTCCTGCCGGCACCCGGTGCACCAGGTTGCCCATACGTTGACGACACTGACCTGCCCGCGCAAGGCAGCATCGCTGACCCGCACGGCTGGGTCCTTAAGACTTGGCAAGTCAAATGACGGTGCTGGACGGCCAATGAGCGGCGACTCGATGGTGCTCGGGTCGCGCTGCAATCCGCCGGCGAAAAGCCACAACAATCCGGCGAACAGGCAGGCAGGCAACAGATAGGGCAGCGACCGGCGCATCGCTCTGGCTAGCTGGACGCTGCAGCAACGGGCTCGCTGCCGGCCGGTGTCCTCAGGCGTCTCCGCCGGTAGCGAGGATCACTGATCGCGATGAGTCCGCCAACCGCCATCACGAGGCAGCCGAACCAGATAAATCGGATCAGCGGTTTGTATTGCAGTCTGAGGCTCCACGCGCCGGCCCCCAGATCCTCACCCAGCGCGACAAAGACGTCGCGTGACCAGCGCGCATCGATGCCAGCCTCCGTCATGGGAGACTGCTGCACCCGATACACGCGCTTCTCGGGCAGCAGTGTCGCCACCGTCTCGCCCCCGCGGCTCACCGTCACTTCGCCGCGCAGGGCCCGGTAGTTCGGACCTTCAACCTGTGACAGTGCGTTCAGGCTGATCTCATAATCTGCGAATGCAACGGACTCACCCGGACGCAGGCCAAGATCGCGCGATGTGCCATAGGTGGAGCTGATCGTCACACCGAGGACAAACAGGCCAAGCCCCAGATGCGCCAGATGCATGCCAGTGGCGGCCCGGGTCAGGCGGGGGCCGCCAGTCAGCGCTTGGCGCACCGGTCCGCTAAGCGAAGCGAGTATCAGCCAGAGGCTGGCGACAACACCCACGGTATTGAGCACCGTCTGTGTACCGTAGATCATCCACGGCAGGCTTATGCCGGCAACGAGCGAGATCGCCGCGGGCCAGCGCAAGCGGCGCCAAAGCCGGTGCGCCTCAGTGCTTCTCCACACGCTGTGCATGCCAACGCCAACAAACAACAGCAGCGGCAGCATCGGAAACAGAAAGGCGACATCAAAATACGGGCGGCCGATAGAAATTTTGCCGAGGTCGAAGCCTTCGAAGATGAGCGGAGCCAAGGTGCCGATGAGAATGAGCCCGGCGGCCGCGCTGAGCAGAATGTTGTTAATGAGCAGAAACGTTTCGCGTGACAGGGGCGCAAAACCTTCCTGGCGATCCAGGGCTGGCGCACGCAGGGCGTATAACAGCAGTGCGAGCCCCACGACAGTGCCAAGAAAAATCAGCAGATAGAGCCCACGCGATGGATCGCTCGCGAAGGCGTGTACCGAGACCAGAATGCCGGAGCGGACCAGGAACGTACCCAACAAACTGAGAGCAAAGGCAGCGATCGCAAGCAGTAGCGTCGCGCCGCGAAAGAGTCCGCGCGTCTCGGCCACCGCGAGCGAGTGAATCAGGGCCGTGCCGACCAGCCAGGGCATGAAGGATGCATTTTCGACCGGGTCCCAGAACCACCAGCCACCCCAGCCGAGCTCGTAGTAAGCCCACCAGCTGCCAAGCGCTATTCCCAAGGTCAGGAATGCCCAGGCCATGGTGGTCCAGGGCCGGGCCCAGCGTGCCCATTGCCGGTCGACCTCACCGCTCAGCATCGCGGCCACGGCAAACGCAAACGGCACCGCAAAGCCCACATAACCGACGTAGAGCATCGGCGGATGCAGCGCCATGGCCGGATCCTGCAGCAGTGGGTTGAGGTCATTGCCGTCCAGGGGTATTGGCGACAGACGCAGGAAGGGATTCGACGTGGTCAGAATAAACAGCAGAAAACCTGCGCTGATCATGCCAAGGACGCCCAGAATGCGCGCGCGCAACGCCGCGGGCATCGCGTCGCTGGAGAACTGCACGGCCAGCGTCCAGACCGCCAGGAGCAGTGCCCACATCAGAAGCGAGCCC
Source organism: Gammaproteobacteria bacterium (assembly GCA_028285245.1). Classification (GTDB taxonomy): domain Bacteria; phylum Pseudomonadota; class Gammaproteobacteria; order Steroidobacterales; genus J054. The sequence continues at coordinate 76,882 of JANQPY010000047.1, read as the reverse complement.
TCGTGACCGCCCCACACCGCGGTCACCCGATAAAACATGGGCAGCGCGGAATTTGAGTTGCTCGCAACGTACAGGACGGAGAAGTCGTTGCTGATGAACGACCAGGTCAGCAGGCCGAAGGCAACGGCGCAAAAAACAAACTGGCCGGTCGCGGCTGGCCCTGCCACGGCCACCCAGGCCGGACGATTCATCTGCACGCCGGCCAGTGGCAGAACGGTTTGCGCCAGCGCAAGGCAGCAGGCCAGCGCCAGACAGAGATTGCCGAATTCAGGGAGCATTGAACCGGTCAGTTCGGCTGTCCCGCAGTGTCTACCGGGTGGCCATGTTTGGCGAGCGTCTCGGCGACTTCTGGTGGCATGTAGTTTTCATCGTGTTTCGCCAGCACCTGATCGGCCCTGAATGACCCATCGGCCTGCAGGTTTCCATGGGCGATCACTCCCTGCCCCTCGCGGAACAGATCCGGGAGCACGCCGTCGTAGTACACCTTCAGGCTTTGCTCCATATCGGTGACGCGAAACTCAACCTCAAGTACCCCATCCTGACGCTGCACGCTGTCCGCTTCCACCAGTCCCCCGACGCGGAAGCGACGATCGGCCGGCGGTTCACCGGCGAGCACTTCACTGGGGCTGTAGAAGTACAGCAGGTTTTCCTGGAACGCCTGAGTGGCCAGGGCAACAGCCAGGCTCACCCCAACGAGAATAATGCCTACCGCCAGCATGCGCTGGTTCCTTGGTTTCATGCTTGCGCGCTCCTTTGAGCCTGCCGCGCCTGCTGCAGCCGCAGCGCATCAAGTTGCGCAGTCAGCCGGCGTCTCGCGGTGACAATGTTGACAATCAGTACGGCAAAAGTCAGCCCAAAACAGGGCCACACATACTGCGCGTAGCCGCCCATTTGAAGAAACTCAGTCATGTCGGACTCGCGGTAGCTTGCACCACTCCGCCGACCCAGCGCGAGTAGCGTTCGCGATCCAGAATCTCCGCGCGCAGTCGCTGCAGGAGGATAGCGGCGAAGAACAGGCTGTAGGCAAAGATCAGCAGCAGCAGCGGCCAGACCATCTCCATGGTAATCGATGGGCTGCCCAGCTTCTTGATGGTCGGCCCCTGATGGATGCTGCTCCACCAAATCACCGAGTAGTGGATGATGGGCAGGTTGACGACGCCCACCACCGCCAGCCAGGCGGACGCGCGATCCGCTTTCCCGAGTTCATCAAACGCGCCGCGCAGGCTGATGTAGCCCAGATAGATGAACAGCAGAATCAACTCGGATGTCAGGCGGGGATCCCACTGCCAGTAGGTACCCCACATCGGCTTGCCCCAGATCGCGCCGGTCATTAGTGCGAGCAACGTGAACCAGGCGCCGATCGGGGCCGCTGCGGCCGCGACCGCGTGGGCGACTTTCATGCGCCAAATCAAGCCGATGGCGGAAGCCGTTGCCATGAGCGCGTACACAGCGGTAGACAGATAAGCGCTCGGCACATGCACATAAATAATGCGGAAGCCGTCGCCCTGCTGATAATCCGCTGGTGCCAGCACCAGCCCGCCATAGAAGCCGACCGCCATGAGTACCAGCGAGAGCCCGAGTAGCCAGGGGTAAAGCGCTCCCGCAAAGCCATAGACATGCGGAGGCGAAGCAAACTTGTGGAGCCAGGCGGGTAGTTTCATCTGCGCAGGTACGCGGGCGTTTCCGTTAGTCGAGGCTGATGCGAATGGCTGCGGCAGTCGCCAGCGGCAGCAACGTCAGCGCCAGAGCCAGTAGTGCTGCGAGCAAATACAGCGGGCCGGCAATTGATTCGCCCAGGCCGGCCAGCGCCGTGGCGCGCGCACCGAACATCAGCACCGGGAGGCACAGCGGCAGCACAAGTAATGCCAGCAGGCCACCGGATTGGCGCACGCCGGCGGTCAACGCGGCGCCGAAGCTGCCCAATAAACTCAATGTTGGTGTACCCAGCAACAGCGTGATCATCAACGCCGAGACAGTCGGCGCGGACAGATGGTAGGTCACTGCCAGGACGGGCGCCAACAGCACCAGCGGCACGCCGGCAACCAGCCAATGCGCGATGGACTTTGCCAACATGAGGGCCGGCAGCGGATGCTGCCCAATAGCAAGCTGTTCCATGGAGCCGTCGTCGAGATCTTGCCTAAACAGAGCATTAAGCGACAACAGCATGGCAAGCAAGGCACCAATCCACAGGATGCCGGGGCCCAGATTCTGTAACACGGTCCGCGATGGCGCGATAGCCAGCGGCACCAGACTGGTGACCAGCGCAAAGAACATGAGCGGACTGGCCACATCGCCCGCCCGGCGGTAGGCAACCCGCAAGTCGCGTTGAATCTGTGCCCAGAGCACGCGGATCATTGGACGGGCTGCCGCCGGCCCAGCTCTAGCCGGTTGAATGCCATGCCCGATGCGGGTGCCTGGTGCGAGGTGAGCGCCACCAGTCCGCCCTGCTCCCGATGTTCGGTGAGGCAGCCCTCCAGATAGGCCCTGGCGTCTCCGTCGAGGTGCGTAAATGGCTCGTCCAGAAGCCAGAGCTCCGCCCCGGATATGAGCAGCTGGGTGAGCGCGACCCGCCGCTGCTGCCCGGCCGACAGCAGCCGCAGGCTTACATCGGCTCGATCAGTCAGACCAAACGCGTCGAGGCGCGCCTCCCACGCCTGGTCGGGGACCGCTGCGTGACGGGCCGCAAACTGCAGATTCGCCGCTACGGTCAGGTCTGGATGAGCGCCAACCCGATGGCCACACCACGCCATCACGCGCCCGTACGTATTGCGCTGGCGGGCGATCGGCATGCCCATCCAGGTGACCTCACCCGCTTCTGGTTCCGTCAGGCCCGCCAAAACGCGCAGCAGCGTCGTTTTGCCGGCCCCATTAACACCAGATATATGCAGTCCGTCGCCCGGATTGAGCTGGATCGACAGGTCCTCGAACAGGCAGTAGAGCCCACGCCAGAGGGTCAGTCCGTTGGCTGCTAGCACTCAACTAGTCCAAATGAAATTAATATAAACAATATCTTACAGGGTTATTGAACAAATGGTCTTAGGTATGGGCCCGGTCATGATTTACATAAGGACTAGCCCTCAATACACTGGCGCAACATAGCAAAAACCCCGATCGATGCTGGCATTCGCACGGAAGCTTAGCCAGGCAGCAGCGCGCACAAAGAGCAACCGATGCATAGCGCGTGATAGCGGGGATACCGGGAAGTCGCCATGTCTCAGGAATCGGACGCAGTGATGGCCAGCCGTCGGCGCTCGGCATTGGAGTACCTCCATCGCTCGCTTGATCGCGCCCGCGCGTTCGCGGTGTTGTTAAGTCCGAACGCTGAGACCCTCAATGGCGTTGCGCATGAGTTTCTCGAGCGCGCGCGCGTAGAACATCGCGTCCGCTTCAGCTCAGCCACCACTGACCTGCATGGTTTCCTGAAGACAATGCTGGGCCAGCTTGGGTTTGAGGCCTTCGCGGCATCTACGGATGACCTGCGCGCGCTTGTCACGATGTTTCTGCGGCACGAGTCGGCTGAGGGCCGCTATACGCTGATTGCCTTGGAGCAGGCGCAGAACTTTGGTCCCCACGTGTTGGAGTTAGTGCGTGACCTGGCTCAGGTTCGCGGTCCCCGCGGTTCTGCGGCCACGTTTCTGCTCACCGGCACGCCCGCCCTTGGCCATGTCCTGGATTCGCCAGGCTGGGAGGTCGTTGCGGACCTTAGCCGCGAGCGCTTTGATCTGGAATCAGCCAGGGCAGAGGCGCCATCCGATGACCCCGCTCCGGTGCTGTTCGTTAGCCGTGACGGCAAGGCCCTGGGGCATTTTCGAGTGCTCGATGAGCGAGTGTTGATAGGTCGGCACCGGGACAATGATCTGACCATCAACAGTGCCTACGTGAGCCGGCATCATGCCATGCTGGTGGGTGGTGAGACCCATCCGGTGCTGTTTGACTTAAAGAGCACCAACGGCACCTACGTTAATGCGGAAGCCATCACGCAGCGCCCGCTCCGCCACGGTGATGTCGTGAGCATTGGCGATCTGCGCATCGAGTTCATCAATCCAACGCATCGGCGTGTTGAGCTGCCGAAAGGCGACGCACAGCTCGACGAGACGGGGCAGTTGCCGACCCTGCGCGGCATCGACATGTCAGATGATGATGAGGCCGACGTTACACGCCTGAGCAATCAGCTAGCCGGCTAAACGAGATCCATTAGCCGCGGCCTGAGCAGCTCCTTGATTGCTGACAGGCTCACAATGCCGGCGAGCACCACCATGATGGTTGTGCCATCCCAGCTATTGAGCACATAGCCAAGCGCCAATGCAGCCGCCGGCGGGTGCTCAGTGTCTGTGGTCGTCATCACCAGAAAAGCCAGTCCGGTAGCCAGTGCCCCACAGACGAGACTGGCCGTGCGGATGTCCACCCCACCCTCCAGCACGAGCAGCGTGGCCACCAGCGATAATCCACAGCCCGACAGGGTGCCCACAACATAGCCGCCGACCAGGTACCTGGGTTTGGATGCATAGCGCTGTGGCAATGCAAATGCGATGAACGCACTCGCACCCAGCGAGGCAATCAACACCGTCTGGCTTACCGCGTCCAGCGCGAGCAGCACAACGAGGATGGTGACTGTCATCAACAGCGACTGAATCAGGTAAGTCGCCTTGTTGCGCCCGAACTTGGTATCGACTAACCGCAAACGCCTGACGAGCGCGGTTATTCTTCCGCTACTGGCGGCGGGATCACTCATGTGCGGCCATGAGGTGCACCAGTTAGTGCCTGGAGAACGGGTTATTCACTAGCCACGGCATAACCCACATATATGTTGCCGGCGAATGCTCTCGCGAACTGTCCGATTGGCCCGCTGCGTTATTTGAACTGGTACTGGCCGGATACTGAGATGGTCAGGGCGCCGTCCAGAATATCGTAGGTGTCAAGCTCGAGGCGGGCGCCAAACGGCGAGCCGGTATTCCAGGCAACCCCAAGTCCCGCCAGCAAATCTGTACCATCCGTATCGTCCAGTGCAGCGCCATTCGCCGCCAGTTCAGCATCCCAGGAGAATACTCCGAGCTTCCCGTAAACATCCAGCGACTGCGTGAACGGCACAAATCCTGTCACAGCGATCTCTATGCCATCGACTTCGAGCTCGAATTCAGTGCTGTTTGCAACAACAGAATCTTTGCCCAGATCAACGTAGGCGCCCTCAACCGCAACGAACGACACCCAGGGCAGCCAGCGCGTGCGGAAGCGATATCCAGCGCCAAGCTCCAGTGCTATATCGCTGCCGCCCAGGTCAAAGATGGCCGTGTCAGCATCAAATTGACTGAGCCCCACGCCCGCGGTGGCATAAAACCCATCGGTACGCAGTGGCAGGGCCCCGTACTCAGCGGAGGCGACAGCTGGGATACCGCCGGCGAGAACTGCAGCAACCAATCTACCGATGCTTCCGCGTCGCATCGCTCAGGCCCTTGCGCGCCGATACGTGATGCTGCCGGCGCCAATCAGCAGGCCCGCGACTAGCAACATCGCTAACGGATACTTAATCGCCAGCACGACAGGTAAGAGCGCTCCTCTGACGATTGCCCGCAGAGCCTCGCGAGTTTGGATGAAATCGGCAACAGGCGGCGACAGTCTGTAGTAGGTATCTACGAACCAGCGGCCGGCATCGTGCTTCAGCAGTACCTCATCGCGGAAATCTCTCAGTACCCTGACCTCCGGATCCAGATATGAGCCGTAGGCGGCCGTTGCAATAAAGCAGCTGCCATCGCTGGCGTCGTCCAGCGGGTTCGCGGCTGACAGCGTGATCGCCAGGCTGCCAATAACCGGGTCCGACAAGAGCAAGTCGAAGGGAGGATCAGCAGCGGTCAGCTCCGCCGAGGCTTGTATTGGTCCGGCTGGTGCAGTGACGCTGGTCGAGGCCTCCACGGTAAGTGTCCTGCTTGCGCCAGCCGCCAGCGTGCCGATCACCCAACTCACGACCGGGTCGGATCCACCCGTCGCCGTCGTGCCCGGCCCCGGTGTGACACTCTCGATTGTCGAAGCTGCCGGCGCGGCAAACGCAATCTCCACCCCCGTCGCATCCGTGTCAGAGACATTGGATACTGCAATCTCAAACGTAATGGTTTCACCTGCGTTGATGATGGTAGCGGGCCCGCCTTGTGCGTTTGTTGCGAGAATGGTCGCTGCAATTGTTGAGATGACGTCAATGCTGCCATCAACAAAATCGCCTGATCCCGGATCAAACGGAGGATCAATCTCCGTTTGCTGCGCCAGGAAGAAAAGTTCTCCCGACTTCGTGTCTGGGATTGTCGTTCGCACTGTCAGCGTGCCGCTCTGGCCGGTTAGCAGGTCTCCCACCGTCCAGGTGACAATTTGATTGTCGACCGTTGAATCTGTCGTGGTGGCGCCACCGGCTGGATTGGTGGCGACGCTGTCGATAACAATGTTGCTATCGTTCTCAAGTCCAAGGGTCAGCTCGACGCCGCTGGTATCGACGGGTGTCTCGTTCAGGATGGTCACCTGAAATTCCACGATCTCCCCCGCGAGAATCGATGTAATGGGCATGCCCATGGCATCTAGCACTGCGATGCTTACCGTGTTGCTGTTAAAGGCTCCGGGATTAACCTCGGGCGCGGGGCCGATGACCTGGTCGGTATCAGCAGCGTCAAAGGGTAGATCAATGGCCGTGAGCCCTGCTCCGCCGGGCAACCGAACCCGCTCCGGGGCGTATTCCACGCGAGTATCGATTTCGACAGTCGCCGTGGCGCCGTCGTCGAGATTGCCGATCGACCAGGCAAGAAAATCTGCGTCAAAGTCGGCACCCGGCACCAGCGTGGTCGTAACAGGTGGCATGGGTGTGTCACTCAGATACGCAACGCCAAACGGAATAACGACGTCAATTTCAACGCCAGTGACATCGCTTCCCGAGTTGTTTGTTGCGGTCGCTCGCCAGGTGATTATGTCGTCGATGTCGATTGTGTCGATAGCGGTTATCAGCACACCCATGTCGTCGAAAACCTCAACGTTGAGGCTGAGGTTATTGACGTCCGATTCCGCAATAGGCAACAAGCCCAGCTCTCCCGCGGAGGCCCGGAGGCCGGGCATCCCCGCGCCCGGGTCGATGGCGGTAATCTGCGGCACCACGATGAGCGTCTCGTTTTCCTCTGCCTCAAAGGGCACGTTGACGTCGATGTCTAAGGTGGCGGTGAGTCCATCGTCGAGCGCACCGAGCTGCCAGGTAACTGTATCGCTCGCCATGTCATAGTTGACGGTCGCTGGGGGCGTCGCATTGGCAGCCACGAAGTCCAGGTCAGGTGGTAGCTGCGTTGTGACCTCGATTCCGGTCGCGTCAACGCCCACATCATTGTTGACGACTATCTGAAATGTGACGTCGTCCAGCAGCTCCGCTTCGGTGATGGGCATGCCCATGTCGTCAAGCGTTACGACGCCCAGATCCAGGGTGTTTTCCAGCGTGACCTGGAAGCCGTTGATGATATCCGGCAGCTCATCGTCGTATGGGAACAGCCCGTCGTCATCACTGAAGAACGCAGTCACGAAAGCCGGGTTCGCATCGAAGTCTGCGTTGCCAACGACGCCGACCTGATTGCAGGTTTCATCCATCAAAAACGTCGGTGAGGAATTCTGGAAACGAATGACCAGCCCGCCGCCGGCAAAACTAAACGGCTGCTCGACTAACCAGATGAGATCGAAATTTCCCAACACGGTGTCGCCCCGCGCGCCAACCGGTCCGATGGGCGCTTGCGCATTGCTGACAACGGTGGTGAATGCGCCCGCCGCCTCAGTCCCGCCATTAACAGTAGTAGGGGCAAATTCGATGTCAGTGCCGATATCAAAATCGTTGACGGCCCCCAGGTCGAATGCGAGCCGGTCACCCACCTGGAGTTCGAACGGCGGTATATCCCGATAAACCAACCCCATCGTCGGCGTGGTGCCAAAGAAATTGCTGCCCGCGCCCAATCCGAGGCACGATTGCACGCTAGGTTGCCGCGGCTCGATAGTCAGCACATCCGCTGCAGGTGCCGCCTGGTTGCCGAGGATGCCAGTTGTGGCCAGTAGCGCCATCAGCCACGGCAAACTGACCCAGCGGCGGATCATCACGAGCTGCACCCGGTGTCGGTGTACCCAACGACGGTCCGCTTCAGCACCATAAACGACCGGCGGCAGCTAGTCCCCGCTTCCTGCCACGTATAGGCGTCGGTGTCGCCGCCCATGCGCTCGACTGACGCAGGCGCGCCCCACGATTCGACTAACTCATCCACGCTGTGCCCAGTCCACGCATTGAAATCACGCTCCAGGAGCGCGCAGCCCGGCAGCAGCGACGAGATTGCAATGGCCAGGGTCAGACTATAAGAGTGCCGTTTTTTCTTATGGTTATTCGACATTGATGAGCCGAGTATAAGGGTCTGCGTGCCGGATGGGCAGCGTTTTTACTTTAGCGGCCGATCTTAACTGCAGGCGGATGGCCTGCTCCGGCCGGCCCGTTTTCCCGATTTGTCTGATGGTGCCCGGGGCCGGACTCGAACCGGCACGGAGTTGCCTCCGAGGGATTTTCGTACCCGCCACGGTTTTCACCGCTGCCATCGCCTCACAGCGCGGCATTTGGGGTCTGGACTTTCTCTTCGCCGTGTTCCCGAGAAGATTATCGACGGGAGGTTAGGCGGGAGCCGTCAAGTCTCTACACTTTCCTGGCCACTCGGCCGGCTTAGCTCGGGATTGCCACCGCCACGCGCGCTGAGGTTTCCCCGAGTTTGACTCCATTCACGCCGGGCGTTTCCGCGCCGGGTGCTCAGATTGTTTAAGTCCCTTGCGTCTACCAATTTCGCCACCCGGGCCCAGCCAACGATTGTAGTGCCAGTTGCCGTCACGAGTCACCGGAAAGTGACTGGTTGTTCTGTATCGCCCCGGCCGCTTACAGACAGGCCCGCTGTGGATGCCGCATATGGTGATGCGCACTATTTGGTCCTGAGCTGCATATCGATAGTAGCGCCCTCCAGTTGCGGCAGAGCCGTTGGTGTTTCGCCGGGCCGCAACTGAGGGCGCACGTCCAGCGACAGGTTGCTTCGCTTTTTCTCCATCAGGTCGCCCGGGAAGATTCGCGATGGCTCATCGACTGCACCGGGCTGCACGTCAGCGATTGGAACGTCTTCTGGACGCAGCGCTAGATCCAGCATCCGCTTCTGTTGAGCCGGAGCCTCGGATGCTCGGCGATCGTGATTGATGCCTGAGCCCGAACCTTCTTCGGTTGGCTCTGATCCCGGACTCACTTCCATCCGGCCAGGTGCGCGGGCCTCGCCGGGCACCGCTCCATCCGCCTCCACAGGTATTTCGCTCATGCAGCTGGCAAGCATGCTGAGCGCGCCAATCAGGAGGAGAACGGCAAACCTCACCAAGCAGTTCACAGGATATGGATTGCCCTCAATGATTTCACCGGTTCAGGCAATTGATGCGGCTACGCAGAGCCTAGTCGACGTCGTTGACCTTGGCCTTTGCAGCACAGACTCCTACGCTGCGAATACCGTTGCTGGCCGCGGCGGCGGTCGCATACATCTGACTCGAGCCTATGACCTGATGGTTACCCGCCTTCAGAACGAAATGGGTCTTGCCGTTTTTTGCCGTCTTTGTTTCAAAGCACTTTGCATTGCGCGCGTTCTTTTTGACCGAAGCCACACCATTGAGGCACGAGCGCTTGGTCGAATAGCCCTGGCTGGCAAGAATAGCCTCGCCATTGGCAGCTTTGAGTCGAAAACGGAATTCGCCTTTCTTGTCTTTGTAGACTTCGAATTGTGCTGGCATTGATGAGCCCCCTGTAGTCGTAAACTTCACATGGTCGGCGCAAGCGTACCGCAAACCTGCGGCAACGCCAGCCATAGCGCCCCAGGCTCCGGCTACGCAGGCGGACAACTATCCGGAAAAGCGGCTATAGGCAGACGGTTGGCGGATTAGACAAAGGCCGGCCAGGCTAAGAGCCGGACAGGAACGAGCAACTTCGGGTTAGCCCCTGCGCAGACCCAGTAGCAGCAGCGCCGACCCGAAGAGCCACGCGGCCGCTGGCAAAGGTATGACAGGCGCGCGAGGATCAACCCAGTCGTTATCGACAATGCTGCCGTCGGCATAATTCACAACATAGCCGTCTGGTAGCTCGAAGGCGTCCTGGGCAGCGAAGCTGAAGGTATTGGACGCGGCCACGCTAGCGCTGGCGAGGCCGCCGTCGTAAGCGAGCCCAGTCACCCCGCCGCTTAAGCCCAGTGTTACCCCAAGAGTGTTTGTGACATCGAACGCAAAGGGTCCTGTCGAGATGATGGTATCGATCGAGGTGCCGCAGGCGCCGCCCGGACAAACACCATTGGCCTTCTCAACACTGATGGTGTCGCCAAGCACGATGATGCCGTTCTCGCCACCACTCACGATCACCGAGTAGGTAAGGAAACTGGATGCCAGGCCATCGATACTGCTGCCGAGCGTCGTATCAGCGGAAAGGATGGCACTCAGGTCAAAGTTCAACGAGAGCTGGATCAGATTATTGCCACCCCCGACACTCGTAACGCCTATGCCGGTGTAGGCGGAGCTCAGGTTGTAGGTGGCATCACCACCGTAACCGCGAGGTTCGGTACCGGCAATCACCCCGACATCAGTCTGCAGCGCAAGAAAGCCCGCCCCGGCCGAGGCGTTCCCGGTCACAATGCAGCCATTCGCGGTCGAGGTTGCCCCGCCGGGCAGATTCACCGTAGAGCCATCACTGCTGTTCGCATTGAGGCGCTGTCCGAGGCCGTCTTCGGTACAGCTATTAAAAAACCGGGCCTGTTGAACCGCTGCACCCGTGGCAAAACTCGCCGGCAGGATTGCCGCAACAGCAGCCATCGCCAGTGACGCCATACCGGACCTGAATACATTCACTGCCGCAATTCGTATTCTCTGAGTATCTAGCATGTTGCTTCTTGGAGCTGATGGACCAGAGCCTTTTCTAGCCTAGGTCATCAGCTTGCCAGGGTCCACATTACATAAGGCAATCAGACGGTGTCCCGATCTTGGGGGTGAGACTGCGCAAGGATGGACTGACCGTGACGCGGAACTTTCCTTCATCGAGCTAATGGAGGCTAGGGTCGGAATCGAACCGGCGTACACCGCTTTGCAGGCGCTTCGGAGCCTCAACTACCCCCTACTCCGCGCCTGTGTAGTTTTTGTAGTCCGTACTTGGCAGATTCGGTAGTGAGCGCAGTCGAGGGCATTCATGACTACTACTGCACTCTCTTTGCACCCTGGTCGGCGCAAAAAAAGCCCCGCGGAAGCGGGGCCTTTTCTGCCGTCACAAGCGATGCGTGTGGACGCATTCGCTGGTCAGCACTTACTCAAGCGCTGTATCGCTTCCGAATCCAACCGAGGAGGCCAAGCGCCGAACCAAATAGCCAGGCTGCCGCCGGGATTGGCACCACAGAACCCGTGATGTTTAGATTCGCGGCCTGGATGCTGCCGCAGAAGAGCGACGTGCCGTCAAACCGGACCTGGTCTACACACGAGGAGCCGTCGTTACCCTGGCGAATTTCGCCGGCGATAGTGGTGATGTTGCCACTGCCATCGATCGACAGATCCGCCAGAACACCCGAGAGGGTTTCCAGCAAGACCGTCCCAGGGATGTTGTAGATCTGAATCTCTTTGATATCGCCGGGTGTTCCGCCGCCACCCGGACGCGGATCATCACCCCAGCTCAGGAAGCTGCCCTGCCCGTCGCCGAGCTGACCAGCCGAGCACAGGACTCCTGAGAAGTCGGCTGCCGCGCACTGAAGGGCTGCGTCAGAGACGCGCACCGTCCCACCGTTGATATTCCAATCGGTTTCCGTGAACGTTCCTGTCAGATCAACGATTAGTTGGGCGCTGCTGCTCAGGCCGTACCACACGTTCTTGAACGGCGAGCCGTCAGCAGAACGCAGGTTCAGAGCGGCAGCGGTGGTACCGGGCTGCGGGCCCGCGCCTTCGTCGCTCGTGTTGTTGAGCGTCAGCGTGCCGGTCAGTGTGCTGTCCGTCGCAGTGAGCGTGCCGCTTGCGGAACCGCCGGGGCCTGCATCGGAGACGGGAAACACGCCCGGCGCGTCAACCTTGCAGGCGTATTGCGCGCGGAAGTCGGTTGGGCCACCACTCATATCGTCACAGCTGCCGATGACGTGGAAGGTGGCGGTGGCGAAGTCGGGGTTGTAGTACTGGCTGCTGTTACGCGTGTTGCCGGCACCGGTGAGCGACGTGAAGTACGTCGAGTTGCTGATGGTGGTAATGCCGTGTGGCGAAGCTGAATTCCAGCCCGTTGCGACGCCGCTGGTTGCCCAGTCGAACGTCACATTGGCAGTCGCTTCGTACGCGCCAGTCTGGCCCGCGAGCCCCAGAGCAGTCGCGCCTGCAATTGCTGCTACTTTCTTGTGCATTGTCACTAACCTCCAAAGATCAGTTTTGTAGATATGTGTCTGTCAAGAGAGGTAGCGGCTCGGCAGTCTTCTCCTTTGCAACTTCCGGTGGAGGTTGTCATGCACCGGTAAGCAAGACCCGTGGCTTTGCGTCCCAGGCTCGCGCCTGGTTTGCCTTTTCCTTCTTGTTGTCCGTCTGAAACGACCGATCCAGAGGTTGCGTTACCGGGACAAGTCGCAGAGTTGTTGGTACAGCGAAATCGTCCTAGTGGTCAATTTTCGTCGTGAGGGTTTATTGCTAGCTTTTTTTTACAATAGCTTATCGCTACTTTATGAGATAAATTCTCAAGAGAGCGTAATGCGCAGCGCGGGATTACGTTAACTCGGCCGTTGCTGCCGTTCCGGAGTACCGGAACCCGTATGCCGAAATTCGTTCGAGGTGAGTCGTTGGTTGGAGGCTAGGGTCGGAATCGAACCGGCGTACACGGCTTTGCAGGCCGCTGCATAACCACTCTGCCACCTAGCCGTGATGGCGGGCTGCCCGAACGGGGCCGCAATGTAGCACAGCGGCCCGGGAATATCTGAAGCCCTGCCCGCGCCCGGCGCTAGCGATTCAGGAAGTCGCCCAACTTCTTAAGCGCTTTTTCCTTGCCCTCGTCGATCAGCTTCTTCGCTTCCTGCTCGGCGGCTTCCCTCAGCATTTCACCGGACAGGCTGGTTGCGGATCGCACGGCCTCACGCATCACCGGGTCAAGAATCTGCCGTGCGGCCACCGCCGGCGTTACGCCCTTCTCCGCCGTGCCGATATTGCGCACGACCACGGCGGGCAGCCGGCCCGTGACGGGGGCATCAAGTGCCGGCACGGTCACGCTGAGTGCAGAATTTTCGAAGCGGAACTCGTCAATCATCAGCAACGGCTCGGGTGCACCCTCATTTCCGGGCTTGGCTGATTCGCTCTGGCCCTGACGCTGCCTAATGTTGTTGATGAGCGCCTGCAGATTATTGCCCTGCTCGTTCTGGATGGCGTTGACCTTGGCGCCATCAACGGCGATGCGTGTGATGCCGACAAGCTCACGGCTGACGTTCTGCAAATCCAGATCCAGCTCGATGCTGCCCAGCTCCAGCGCGTTACCCGCCGGAAACCCGCTCGGATTGGCTACGGTGAAGCCGGTTAGTTTGCCGCTTCCCTCACGCAGATCGATCTGCGCGGCGCCCAGCCGCACTGGCGCACCGATTACCTGCGTGCCGACGGTTTCTACGCCGCGTTTGACCAGCCCGTCGAGATTAGAGATCAACAAAAAGACGGCGATGCCAGCCAGGACAGCCACCGTCACGCCAAGCCCTGCGATGATTTTAAAAATCTTTCCCACGTCTTAGAGCACGGACAGCGGAGTCGGCGTTTGGTTCGCCTGTGCCTGATAGTGCAGGCGATGTATCGAGTGGCCGCGGCCAGCGATCACCGTGAAGTTCAAGAAAATCTGGAGCGGGCGAACGGGTTCGAACCGTCGACCTCAACCTTGGCAAGGTTGCGCTCTACCAACTGAGCTACGCCCGCCAGACAAGACCCGCAATGTTATCGTGGCCAAAGCCGCTGTCAAGAAACGGGTTCGTCTGCCGTCAGGTGTGGCCAGGCGGCCCGAAGATAAATGGCCATTGACCACAGCGTGAGCCCGGCGGCCACGATCAGCAGTCCTTTGCCGATCATGTAGATGGGAATGCCAAGGAAATCGTAACGGTAGAGCATGGCGCCCAGACCCACCATCTGCAGGATCGTCTTCAGCTTGCCGGAACCCGACACGGCCACATGATGTCGGCGGCCCAGTTCCGCCATCCACTCGCGTAAAGCAGAGATAGTGAGCTCCCGGCCGATGATGACGGCTGCGGTCACCGCCAGATACCAGGTGGGATCGGCCTGCAGCACGAGCACCAGCGCGGTGGTCACCATCAGCTTGTCAGCCACCGGATCCAGAAATGCACCGAATGCAGACGTCAGGTTGAAGCGTCGCGCCACGTAGCCATCCAGCCAGTCTGTCAGTGCAGCGAGCGAGAAAACCAGGGTCGCAGCCGGGGGTGCCCAATACCACGGCAAAAAGAACACGATGACGACCAGAGGTATCGCGGCGATGCGAAACCAGGTCAGCCAAAGCGCGAAATTCCATTTGTGGGAGGTAGCAACAGACATCGCCGAATTCTACCCTGATGATCAGCGTCTTCCCGGCGTCAGGATGGCTGGCCTAGGTCTTCCCGCTGTGCAGGTGCTCATGGATCCGCTGGGCCAAGGTGCGGCTGATGCCGTTCACCTTCGCCAGGTCATCGACGCCGGCCCGTCGCACCCCGCGGAGCCCGCCAAAAGCCTGGAGCAATGCCCGTCGTCGCTTTGGGCCCAAGCCTGCAATTTCCTCCAGAAGGGATTCACGCAGCTTGCGCCCGCGGCGCTGCCGGTGGGCCGTTATGGCGAAGCGATGCGCTTCGTCGCGCAACTGCTGAATTAAGTGCAGTGCCGGAGACGATGGGTCGAGACGCAGCGCGTCCCTGGACCCGGGTCGCAACAATTTTTCGCGGCCGGCTTTTCGTCCAGCTCCTTTGGCGACGGCCAGCAGTTCTAGCCCGCCAATCTGCAGTTCATCAAGCACGGTCGTGGCAGCGGTGAGCTGGCCGCGGCCGCCGTCGATGAGCACGAGATCGGGCCACGCGGCTGCTTTGTCGTCGGTCCTTGAGTAGCGGCGCCGAACGGCTTCGGCGATTGCGGCGTAGTCGTCGCCCGCGTCAGCCTCGCGAATGTTGTAGCGGCGATAGCCTGATTTGGCGGGTCCATCGCGCGTAAACGCGACGCACGCCGCTACCGTGCGCTCCCCGCCTGTGTGACTGATATCGAAGCACTCAATGCGTTCCGGCATGGCATTCAGGCCAAGCGCCCTCTGCAGCTCCAGAAACTGAGTCTGTAAATCACCGCGTGCCGCCAGGCGTTGCGCTGCTCCTTCTCGTGCGTTTTGCTGGGCCATGGCGAGCCACTTGCGCCGCTGACCCCTGACCGACGACTTGATCTCTACACGCGCCCCCGAACGCTCAGTCAGAGCGGCGCTGAGCAACTCGCTATCCGGGATCGCCACACTGACCACCAGTTCAGCGGGTGCAGCCTGCTCAAAATAATGCTGCGCAATTGTTGCTGCCATGACCTCGCCGGGGTCAGGCTCGCCGCCCGACGTTGGATAGAGCCAGCGGCTGCCGAGCACCCGGCGATTGCGAATCATGATTAGCGCGATGCACTGGGTGCCCTGCTCGGTGTGCAGCGCCAGCACGTCGGCGTCCGGTGTGTTGCCACCGGCAACCACCTGTGTGGCCTGCACCTGCCTGATGGCAGCGATCTGATCGCGGCGGCGAGCAGCCTCCTCGAATTCCTGCTGTGCCGACGCCGCCTCCATCTGGGCGACGAGCCGGTCGACGACAACGTCGTCTTTGCCGCGCAGGAAGTTCACCGCGTCGGTAACGTCCCGGGCATAGTCGTCTGCGCTGACCAGTCCGACGCAGGGCGCGGTACAGCGCTTAATCTGGTGCTGCAGACAGGGGCGGCTCCGATTGGCGAAGTAGGCATCCTGGCATTGCCGCACCTGAAACAGCTTCTGTAAGTCGGCCAGTACGCGGCGCACTGCGCCGGCATTGGGGAACGGACCAAAGAACTGCCCGGGCTTGCGTCGTGAGCCACGATGAAAGCTAAACCGCGGGTAGGTCTGCTCGCTCGTCAGATAGATGTACGGATAACTCTTGTCGTCCCTCAGCACGATGTTGAAGCGTGGCGTGTGGGTCTTGATCAGGTTGTATTCGAGCAGCAGCGCTTCCTGTTCACTGCTGGTCACCGTCACCTCCACGCGCCGGGTCTGGCGCATGAGCGCCTGCGTTTTTGGGTGATGCGCTTTCGACCCGAAATAGCTTGCTACTCGTTTTTTAAGGTCCCGCGCCTTGCCGACATACAGCACCTGGTCATCTTCGCCGAGCATGCGGTAGACGCCCGGCCGGTGCGTTAGCGTTTGCAGAAACGCGTCGGCCTGGAAGGGCTCAGTCATTGAGTATTCCCCGCGCGGTGACGAACACACTGGAGAACATTTCTGCGGTGAGACGGCGAGTCTGAGTGTTGTAGCGGCTGCAGTGATAGGAATCGAGCAGGCAGAATTCCGGTAGTTCGTGAACCGCGCCGTGGGCGAAGCTGTAGGCCGACAGGCGCACACCCAAGGCACGAAGTACCGCCCGGTGTGCAACCGTGCCCAGCGCGATAACGCAATCCGGGCCTGGCGCCAGCTCTTGCGCGAGAAAATCGTTACATGTGTTGACTTCTGCCGTCGTGGGTTTGTTGTTCGGTGGCAGGCAGCGGACTGCGTTGGTGATACGGCAGTCGATTAACTGCAGACCGTCATCAGCCGCGGTGCTGACCGGGGCACTCGCGAACCCATAGGCATGCAGTGTTTCGTACAGCAGGATGCCCGCGTAATCACCAGTAAATGGCCGCCCGGTGCGGTTAGCCCCGTGTAGCCCGGGCGCCAGGCCGACTACCAGCAGCCGGGCATCCTGTGGGCCGAAAGAATCTACCGGACGACCGTGATAGTCGGGATGCTTCTCGCGCACCGCCGCAAGATGTGCCGCTAGCCTTGGGCAGCGTTCGCACTCGACGCTAAACACAAGGGGCCCCTAAAACGTCCTCAGGCGAGGGCGAGACGAGGTGCGGAGGGGTTCCAAAAGAGCGGAGTGTGTGCGCGAATACATGAGCATCTTGAGTCGGACCACAACGAAGTATCGGACCGCTTGAGGGCGTTTCACCAGTCTGAGGCCTTCTAGGCTTGGTTGGCGATGTCGAGGGCAATCTCCATGGCCTGTTCATAGTTCAGCCGCGGATCAACCAGACTTCTATAGTCACGCGTCAGGTCCTCATCCGTGAGTCCGCGTGAGCCGCCAGTGCATTCAGTGACATGTTCGCCGGTCAACTCCAGGTGAACGCCGCCAAGGTTGGACCCCATCTCCCGATGCAAGTGCAGTGCCGCGCGCAGCTCTGACTGAATGTTTTCCAGCCGGCGCGTCTTGATTCCTCCGGCGGTTGTCTCCGTGTTCCCATGCATCGGATCGCAAACCCATAGAACATCGATGCCGGTCGAGCGCACCGCATCCACCAATCGCGGCAGTTCGGCTTCGATCCGGGCGGCACCAAACCGGTGTATAAGCGTTAAACGTCCCGGCTCATTGTCAGGATTCAGCCGGCGCACCAGTGCCTGCAGCCGCTCTGTTGAGAGTTCACCGCCGATTTTGACGCCCACCGGGTTTTGTACGCCGCGGAAAAACTCAACATGGGCGCCATCGGGATCCGCCGTGCGCATGCCAATCCACGGAAAGTGGGTAGTCAGGTTGTACCAGTTCTGCCGGTGCTCCAGGAAACGCGTCTGTGCCTGTTCGTAGTGCAGGTGCAGTCCTTCATGTGCGGAATAGAAGTCGACCCGGCGCGTGTAATGCACGGGGCCGCCGGTAACCGACTCAAAGAAATCCAGGCTGTTGGAAACCTGCTGTACGACCGCGCGGTATTGCTCAGCCGCTGGTGATCGGCTCACGAAATCGAGATCCCAGTTTTCAGGGTGATGCAGATCCGCGAAGCCACCATCGACCAGGGCGCGCAGGAAGTTCAGCGTCAACGCCGCGCGCTCGTAACCGCGCAACAACAGCGCCGGATCAGGTTCCCGGTCCGCGGCGGTGAACGGCTCGCGGTTCACCAGGTCGCCGCGATAACTGGGCAGACTTTCACCATCCCGGGTTTCCTGATCAGCCGACCTGGGTTTGGCATACTGACCTGCAAGACGACCGATACGAACCACTGGACGCTTCAGTCCGGCCATCAGCACCACGCTCATCTGCAGCAGCACTTTCAGCTGGCCGACGATACGGGGTGACGTGCACTCGGCGAAGCTCTCGGCGCAGTCCCCGCCCTGCAACACAAACGCCCTGCCCGCCTGCGCGTCAGCCAGCCGATCCTTAAGCTGTTCGACTTCCCAGCTCGTAACCAGTGGCGGCAGGCTCGCCAATGTAGCCAAGGCGGCCTGCAGCTCCTGCTCATCGGCATAGCTTGGTTGCTGCCTGGCCGGAAGCCTCTGCCAGCTATCGGGCGCCCAGGCACTGTCGCGCGCCTGACTCATGGACAATCCAGCAGACTGCACAACAGGCCAATCCATTGGTCAGGTTGTATAAAGGCCTGGCCCCACTGCGCGTCATACTCAGCGCTGGGTTTCGCCGCGATGATCTCCGGGGTTGACTTGCCTTCAGCAACCAGCGCCTCGATGCGCCCGGCCACGGTAGCCAGCATGCTGCGGTAGGCGACGAGTTCCGCTTTGTTCGACAGTGGTCCATGGCCGGGGATGATCTGTGTTTCGTCATCGATGCGCGTGATGACGTGATCCGCGGCAGCCAGCATGCCCGCCACGCTGCCGCCTGAACTCTTGTCGACGAAGGGGTAGAGCCCGTTGAAATAGGTGTCACCCATATGCACCGCGTTTAGGCCGTCAAACCAGATGATGGCGTCACCGTCAGTGTGCGCACCGGGCAGATGCTCGGCCCGCACAGCCACGCCATTAAGGTGCAGAGTCACATCTGCGGTAAACGTCACAACCGGCAATGCGGCAGGCGGGGACGGCGGCGTCTGCATGTTGAAAAACGTGATCACACCTTCCGCATTCATCCGCCGGCGCACATTTTCATGGGCAATGATCAGGGCGCCAGCCTCGCCAAAGTTTTCGTTGCCGCCCGTGTGATCGGAATGCCAGTGCGTATTCAGCACCATGCGCACGGGCTCATCAGAGAGCGTCGCGATAGTTGCCTGAATTTTCTCCGTGAGTTCAGCAAACTGATCATCCACAATGACAACGCCTTCCTCGCCGGTCAGCACGCCGATGTTGCCGCCGGAACCGGTGAGCATGAACAGGCCGGGCGCTACTGGCTGAGACGTGATCTGCACGCTATCCAAATCCTGCTGCGCGCTTGCGGGCAGATAAGCCGTGGCGAGGCACGCTGTCAGGCTGATCCACAGTGCTTTGGTCTTCATAACGCTTGGCCCTCTAACCCAGGTGCATTCCTACTGGCCGGTGGGGAATTATGCGCTTACCTATTGTCTTTCGCTGCGTTCCACAGTGTGTCGAGTTCGGCCGCACTGAAGTCCGACCAGTTGCCGCCGGCCGCTGAAACGCTGGCCTCCACGTGTGCAAACCGCTTCTCGAACTTGGTGTTGGCTCTTCTCAGAGCCTCTTCCGCCGGTATCTCGAGATGCCTCGCGAGGTTTACGACGGCGAACAACAGGTCGCCCAGCTCCTCAAGAACCGCCGGGTGATCCTGACTGGCGCAAGCGGCGTCCAGCTCATTCAGTTCCTCGCTGACTTTCGCCCGGCTGCCCCGGACATCGGGCCAGTCGAAGCCGACACCGGCGGCCCGCCGGCCGAGCTTCTGCGCGCGCAGCAGGGCAGGCAGCGCGAGACTGACACCATCCAGCACACCGACGTCGCCGCGGTCGGCCCGCTCAGCTGCTTTTTCTGCCTCCCAGGATCGCTCGCTGCCATCGGGCGACGGGCGGTCTCCAACGCCGGCCCCAAACACGTGCGGATGTCGGCGCCTGAGCTTCTCGGTAATGCCGTCCACAACACCGCTGAAATCGAAGGCGCCCGCCTCCTCAGCCATACGCGCATGAAACACGACTTGCAGCAGCAGATCGCCCAACTCCAGCCGGAGATCATCCAGATCACCGCGGTCAATCGCGTCAGCCACTTCGTAGGCTTCCTCCACGGTATACGGCAGGATGCTCGCGAATGTCTGGGCTCGATCCCAGGGGCAGCCCTCCGTCGGATGACGAAGGTCTGCCATTACATCAAGTAATTTCTGCATAAGTTAATTAAATTATTGTTATTTAATAATATTAAGGAGGCTCGCAATGATCTCGGCGGTGGCGCCCCAGATGCGATGATCGCCATAGTGGTACTCGGGCATATCGAAGCTCTCGTCGCCCAGCTGCCGCCGGTTTACCCGGCAATTGGCCGGATCTAGCAGGAACTCCAGCGGTACAAAAAACACGCTGTCTACCTCCACCGGGCTGAGTACCAGTGCAGGCCGGGCTCCGACGCATGCGACCACTGGCGCGACGGCGTAGCCAGTCACCACGGCCTGAGCAGGCAGATAACCGATTACTTGAAGCCCATCCGGCCCAAGTCCGACTTCTTCATAGGCCTCGCGCAGCGCGGTCGCCTTGAGGTCAGCGTCGGTTGTGTCGGCGCGGCCACCGGGGAACGCAATCTGGCCAGGATGATCCGGCAGATCAGCTCTGCGTTTGGTCAGCAGTAATTCGGGGCCGCCGGTACTGTCGACGATGGGCACCAGCACGGCGGCCTCAACGAGGGGAGCCCGGAAGAGCCGGTCTGCCACGGCCGGTCCGAAGCGCTCGCGCGCGGCATTCTGCAAATTCTCCGGCAGGCGTGTGCTGCGCAACCGCTGCACCAGGTTTTCGCGGAGCGGCTGATTTGCGCCCATAGCGGACAGCGCGTCCAGTTGCGGGCTGCCAGACCCCGGCCTCCCGGGACCTCAGGCCTTAATGCCGCCCCGGGTTAAATCGAGCGCGTCGAGCAGTCGATCTATCTCGGCATCGTCGAGGTCAGTTTCCTCGCGCGCTACGTCCCGCACCGGGCGACCTTGTGCGTAAGCCTGTTTCGCGATTGCCGCCCCTTTCTCATAGCCAATCACGGGGTTCATGGCGGTGACCAGAATCGGATTGCGGTCGAGCGCTTCGTTCAGCTTGTCCTGGTTTATCGTGAACCCGGCGATGGCGCTGTCGGCCAGCACACGGCTGGCGTTAGCCAGCAAACTCGCGCTCTCAGTCAGCCGCGCGCCGACCACCGGGAGCATCACGTTGAGTTGAAAGTTGCCTGACTGGCCGGCCACCGTGATCGTCGTGTCATTGCCGATAACCTGCGCGGCAACCATGGCCACGGCTTCGGGAATGACCGGATTGACCTTGCCCGGCATGATGCTGCTGCCCGGTTGCAGCGCCGGCAAGGCGATTTCACCCAGCCCGGCTAACGGGCCGCTGTTCATCCAGCGCAGGTCATTGGCAATTTTCATCAGCGAGACGGCGAGCGTCTTTAGCTGGCCGGATACTTCCACCGCAACGTCCTGCGTTGACAAGGCGGTGAAATAATCATCGGCTATCCGAAAATCAATGCCGGTCTTTTCGGCGAGCAATACAGCGACTTTCTCGCCAAACTTTGGGTGTGCGTTGATACCCGTGCCAACCGCCGTGCCTCCTTGGGCGAGCTGACAAAGCCTCGGCCAGGCCGCATGGAGCCGGTCCTGCCCGTGCTGAATCTGCGTAGCCCAGCCGCCGAGCTCCTGGTCAAAGCGAACAGGCATGGCATCCATTAGATGCGTGCGGCCGGTCTTCACCACGTCGGCGGTTTCCTCGGCCTTGGCCTGCAGAGTCTCGCGCAAATGGTCAAGGGCTGGCAGCAGTTGCTCGTGGATCAACAAGGCCGCGCTTAGGTGAACCGCGGTAGGAATTACATCGTTGCTGCTCTGGCTCATATTGACGTCATCGTTGGGATGCACTGGCGCACCCAACGCATCGGTCGCCAGCCTGGCGATGACCTCGTTAGCATTCATGTTGGAGCTGGTGCCAGAGCCGGTCTGAAAAATATCCACCGGAAACTGCGCATCGTGATGGCCATCGGCGACGGCGGCGGCAGCCGGCTGGATAGCTACCGCCGTCTTGGCTGGCAGCAGGCCGAGCTCGCTGTTGGCCCCGGCAGTAGCCCATTTGACCAAGCCCAGCGCGCGGATAAATGCGCGTGGCATGGGCTGGCCGCTGATAGGAAAGTTCTGCACCGCGCGCTGCGTCTGGGCGCCCCAAAGCGCATCAATGGGCACCTGGAGCTCGCCCATGCTGTCCCGCTCGGTGCGAAACCTGTTCTCGTCCATGCTCACTACTCCAGCGGCTCGTTGTCGGCCGCATGCTCAAAAACTTTTCTGGAACCTTGCGAGGTCGCGATTCTAACGCTGCGCGGCGAGTTTGTGGGCGATGACTTGCGGTATCCGAGGCGCCGCCGGGTGCTGGTGTATCATGGCCGCGCTTGTTGTCACCCCCATCATTCGCACGCATGGATTTGTCTGCACTAACGGCGATCTCACCGCTCGACGGTCGCTATGCCCGCAAGCTGGGCGCTGCCCGGGAATACTTCAGCGAATACGGCCTGGTTCGCATGCGCGTGCAGATGGAAGTTCGCTGGCTGCAGTTTCTTGCACAGAGTGATGACGTGCCCGAACTGGGTCACTTCAGCACGGCGGTGAATCAGCAGCTGGATGAGCTGGTCGAACGATTCGGCACGGCGGAAGCCGAGCGGGTCAAGCAGCTGGAAGCGCAAACTAATCACGATGTGAAAGCGGTTGAGTACTATCTCAACGAACGCTTTGCAGAGCACGCTGAGCTTCAGTCGGTATGCTCGTTTGTGCATTTCGGATGTACGTCAGAAGACGTTAACAACATCGCCCACGCGCTGATCCTGCAGGCAGGTCGCCAGGACTTGCTGTTACCGGCTTTGGATGAGCTGATCGGTAAACTCAAACTTCTGGCCGAAGCGTATGCGGATAGCGCCATGCTCTCGCGGACGCACGGACAGGCCGCCAGTCCGACCACCCTGGGTAAAGAAGTGGTCAACATTGCGGCACGACTCAAGCGGCAGCGCGATCAGTTCGCCGCGGTCGAGATCCTCGCGAAGCTCAATGGCGCAGTAGGAAATTTCAATGCGCATCATGCAGCCTTCCCCGCAGCCGACTGGGCAAGTCTCAGCGAGGCGTTCGTCGCGTCGCTAGGACTAACGCCGAATGTTTACACCACCCAGATCGAACCGCATGACTGGGTTGCCGAGTATTGCGATGCACTGGCCCGAATTAACACGGTGTTGCTCGACGCAAGCCGCGATTTCTGGGGCTACATCTCGCTTGGGTACCTTGGTCAGCGCAAGGTGGACGGCGAAGTCGGTTCATCCACCATGCCGCATAAGGTAAATCCAATCGATTTCGAGAATGCGGAGGGCAATCTGGGCCTGGCTAACGCGCTGTTGCAGCACTTCTCAGAAAAGCTGCCAGTGTCTCGCTGGCAACGCGATCTGAGCGATTCAACGGTGCAACGCAATCTCGGTGTTGCCTGCTCGCATAGCCTCCTCGCTTACCTTTCGTTGCGGACCGGCCTGGACAAGGTCGAGGCGAATCCAGCGGCGATGCTCAAGGACTTGGAGGACCGCTGGGAGGTTCTGGGCGAAGCGGTGCAGACGGTCATGCGACGCGCCGGTCACGCGGATGCCTATGAGCAGCTGAAAGCAATGACGCGCGGGACCGGGATTGATGCATCGGTTTTGCATAACTTCATCCGCGAGCTGGATATCCCGGCCGCCGACAAGGAGCGGCTGCTTGCGCTCAGACCCGCCGACTATGTTGGGCTAGCCGGGGAACTGGCCCGGCGCTTCCTGGCGGAATAGCAGACAGCCCCGTGGCGACGCATCAAACCGTGACCTAATCCACACGAGCCTGGCTCACCGCCACTTAGACTGCCACTTATGCCAATCCGCACAGGGTGCGCAACGCGCTTGCCTGACGCCGGGTTGGCGGAAGGTGTAAGTGGCAGAAAAAAAGCTATGCAGGCATCACGTATTCAGGGCAAGCGCTGGGTTCTCTCAACTTTTGAGGAGAATCGCGACGCCGCACCCGAGGTCGCAGCGCAGGCGAAGCGCTGGATTTCCATTTACACGCCTGACCTTGAACCCGGCATCTATGATTCCGAGCCGTTTCTGGACGTTGCCAAGCGCCTGGTGCTGGCCAAACGCTACGCCAAGATTCGGGTGCTTATCTCCGAGCCTGAGCGCACTGTGCGCATCAGCAACCGGCTGGTCTCTGTCGGGCGGCGGTTAAACAGCTTTGTCGAATTTCGCAACGTTCACCCTGACTACCGGGAGCATCGCGAGGCGTATCTGATAGCCGACGACACCGCCCTGCTGTACCGCGTCGAGGGCCGCAAATGGGAAGGGATCGCCGATACCTTTGAGCCAGCTGTCGCCAAGCGCTACTTAGGACTGTTCGAAGAAATCTGGAACGCCTCGGAGCTCGAGCAGGAGCTCCGCGAGCTGCGCGTCTAGCGCAAACGCCAGGTCAGCCGCAATCAGGCGACGGCGACACGCCATCGCTTGATAAACTCTTCGCATGCAGCGGCACACGCACAACGGCAAAGTCATCGTAGCCCTGTCGGGCGGCGTCGATTCGGCTGTTGCAGCGCTGCGCTTGTGCAACGCTGGTCGCGAGGTGGAAGCCTTGCACATGACCAACTGGGAAGATGATGACGGCTACTGTACGGCTGCCCAGGATTTGCAGGATGCGCGCCTGGTTGCCAATGAGCTTGGCATCCCGCTGCATGTGGCTAACTTCAGCGCGGCCTACAGACAACGTGTGTTTGCCGGTTTCCTGGCCGATTATCAGGCAGGCTTCACGCCGAACCCGGACGTGCTATGCAACCGGGAAATCAAGTTTGGGGTATTTCTGGACCACGCCTTACGACTGGGAGCAAGCCGGATCGCGACGGGACACTATGCGAGGCTGGCGAGCACCCCGCCCACTCGTCTGTTGCGCGGCCGCGATGCCAGTAAGGACCAAAGCTACTTTCTGCACGCCGTTGGGCACCACGCGCTGAGTCAGGCGGAGTTCCCACTGGGTGAGCTGCACAAGACGGAGGTTCGCCGCCTGGCGACTGAGGCTGGCCTGCCGGTGCATCGCAAGCGTGACAGCACGGGTATTTGCTTTGTCGGTGAGCGGCCGTTTCGCGACTTTCTTGGCCGCTACCTCAAGGGCGCCCCAGGGGCAATTGAGACGCCCGCAGGCGTTGTGTTGGGTGAGCATGAGGGACTGATGTTCTACACCCTGGGCCAGCGGCAGGGACTTCGGCTAGGCGGGCAACGAGGCTACCCGGATGCGCCTTGGTATGTCGCCGCAAAGCGCTCCGACGACAACGTGCTGGTGGCAGTTCAGGACCGCGAGCACCCGTTGCTGTGGTCCGATCAGCTGGTGGCCGGTGACCCTCACTGGGTTGCGCAGGAACCGAGTGGCCTGGCGTCGGGCCGCACCTTGCTGTGCACCGCCAAAACACGTTACCGGCAACCGGATGCGGACTGCAGGGTAAGCGCCTTGCCTGACGGCAGGCTGCGGGTGGACTTTGTCTCATCTCAGTGGGCCGTGACGCCTGGCCAGTATGTGGTTTTCTACTCGGGCGACGAATGTCTCGGGGGTGCGCGCATTCAGCAGGTGCATGCGCTCAGGGAGACCCCGCGCGCTGCCGCCGCTTCGGCCTGACTTGTTCGATCCGTTATACTTCCGCGCCGTTTTACAGCGGCCGCGCCGGTTCTCCAGGAGTCCCCGACGGAGGCTCAGACAAGGCCGCGCGAAAAAACACCAATGATGTCTGGAGAATTCGATGGCGTCCTTACCTAACGCACAGTCAACCCTCAAAGTCGGCGATAAGGAGTATCAGCTATATAGCCTTGCTGCGGTCACAGATGGGCATGTTGAGCGCCTCCCCTACAGCCTGAAAATTTTGCTGGAGAACCTGCTGCGTCACGCCGATACACAGGACGTCACGGCGGACGACATTGCTGCCCTCGCAAACTGGGATCCTGCTGCAACGCCCAGTCATGAGATCGCCTTCACACCCAGCCGCGTGATTCTTCAGGACTTCACTGGCGTTCCCGCAGTCGTTGATCTGGCGGCCATGCGCGATGCTGTGGTTCAGCTCGGCGGCAAAGCTGATTCGATTAACCCGCTGTCGCCGGCGGAGTTGGTGATTGATCACTCTGTACAGGTGGATGCCTACGGCAGCGCAGAGGCACTCGCACGCAATAACGCGATTGAGTTTGAGCGTAATCAAGAGCGCTATACGTTCTTGCGCTGGGGCCAGAACGCCTTCCGCAATTTTCAGGTCGTGCCCCCGAATACCGGTATTGTTCACCAGGTGAACCTGGAGTACCTGGCCCGGGTTGTCTTCACGGCCGAGCGCAATGGCGATACGGTTGCTTACCCGGACACATTGGTGGGTACCGACTCACACACCACCATGATTAACGGCCTCGGCGTGCTGGGCTGGGGCGTCGGCGGCATTGAGGCTGAAGCGGCCATGCTCGGTCAGCCGGTGACAATGCTGATCCCGCAGGTCATTGGTTTTAAATTGACCGGCCGGTTAACGGAAGGGACCACCGCGACGGATCTCGTGCTCACTGTTACAGACATGCTGCGCGATAAAGGCGTGGTCGGAAAGTTTGTCGAGTTCTTTGGCGATGGCCTCAGCCAATTGCCGCTGGCCGATCGTGCAACGCTCGCGAACATGGCGCCGGAGTTTGGCAGTACCTGCGGCATCTTTCCGGTAGACCGGGAAACGATTCGTTACCTCGAGTTGTCCGGCCGTGATGCGGAACAGATTGCCCTGGTAGAGGCATATGCGCGGGCGCAGGGCTTGTGGCGCGAGGACGATCAGCCGGATCCCCTGTTTACCGATACTCTGGAACTTGATCTGGGCGACGTTCAGCCGAGCCTTGCCGGTCCGAAGCGCCCACACGATCGCATTCCGCTCCGTGAAGCCGCGACGACCTACACCACGCAGTCAGCGGAACTGCTGGGTGGCCGGGCGCAGGCCCAGGCTAAGGTAACGCGCAACGGAGAGGACTTCGTAGTGCGCGATGGGGCCGTGCTCATTGCCGCGATAACCAGCTGCACCAACACGTCGAATCCTTCGGTGATGGTAGCGGCCGGATTGCTCGCTAGAAACGCCCGCGAGCGCGGGCTGCGCACCCAACCGTGGGTCAAGACCAGTCTTGCGCCCGGCTCCAAGGTCGTGAGCAACTACCTGGAGAGCTCCGGTCTTAACGACGATCTGGATGCGTTGGGTTTTAACGTAGTCGGCTTTGGCTGCACTACGTGTATCGGCAACTCCGGACCGCTGGATCCCGCGATTGATGCAGCCGTGCGCGAACACGACCTGCTCGCGTGCAGCGTGTTGTCAGGAAACCGGAACTTTGAGGGCCGTATTCATCCGCTGGTGCGCATGAATTATCTGGCCTCACCGCCGCTGGTGGTGGCCTATGCGCTTGCTGGATCGATGGACATCGACATTGTCAAAGATCCACTGGGCGAGGATGACAAGGGCAAGCCCGTCTACCTGCGCGAAATCTGGCCCAGTCAAGATGAGATTCAGCAGATTGTTATGCGTAACATCGACTCGGCCATGTTCCGGAACAGCTATGCGAGTGTGTTCGCCGGCGATGCCAACTGGCAGGAACTTAGCACCCCCGATGGTGAGTCTTATGCTTGGGAGCCGTCTTCCACCTACGTGCGAAATCCCCCCTACTTCGAGGGCATGGAAATGACCCCGGCCCCCATTGGGGATATCCGGGGCGCGCGTGTGCTGGCGTTGCTGGGCGACTCGGTCACTACCGATCATATTTCGCCGGCCGGCTCCATTGCCAAGGATGGACCCGCGGCGCAGTACTTGACTGCGCAGGGCGTCGAGCCAAAGGACTTCAATTCGTTCGGGTCTCGGCGCGGCAATCACGAAGTCATGATGCGCGGAACCTTCGCAAACATTCGCCTGCGCAATCAGCTGGCCCCGGGAACCGAGGGTGGCTGGACGCGGCATCAACCGTCTGGCGAGCAGATGAGCATCTACGATGCGTCAATGCGCTACCAGGAGGAAGGGACACCGCTGGTTGTGCTGGCGGGCAAAGAGTATGGCACGGGATCGTCGCGAGACTGGGCTGCCAAGGGCACGAAGCTGCTGGGCGTCTCGGCGGTCATCGCCGAAAGCTACGAGCGCATTCACCGCTCCAATCTGATCGGTATGGGTGTGCTGCCCCTGCAGTTCAAGCCTGGAGAAAATGCCGGCAGCCTGGGGCTCACGGGTCAGGAGACTTTCGACATCACCGGTTTAAACGGCGGCGACGCGAAGACCGTTACGATCACGGCGACGCAGCCAGACGGATCGCGCCAGTCGTTCGATGTACAGGTGCGCATCGATACACCGAAAGAGCGCGACTACTACACCAATGGGGGCATCCTGCACTATGTGCTGCGGCAGCTCGCTGCCTGATTGGGCATAGCCTAATCTGCCGCCGGGTCGCCTAGCCCGGCGAGTTCTTCCGCAGCAAGTGCGTAGTCAGGTCGCAGCTCAAGCGCACGCCTGTAGGCGGCGCGCGCGGCGTCAGGCTGATCCAGTGCGGCCCGCGCCCGTGCCACGTAGGCCCAGGCTTCAGGCTCACCCCATGTCGGTTCCGCAGACTGGCCTGCATTGCCTGCGGCTGCGAACTGATCAGTTGCGGCTGCAAACTGTTCAAGTGCCTTGGCTTTGTCACCACCGAATGCGCCGGGGCGGTAGAACAAACTAATGCCGGAGTGCATCAGCACCCGCGGATTCTCCGGGGCATTCTCTTGTGCGATCTTGAGCGCCTTGTCGGAGGCCGCGCCGCGCGTGGCTGCGCGCAGCATGTAGAACACCGTACTGCTACCGAAGCACGTCCCCAGCAGGCCCTGCGCCTCGGCATCCTCGGGATTGGCCTTTACTTCATCCTTAAGAATCTTGATGCAGGTATTGAAGTGTTTTTTGGCCGCTTTCTTGTTGTCATCAGCCAGTTCGCCCAATCGGAAATGGGCATAGGCTTCGAAGTAGCGCGCGCCAGCGCTGTCGATGGCGGTCAGGGAGTCGGCCAGTGTCTCCAGCGCCTCACTGTCACGTGCGTAGTGAGCATCCTCCAATGAAGTTGCCAGCGTGCTGAGTTCACCAGCGCCTGCCGCCAATTCGGCCATGAGCAGCATGCAGCCAACAGCACTCCAAGTCCTTATCTTCACGATCTTCAGTCTCCTCGGCCAGAACCTGGCTCAAAATTCCGCGTGAGTAGCGTTTTGCGCCCGGTTAGACGTCTGCGCGACGCGTCGCATGTCGGCGATCCTTCGCCGGGCAGCGTAACGATGCCAGACTGCGAACGGTGGCAAAACCCGCCTGGTAAGGGCCTTTGCCGGCGGCTGGTTTTGTTGCTCGTCCTTCAGGTGGAACAACTATCCTCTCTCCCCGGGCTGCGCCAGCCAGCAACTTCCATGCTTTCCTGAGCGCCTGTGCGGCAACGGGTATTCTGAGATGAGTTCCAACTAGAATGCGGCCTGGTTTTTGGCTGGTGTTCGTTATGGAAGCGGCGACTATTGACCTGATCGACATCGGGGTCAACCTCGTTCACGACAGTTTTGACACCGATCGGGAGGCGTTGCTGCGGCGCGCCGCCGAGGCCGGGGTTCGTCGCTGCATCGTTACAGGTACGACCACCGAAGCTTCGCGGGCCGCTGTTGAGTTAGCGAGGCAGCACCACGGCACGCTGTTTGCCACGGCCGGCGTGCATCCGCACCACGCTGAGGAACTCGATGCCCAGGTGATTGTCGAGCTCGGTCGTCTGGCTGCGCATCCTGGCCTGTGTGCGATCGGAGAATGTGGCCTCGACTACTTCCGCAACTACTCGCCGGCAGCAGCGCAACGCGAAGCGTTCATTGCGCAGCTCGAGCTCGCCGTGGCCACTGGCAAACCGGTCTTTCTGCATCAGCGTGATGCGCATGCGGACTTTCTTGAGATTCTTGCACCCTACGCAGCCCAGCTCGCGGGTGGCGTGGCACATTGTTTTACCGGCGATGCGCAACAGATGCAGGCCTACCTGGAACTTGGCCTGCACATCGGCATCACGGGCTGGATCTGCGATGAGCGACGTGGTGCCTCGCTGCAAGCCGCCGTGGAGCAACTGCCATTAGATCGTGTGCTGCTGGAAACAGATGCGCCTTACCTGTTGCCGCGAGATCTGCCTGAGAAGCCCAGGGGGCGCCGTAATTCCCCTGAGTTTCTGCCGCACATTCTCAAGGCAGCCGCGCGCCACATGGGCTGTGATGCCAAGGCGCTGGCGGCGGCGTCGACGGCTAACGCAGAGCGCCTGTTCAGGCTACCTGAGACTAACTTCGCAACAACTGGTTGACCTGTGCCGATACGGCTTCTTGTCGGAGCTGGGACCAGCTATCCCGCAGTGCGACTGGCGGTTCGGTCTGACGCCCCTGCTCCAGCTCGGCAACGAAATCGTCGACCAGCATGACGTGACTGGGCAGCCCCTTGGAGAAATCGGCCCCGTCCGCGAACAGCACGACACCGCGGACAGCGGCTTGCGGTAGCAGGCGTTGGACTGCCGCCACGCGATCGTACATCCCCGGTTGCGGGTTGCTAAAGGTGAAGCGGCGTCGCGGCGAAATCACGGTCCAGTCCTGCATAGCGTTGCTGCCGAATACATGTCCCTCAACCTGCCTGACCTCGGCCAGCACGATGGCCTCGTGCGTCAGCAACGCATAGTCGATATGCACCTGCCCGTCATCACCGTCCGGCACCAGAATCGCAGTTAGCATCTCCCGGGCAGCCGACTTCAAGCGCGCTTCCGGGCGTGCGCGGCGACGCTTTGCGATGTACCAAAGCAGGCCTGAGAGGGCGGTGGCTGCAAGCCCGGCGGCAGCCAGCGTTTGTGCATCTCCCGCAACTAGTTCCATGCCCAGGCCCGGGTCATCGCGGTCACAAGCAGCTAACCAGCTCGTCCAGCGATGCGTTAATGGTGGCGTAGTCGGCGGGCAGCGCGAGCAGACGGGCGAGCTCCTCAGGCGGAGTGACCGTTGTGCCAAGCAGCGGCTCAACCACGGTATCGAATTTGGCAGCATGGGCGGTGGCCACCACAATCCAATGGCGCCCCTCGCGTTCAGCGGCTGGCAACTCGCGGTAGAGATGTAGCGCGGTAGCGGTATGCGGGCACCAAGCGAGGCCATGCCGCCGATACTCGTCGATCAGTGTCTCGCGAATGGTTGCATCGTCAACCGCCGCTGCACTGACTTCGTTACGCAGCCCATTGACGTCGCCGACGAGTGCGCGCAGGCGCTCCATGTTACTGGGATCACCGACATCCATCGCTGAGGCCAGGGTCGCGACCGAGGGCCGCGGCTGCCAGGCGCCACTGTTCAGGAAATCGGGAATGGTTGTGTTGGCGTTGGTCGCGAAAACAATGCGGTCGATGGGCATACCCATGCGGCGCGCCCAGACCGCAGCGAAGCCGTTGCCCAGGTTACCGGTAGGGATGATGAAGCTGCTGAGTTCACCGGTGCGTTGCCAATGCTCCAGGCTGGCCTTGGCATAGTAGGAGGCCTGGGGCAGCAGACGGCCGACATTAATGCTATTGGCAGAACACAGCTGATGCTCCTGCCGAAGACCCGGATCGGCAAAAGCGGCCTTCACAAGGCGCTGGCAATCATCAAACTCGCCTTTGACCGCCAGCGAAATCACGTTGTCGCCCCAGCAGGTCAGCTGATGTTGCTGACGTGGCGATACCCGGCCTTCGGGAAACAATACTACGACGCGCAATCCGGGCCGCCGGTGGAAAGCCGAGGCAACGGCGCCGCCGGTATCGCCTGACGTGGCCACCAGGATCGTTACCGGCGGCTGCGCATACGCGCCGGTGGTAACGATGTCGCCCATACACGCGGCAAGAAACCTTGCACCCACATCCTTGAACGCTGCGGTTGGCCCGTGGAACAGTTCGAGCGCCGAAAGCGCAGCGGAACCGGTTTCCAGGGGCCGCAGCGGCACCGGAAAGTTGAGCGCATCGGCGCTGAGTTGGGCAAGGCGTTCAGCCAACGATGAACCAGAAAAAAATGGTGCCAGCAGGGTTTCCGCGACACTGGCAAGTCCACCGTTTCCATCGAGTGCTGCTGGCTGATGGCGCGGCAGCTCGCTGGGCACATACAAACCGCCATCGGGTGCTGTGCCGCTCATGATCGCCGCTTCCAGCGGCACGATATCTGCTGAGCGCGTGCTGGAAAACGTAAGCATGCCGTTAGCGCGAGGCGCCAAGGTAAGAAGCGAGCCTCAGCACGTCGGCGAAGACGCCGGCGGCGGTGACTTCCGGGCCTGCGCCGGGTCCCTGCACCACCAGCGGATTCTCGCTGTATCGACGCGACTCATAGCGTACGACGTTGTCGGTGAGGTTAATCCTTGCGAACGGGTGATCGTCCGGCAGGGCTTCGAGTTGCACGCTGGCGCCCTGAGCGCTCAACCGGCCAACGTAACGCAGGACTTTTCCAGCAGCCTGAGCCTGCTCGCAGCGTGCGCGCATCGCCTCGTCGTGGGCTGGCAGCGCGGTGAGAAAATCCTCGATTGACCCATCCTGCAGGCCTTCCGGCACCAGACTTTCGATCTGGAGATCTTCGAGTGCAATTCGCATGCCCATTTCGCGGCCCAGAATGATCACTTTGCGAGCCACATCCAGACCCGATAAGTCATCCCGCGGATCCGGCTCGGTGTAGCCGCTGTCGCGAGCGGCGCGCACAATCTCAGAGAATGGCCGGCTGCCGTCAAAGACGTTAAACAGGTATGCCAGCGTGCCGGAGAAAATCCCCTCGATACTGTAGATGTCGTCGCCGGTCTGCCGGAGGTCCCGGACAGTCTCAATGACAGGCAGTCCAGCTCCGACGGTGGTCTCGTAGAGGAAATGCACATTGTGCTTGCGGCGCAGGTGGTGCAGTGCATCGTACTGGTTTAGCGACGCGCTGTGCGCTTTCTTGTTGGGAGTAACGATATGCAGGCCATCGGCAAACCAGTCGAGATAACGATCAGCCACGGTGTCGCTGGCGCTGCAGTCAATAACGGCGGCGTGCGGCAGATGCTCGGCGTTTACATGCGCGGAAAAGCGAGCCCAGTCCAACGGTTCACCGTGAGTATCGAGCGCCGACTGCCAATCCTTGAGGTCGATGGCCTTGTCGTCCAGCAGCATGCGGCTCGACGTGGCAATTGCCCGCACGCGCAAATCCAAGCCGAAAGTTGCGCGGAGCTGCCCGACTTCAGCGGCGAGCTGAGCGATCAAGGCGCTGCCCACATGACCCGGACCGACCAGCCCGAGCGATAGCGTCTTGGCCGACAGATAAAACCCCGAATGCACGGACCGCAGAGCACGCGTCGCGTCCTCCAGGTCTATGACAGCAGAGATATTTCGTTCGGAAGAGCCCTGCGCGATAGCACGCACGTTGATTCCGGCACTACCCAGCGTGCCGAAAAACTTTGCCGCGATGCCGGGAATGCCCGCCATGTTGTCGCCCACCACGGCAATGATGCTGCACCCGGATTGCACTTCTACGCTCTGAATCTGGCCCTGATCTAGCTCTGCCTCAAACGCCTGCTGAACGATGTCGCGAACGACAGGCGCATGGCGGGCCGGCACGGCAAAACAAATGGAATGCTCGGAGCTTGCCTGCGAAATCAGGATCACGGAGATACCGGCTTCCCTCAGGGCCCCGAATAGCCGATCGGCTGTCCCGGGCACGCCAATCATGCCGGTTCCCTCGAGATTCACCAGTGTCACGTTTTCAATTGACGTGACACCCTTAATCAGCTCCCCTGAATCGCCGTCAGGGCCAATACGCGACCCGCGCGCCTTCTGATTGAAGCTGTTGCGAATCCAGATTGGGATTGCACCCTCAACGGCCGGCGACATGGTTTGTGGATGAATCACTTTGGCACCAAAGTACGCCAGCTCCATGGCCTCGCTGTACGACAACTCATCGATAACCGCAGCTTCCGGCACACGGTTCGGGTCGGCACTCATGACGCCGTCGACATCGGTCCAGATCGAAATCCGCTCGGCTCTGAGCAGCGCCGCCATAATGGATGCGGAGAAGTCACTACCATTGCGGCCCAGCGTGGTGTGCAGCCCTTCAGCGTCCGACGCAATAAAACCCGTGATGACGGTAATGCCCGGCGCCCGACCCGCGAACTCAGCTTCTGTCTGCGCACGCGAGCGCTGCCATAGCACGGATGGACCCAGGTCGGTGTGCTCGACGAACAAGACGCGGCGCGCGTCAAGCCAGTGGACAGCGAGCGCACTGCCTTCAGCAGCCACCTGTTCGCTCAGCACGGCGGCCAGCAGGCGCGAAGACCACAGTTCGCCAAACCCGGCGATTAAGTCCTGGCTCCGCGCCGGTGCGGAGCCGACCAGTGCCACGGATTGCAGAATATCCTCAACGTCGCCGAGGTCACGAGCGTGGTCCGCTGCCAGGTCCTTCAGGGCACTGTCGGGTAGCAGCGATTTCGCAGTTGTCAGGTATCGGCTGGAAATGTCACTAAGCTGCGAGGCCGGCACCTCCCCTGAGCGTTCGGCGGCAGCGGCCAGACTCAGCAGCGCATCGGTCATTCCGCCCATAGCCGAAACGACGACGGCGATATGACCGGGCGGCTCGTTGAGCAGAATCCGGGCGACGCGTTGAAAACACGCAGCATCTCCCAGGCTGGAACCCCCGAATTTATGGACCTGCCAGTTGGCTTGTGACATGCGGGTGCGGCGCCGCGATGGCGCTAGTTTGCGGGCGCCAGATTATTGACGCACAAAAGGCCGCAATGATACCGCGCCTCGCCGGTGTCTGATACTGCCAAGACAATTGCATTGCCACTGATCCCAACGCTAATCTCACGCGCAGCGACGAGGCCGCCCATGCCCAACATGTTCATCGCACCCGCCGACAGCGCCCGCGATCGCGCGGCGCTCGAGCGATCGCTGATTAATGCGATCGAGCGGCAGACTGTTATCCGGCATTTCAGTGATGCCAGCTATCCCGAACTCATCGAAATCGAACGCCGCGGCAAGGGCTTCTACGCCTGGGGTTTGCCGAATAATCCGGACCATGTGGAAAGCTGGTTTCACATGGGCACCGGGGATTGTTTGCTGATTGGCTATAAAGGGTCCTATCGACACTACGCGAAGGTCCTGGGCCGGTATGACAATGCCCGCGCTGCCGAAGCGATCTGGGGCGCTGCTGACGACGCTGAACCATCCCGGGAACTGCTGTTCTTTGTATCTGAACCAATTCCTTTGTCGCTCGCTTTTGATGAACTGCAGGACTACCTGCCAAACGACTTCACGGCATTTACTCAGGTGCCAGGGCACACCATCGATCAGATCGAAGCGGATTTCGGCTCAGTAGAGCGTTTTGTGCGCCGACGGCTGCTAAACACCGGTGCCGGCGGACCCGTTCTGGATATGAGCGGCATTGTCCAGCTGTCTGAACGGGATCAAAGCAAGCTAAAGCTGTTCGACACGGACAGCAGTAAAGACGCCCGATCGAGAATTGTCGACGGCATCGTCAGGCGGCGAGGTTTCCCCGACTTCCGGCGGCGCCTGCTCGCGGCTTACGAGTTCAAGTGTGCGATGACCGGCTGTGACGCAGCCGAGGCGCTCGAAGCGGCCTACATCATTCCGCACAAGGGCAAGTACACCCAGCATGCTTCCAATGGTCTGCTGTTACGTGCTGACGTTCACACTCTGTTTGATTTGGGCAAAATTGCTGTCGATACACGCTCAATGACAGTCATAGTGGCTGACGAGTTGCTCGATACGTCATACCGGATTCTCTCCGGTCGGCCGCTGCGCTACCCGCAACAGCAGGAGCAGCGACCTGCCACCGAGTCACTCGACTTGCATCGGCGTCTCGCTGGCCTTTAACCGGCCTGGCTTGCAAGCCGTCCTGACGGCAGCAACAATCCCCACATGCGTACTTCGGCCAAAGCTTTTCGTGAATGCCCGCGCAAGGCAGTCACTCTTCTGGGCATGTCCGGCGTCGGTAAGACCTACCTCGCTAACCGGCTGCCGATGAATCACTGGTTTCATTACTCTGGCGACTACCGGATCGGTACCAAATACCTGGAAGAACCAATCCTGGATAACATTAAGCGTCAGGCTATGCAGATCGATTTTCTGCGGGATCTGCTGCGCAGCGATTCGATCTATATCGCCAGCAACATAAGTGTCTATAACCTCGATCCGGTCTCAACGTTTCTCGGGAAGCTCGGTAACCCGGACGCAGGCGGACTCGAGCTGGATGAGTTCCAGCGGCGTCAGCGACTGCATGCGGACGCTGAAGCCTGCGCAATGCGAGACGTGGCTGAGTTCATCGAAAAGGCCAATGCCCTGTATGGCTACGAGCACTTTCTAAATGATGCGGGTGGCAGCATCGTGGAGCTGGATGACGCCGCGGCGCTGCAGTCAGTCATCGACCATACAGTCATCCTGTATCTGAAGCCTGATGCCGCGATGGAGGATGAGCTCATTGGCCGGGCGGTGTCGAGCCCGAAGCCACTTTACTATCACCCGGAATTTCTGACTGCAAAGCTGGCGGATTACCTGACAGAACAAAAGCTGGACACAACGGCACAGATCGATCCTGATCACTTCGTGCAGTGGATCTTTCCCAAGCTGGTCGAGTATCGCCGGCCGAAGTACGAAGCCCTGGCGTCGGCCCATGGCTACACGGCTGATGCGCGTGCCGCCTCGGAGGTGCGCAGCGAAGACGATTTCGTGGAGCTGGTCGCCGAGGCAATCAGCCGCTCGGACCGCTGAAGCATAGAGGTTGAGGTGATGGATCGATATTCAGTCAACGGCTTGCAGATGGCTTGCCGGGAATCCGGTAGCGGCGATCCAATTGTGTTTCTTCACGGCAACCCGACGTCCAGCTATCTGTGGCGGGATGTGATGCCCGGGCTTGAGACGCGGGGACGCTGTATTGCCCCCGACCTGATCGGCATGGGCCAGTCCGACAAGCTGCCGAATTCCGGCCCCGGCAGCTACTCCTTCGCGCAGCACAGTGAGTACCTCGATGCTCTGTTCGATGCACTGGAGCTCGGCAATCGGGTCACGCTGGTCGTGCACGACTGGGGCTCCGCGCTTGGCTTCGACTGGGCGCGGCGTCACCCAGACCGTGTGCGCGCGATCGCTTACATGGAGGCGATTGTCAAGCCGATGAGCTGGACTGACTGGCCCGAATCCATTCGCCCGCTGTTTGAGGGACTGCGCTCAACCGCCGGCGAAAACATGATTCTGGAAAAGAACATCTTTGTCGAACGAGTGTTGCCGGGGTCAATTCAACGCCAGCTCAGCGCGGAAGAAATGGCCGTATACCGCGCACCCTTTGAGGCGGCCGGCGAAGACCGCAGACCGACGCTGACCTGGCCCCGCCAAATTCCTTTGGACGGCGAGCCGGCGGACGTGGTTGAGCGCGTTGCCGCATACGCGGAGTGGCTTAGTGGCGCGGAGTTGCCGAAGCTGTTCGTCAATGCTGATCCAGGAGCGATTCTGGTCGGCGAGCAACGAGAATTTTGTCGCGCC
Organism: Gammaproteobacteria bacterium; assembly: GCA_028285245.1. Classification (GTDB taxonomy): domain Bacteria; phylum Pseudomonadota; class Gammaproteobacteria; order Steroidobacterales; genus J054. Next base: position 39,201 of record JANQPY010000047.1, on the reverse strand, counting down.
TGGCCTAATCAAAGAGAAGTGACCGTGCCGGGCATCCACTTTATTCAGGAAGACTCAGGTCGTCAGATCGGTGAGCTCATCGCCAACTGGTTAAACGACCTGACCTAGCTACCGTTCCTGTATCGTGCCCGGGCTTTGGGCTAGACTCTCCGGCCGATTTACACGGCCACAGAGAGCGGCAGCCCCGCCGAACCGATAGATATGAGTAAGCAACACAGCCCGCGTCCGCTGGACGGGATTCGCGTCATCGAGGTAGGCCAGCTGTTGGCCGGACCATTCACTGGTCACCTGCTCGGTTATTTCGGCGCAGAAGTTATCAAGGTTGAGACGCCCGGTGAGGGCGACCCGATTCGCAAATGGCGAATTCTGCGCGACGGTACGGCGCTGTGGTGGAGCAGTCTCGCCCGCAATAAGAAATGTGTCACCGCGAATCTGCGCACCGACGAGGGCCGCGATATCGTGCGCCAGCTCATCGAGAAAGCCGATGTGGTGATTGAGAACTTTCGTCCGGGCACGATGGAGAAATGGGGATTGGGTCCGGATGAGATGCGGGCCAAAAATCCTGGCCTGATCTACGCCCGGATCTCGGGTTATGGACAGACGGGGCCATACGCTACCAAACCCGGATTTGCTTCGGTTTGCGAGGGCTTTGGTGGTTTCCGCTACGTCAACGGGTTTCCTGATGAAGCACCGGTTCGGCCAAATTTGAGCATTGGTGACACGCTGGCCGGCATGCACTCTTTCATGGGCATTCTCATGGCGATTATCCATCGACAAAAAGACGCGGGTAACCGAGGCCAGGTAATCGATACGGCGTTATACGAAGCAGTGTTCAACCTGCTTGAGGGCGTGGTGCCTGAGTATGACGGTGCCGGCGTGGTGCGCGAACCGTCCGGCTCAACCCTCACCGGCATTGTGCCGACCAACACCTACCGCTGTAGCGACGGTAAGTACGTAATCATTGGCGCCAATGGCGATTCGATTTTCAAGCGGCTGGCACATGCGATGGACCGGCCCGATCTGGCCGAAGATCCGCGCCTGGAAGACAACGCCGGGCGCGTGGAGCATGAAAAAGAGCTTGACGAGATTATTGAGGCCTGGACGAAAACCTTCACTTCAGACGAGTTGATCGAGACCTTAGAGGAGGCTCGGGTGCCTTGCGGCCCGATCTACAGCGTGGCAGACATGCTGGAAGATCCCCACTACCAGGCAAGGGGCATGTTTGAAGAGGTCGACGTGGCCGGCGAACCGCTGAAGATTCCAGCAATTATCCCGCGGATGAGTGACACACCTGGCCGCACCGACTGGCCGGGCGCCGAGGTGGGGGCTCACAACCAGGAAATCTACGCAGGCCTGCTGGAGATGAGCCCAGAGCAATTGAGCAAGCTCGCCGACGAGGGGATCATTTAGGGAGTCTCTCCTGCTCTGCTGACTACCCGGCGATCGACCTTCTGGCGTAGTCAACGATGCGCTTCTGCAGCGCACCGTCACGCGCGATGGGCGACGGCTCCTTGTGCTTCAAGTGCTCCCAGTAGTTGCCGCTGTCGGTCGCAACCACCGGGTCGCTCGCGAGATAGACGTAAGTCTTCGCCGCCTTGTAAGGCGATTGCAACAAGGGCCAGAAGACTTTGACGCCCAATTTCCAAAGCCCCCGCATGTGCCGGTGAATGTTGGTGCGAATGAAGTAGCCGGGTGATACGCAGTAGACGCTAATGCCGGAGTCCTCCAGCTCGGCAGCCAGTTGAAAGCTATAGGCCGCCAGCGAGAGTTTTGACCGGGCATAGGCCTGGAAACCCTTGTTGTGATTCACGCCGCTCCATCCATTGCGGTTGTCCAGATCGTCAAAATCGAGCTCCTTGATCATCTTATGGGCGTCGGAACTGATGTTGATGATGCGCGAGTGCGAAGTGGCTGCGAGCAAGGGCAACAATAGTTCCGTGATGAGCACAGGTGCAAGAAAGTTGGTTGCCATGGTCAGCTCAAAACCCATGACGCTCTCGCGCCGCATCGATTCGGTAATTCCCGCGTTGTTGATCAGCACGTCCAGCTGCTGATATCGACTGCGTATATTGGCAACCGTCGCGCGCACTGCCTGGAAATCCGTGACGTCGCAGGCGAAGAACTCTGCCTCCGCGTTGGGGCTGGCCGCTCGTATCTCAGCCAGCCCGGACTCGCCGTTAGCAACATCCTGGTCGATGAGGACAAGGCGAGCGCCGAGCCCGGCGAGCTGTCGCGCCACGATACGGCCCATGCCGCTTGCCGTCCCGGTGATCAACACGGTCTTACCGTGCATCGGCTGATCGTCGCCCGATCGCCGGTTCCCGCGCTGCTCTGTCTCGACCATGCGTGAATAACCCCTGCTAAGCTGACCAGAATGTGTCAGAACCGAAGCCCGCGAACGAAGCGTAGTATAGACGCGACTGGTTAACTGAGACCTCAGCATGAATCGCCCCGCCCCCTCCGAACCCGCCGTCGAATACGGACCCTTTGATTCACTGCGCGACTACGTGGCTGCGCTGGATGCACTCGGCAAGCTGCTGCGTATTGACGCCATGGACCAGGATCAATTCGAAGCGACTGGATTCGCCTATCGTCTCATCGAAGAATTCGGCTACGACGATGCTCCGGCGTTCCTGATTGAGCGTGTAAAGGTGGATGGCAGGTGGCTTGAGGGACCGCTCCTCGGCAATGTGTACGGCGGTTGGCACAGCGAGGCACTCGCCTACGGCGTACCCAATCCTCGCGGCAACCAGCGCGCGCTGTTCCGACAGACGTTTACGCATCTCGAGCAGCGGCTCGACGCTACCGGGGAATGGCCGCGTATCCAGCCTGTTGACGTAGCCAGCGCCGCGGCGCCCTGCAAGGAAGTCATCCACACGGGAGACGAGGTCAATATTCTCGACCTGCCCTGGATCCAGACCAATCCGGGCGATGCAGGCCGCTACATCACGGCGGCCAGCGTCATGGTGGAGGACCCTGAGCTCGGGCGGAACGTTGGCACGTACCGTTGCCAGGTCAAGGGTCCCCGGAAGATCGGCGTCAATGCAGAGATTGGCCAGCACGCCTGGAATTACTTCATGCGGGTCAAGAAGCGTGGCGAGCGCCGTTTGCCCGCCGCCGTGGTGATGGGCGCCGATCCGATCACGTTCGCGCTCAGCACCTCAAAGATGGCTGGTATGGGCGAGGATGAGCTTGATATCGCCGGAGGGTTAAGAGGCCGGCCGGTAGAGCTCGTTCCCTGTGAGACAAGTCATATCAAGGTTCCTGCTCACGCTGAGATCGTCCTCGAGGGACATATCGAACTCGAGGACCTGGAGCCCGAGGGGCCATACGGAGAAGTCTACGGTTACATGGGCAAGCCAAAGCCGGAGAACTTTTACATGACCATCGAGGCGGTCTCGCACCGCCGGGATCCCTGGGTGATTAATTCATTTGCCGGCATCACCAAACTCACTATGGGGATCCCCCAGCTGGTGACCAACAACCTTAACTACCGGAAAACCATTCCCAGCCTCGTAGAGTTCTTCCGGCCAACCGAGACCACCGGCGTAGTCATCGCGAGTATCCGCAAACGGGTACCGGGCGAAGGCATGGCGGCAGGACAACAGATCGCCGCCGCAGATATCTTTGGCAAGGTTGTGATCGTGGTTGACGAAGACATCGATATACACGACAAAACGCAGGTCTTTCACGCGCTGGGGACACGCTGGCAACCGTCGCCGGCGGCCAGCATTGTTGCGCAGACCAAAGGCATGCCGCTGGATCCCAGTGCGCCGCAACGTTGGCTGACCAGCAAGATTGTGATTGACGCGACCCGGCAATGGCCCGTCGAAGGCGGACCGGCCGAGTGGCCGGACGTCTCGCGGGTCATTCTTAATCGAGATAGTCCCGACACAGCGGCTCTGGTTGACGCGCGCTGGGCCGAATACTTCAAGCATTGGAAAAATAATCCTAGTTCGAGAAATAGCTAGTAACTTACTGTTTTATAGTAAATAGCTTCTCCAGATCGCTCAGTCCGCGCGCCAGCCGGCTGGCGCCCGCCGTCGACAGGTTGGCCGCAGTGCCCACGCCGGTCAGCACGCCGACACCCATCACACCGGCCGCGTTTGCCGCCTGCATATCCTGCGGCGAGTCGCCGACATAGGCGGCGGCGTTCGGGTCAAGACCCAGATGACCGAGCACGCGGTCAATACCCTCTGGATCGGGCTTACCGGCTGTCACGTCCTTGGCCGTGACGATGCACTCGAATCGGTCGAGCAAGCCGGCGTCTTGCAGCGGAGCAAACGACTCTCCGCGAGAGCCCGTGTAGATGGCAAGGCGCAGGCCGGCCAGACGGAGGTGGTCGAGCGTCTCTTCGCAGCGTGCGAATAAAGTAACGTGCCTGGATAGTACGTCGGGCCAATGTTCAAGCGTGGCATCGCGCAAGTTGCGAATCAGCGACTCATCGTGGCGTTGGTGTTCCGGCAGAATCATCTCCCAGAACGGCTGACCTGAGGTCAACGCCGCCATGATCTGGTCTCGTGAAACTGAGAACCCGTGCGGGGCGGCGGCTTGGCCCGCGGCGATGTGGTATGCATCGACGGAGTTCAGGAGGGTGCCATCGACATCAAATATCACGGCGGACAACTCTGTCGGGTGCCCGAATTCAATGCCAACCTCATCGCCGTCTGTGAGCTCCGCAGTTTCACGCAGGCCTACGGCGGCAACAATCTCGAGCTGCGTGTCAGGATAACCCTCCACCAGGGGGCGCACCACGACCCCGGGCAGCCATGCATTGATGCGTACCGGATAGCACTGGGCCGCGCAGGCCACCCCATCGGGATCCGTCAGGCTGGCGGCGGGTCGTTGCCGGGCTTGTGCCCATTCGGCCAAGGCATGGTTCGAGTTGAGGACGACGTTCAGGGTCCCTGGAAACGGTGCGATGCCAAACTCCGCATGGAGTGATTGCGCAACCCACGGCAGGACAGTGAACTGAGCACCCCGGCCAAGCCCACGGACTACTCGCCCGGTTATAGGCTTGCCCAGCATGCCGCGAATTCTGCCTAGCGGACACCTCCTGCTGCAACGGCGGCGGTCGACCGGGCATGCCGTATGCTCGCGCGCGTTATGGAGACTGGGGCATTTGGGTTGAGGTTCGTCAGCGAATTGGTCGCTGGCTGTCTCGCGGCCTACCCGTTTGATGAACAAACGGTGGATGGCGGGCCGCGGCTGATGCTGAGCCACCGGGACACGGGCGCCGACGCGGGGTTCTTGCGGTTGTGGTCTGGTCACGGCGTCATTGACCGCATGATCCATCTCCGTTTGCGGGGTGACCCGGCCGATACCCAGCTGATGTTCGTGTTCGGCCGCAGTGACTCGGTGATGCCCCACTTTCACGCGCAAACGGTGCAATTCGGCGAAGACGCCTGCATTTACAACGCTGACCTGATTCCTCGTTTGGATCCGGTGGATCACCCTGACTACTACGCATCGGTGTTTGCACCCATCACAAAGGCTTATTGGCAGGCAACGCAGACCGCTGGAAACGCCTGCGCTTCTGCACCCGGCAATCCAGCGATTGCGGCCTACTTGTCGCCGTACAGCATCGGCGCCAGCCGCCCGACTGATCAGGCAGAACTCGAGCGAGTGGGAAAACAAATCAGGCTTTACCTCGACCACTACCTGGAGTTGCCCAGGACGCTCGCCTACCCCACTCCAGACCATGAGTTGCTCATCGCTCGTGACCAGCGCCACCTCGGCTGCTTTTTTTCAGAGGAGCTCGACCAACGCGCCTGGAAGGGGGTGCGCCGGCTGGTCAGTGACCCGGTTTACAGTGAGATTCGCACACACTTAATGACGCCTTTGGCGGCACATTGACATCCAGGAAGGCAGACCAAAACTATGCACATAGCGATCGTAGGCGCGGCCTACACGGGCCTTGCAGCGGCCAAAAAACTGCACGCCGATGGCCACCAGGTCACCGTCACAACGACACGCAGCGAGCGGGTCGACGAACTTGCGCAGGTTGCCAGCCGAGTGATGGTTATGCGTGGTAGCGATCGCGCGGCAATGCGCGAACTGATCGAGGACCAGGACATTGTCCTGCTGACCATGGCCGGCGGATTGACCGAAAAGGACGGCAAACCGTTCATGGACCCCGAGCTGTACCGGGATGCCTACCTGGGGACCGCGGAGTCATTGCTGGAGGTGCTGCCAGCGGCTACCGGCCTTCGGCAGATCATTTTTTGCAGTTCCCTAAACGCCTATGGTGATGCCGGTGGCGCTACGCATGTTGATGAGACCACAGCGCCCAACCCCGCAAGCCCATTCGCACAAATCTATGTCGATACCGAGACTTTGCTAGCGAGCGCTGAGACGGATGCGCTCAAAGTCTGCAACTTCAGAACAGGCACAATCTATGGCCCGGGTCGCGGCCACGTAGAGGAAACTGCCCGTATTGCTGGCCAGCAGATCCCCTTTGACGGAGACTCAGATGCGATGATTGTTCATCGTGACGATGTAGTACGCGGCATCCTCTTCGCCATCGAACAGAACCTGTCAGGGCTGTACAACCTGTTTAATGACGTCAGCGATTCGAAGGCCGAGTTCTTTGGGCGCGTCTGTGAGCAGGCAGGCCTTGCACCGGTCACCTGGCTAGGCTTGAGCAAGGGGCCGAAGGGCGTTTCCAATCAGAAGATTAAGTCTGCAGGGTTCGTTTTTGCCGATCCAAAGAGCGAGCGGGAAAGCGACGATCTGCTCGTTTGAGCGGGCCGAAGCATCTAGCCGGGGAAAAACCACCCGTGGAATATCGATGTCTTGGCGATCATGCAAACCAGAATGTAGATCACCAGAACAAGAGCCGTTAGGCCGCGAATAGCGCCGCTTAACACGCCATGGCGTGGATCTGCGGAATTCCGGTTGCGGCCATACCGAATCACGTCCGGCACAATACTCACGGCTGCCATCACCCAAAACGCCAGGTACGCATCCCAGGCCCAGGGAGCTGCAATCAGCCCGCCCCAGTCCTCAACCAGCATCAGTCCGGCGACCGGTACGATGACGGCTGTCGTGGCAGTGATGCCCAGGGCCATCTTGCGCAGCATGGCGCGCGCCCACACGCCAGTGGACTCAGGCTGCGTCATACGAATGCGCATCGCCCAGATATTGCTGAATAACGTGTGCCCCACGTACGCGAACGCCGCGAACTCGTGAATTATGAGCAGCGGCAGGTAGGGAAAAACCCGTGGCAGGCGAAAGCCAAACAGCGGCAACGCAGCGATGACGACAATGACAACGTAGACCGCGTACCAGAAGAACCGCCCAGGATCTTCGTCAGTCTGTGCATCGATGGTGGCTGTAACGGTCTCGGTCATGGTTCACCTGCATGTCGGGCCTGCAGATTACCGTCCGGTCGATGGTTGACGAAACCCTGCCGCAGGCCCGGCCACTTCGCGGGCAGCGTGCCTTGAGGCGCAAAGGTGTTGCGCCGCGACCGGGCTTGGCTGGCGCAGCCCCTGGTGCAGGCAGTCGGGTTGCCGAACCGGGGAGCCTCCAGTGACCGCGACAGGCAGGCGCTGAAGCCCGATGATAGTCTAGAAATATTCTCTGAATAGACTATAAAGTATTGTTTTATAGTATTTATCCAGGTTTTATGTGCCTAATCCGGACTACCGGTATGCGGGCCACTGCGCACCCTGCCACTCCACACTTCGCTGTGCGGTGCCCTTTGCGTGGTCGCCCGGCCGCAAGCTCAAACGGCATTGAAGCGTCCCCACTAAACTACGCGCTGTTTAACGGCGGAAGTTAAGTTGATGCAGGATTCACGTGTGCAGGATCTCCGTTCTTTCGTGGCGCTGCTCGAGAGCCGCGGCGAGCTGGTGCGTATAGCGCGGGAAGTTGACCCTAAGTATGAGATGGCGGCTGTTATGGCGGCGCTCGAGAAAGAGCGCAAGGCATTCATCTTTGAGAATGTGCGTGGCGCCAGGTTTCCGGCTCTGGGTGGCCTGCTCAACAAGCTTGAACGCTTCGGTATGGCTTTGGGGTATCCGCGTGCAGAGGAGCATTTTGATGACCCGGCTTTTGATGGGCTTCTGGAGAAAGCCAAGGCGCATGCGCTGAAGCCTCAGACCGTGGACAACGCGCCGAGCCAGAGCGTCGTTATCCAGGGAGCTGACATCAACCTGCATGATCTGCCTGTGCCGACTTTTTTTGAGCTCGATAGCGGGCCTTTCATTACCGCGGCCATCGGCACGACGCGGAACCCGGAGACCGGCGTACAGAATGTCGGCGTCTACCGCACACTGATCCTTGGCCCCAGGCGCTTCGTGATTAATGCCAGTTCGCTCAGTGACTTGCGCCGCCACTATGCATCGGCGCAGGAACGCGGTGAGGTCATGCCGATTGCTCTGGCAATTGGGGTGGATCCGGCGATGCTGACAGCCGCGGCGTGTAAGTTGCCGCCAGATCACTGCGAGTATGAGATGGCCGGTGGGTTGCAGGGTCGGCCAATGGAGCTCGCTCGCTGCATCACGAGTGACCTTCTGGTCCCTGCCAACGCCGAGTTTATTATCGAGGGCCAGGTGGACTTTGGCGAGCGCGTTGAGAATCTCTTGGGAGAATTTGCCGGGCAGTATGGGCCTGAGACTGCACCTGCGACTGAGGTAACCGCCATCACACACCGGCCTGACCCCTACTTCTACACAATAATGGCCGGGCGCAACCCGGAGCACAACACGCTAGGCAACGTCGCCGTCTATGGCGTCCAGCGCAGCATTGAAGCCGCGCTGCGCGAGGCCCTGCCGGGACAAATCGAAGATATTCATGTGTACATGTCGCCCGGCCTGGGGACCCTCGCGCATGTGGTCGTGTCCATCAACAAAGTCAACGACGGTCAGCCGAAAGAGATTATCGATAAGGCCTTCGCGGGCGGCGGGCATATCTTTCCGATGAGCATGATCACCAAACGAGTGATTGTGGTGGACAGCGATATCGACGTACATAGCATGGACGATGTCCAGTGGGCGATATGGAACCGGGCGGCGACTGAGCACAAGTTCATGGTTATCCCTGATGTGCAAAGCTGGGAGCTTGAACGAGCCGCGAAAGAGGGCCAAAAGTCAGTCCGAATTGGCATCGATGCGACCATGGACTTAGACGACGTCGACAAGCTCGTGCGTCCCATCACGCCGGGCGCTGATGAGATTCGCCTCGAGGATTACCTCGGCAACAGCCGCGGCAAGACTGCCGCCTAGCCGTCTCGATATCTAACTCAGTTTCAGCTCAAGTCACGGAGTGCCTAGATGATTGCGCCGTACACCGCCGTCGCGCTGCAAACCAGTGTGCACAATGTCCGCTACCGCAGTGAGGTTGAAAAAAATCTGACCCATATCGGCAACATGATCGACCTGGTGGTGCACATTTGTTCCCTGGAGCTACCCGTGCGACTGATCACCTTGGGCGAAGGCGCCATTCAGGGCTTTATCGACGAGATCCTCGACCTGGGCCAGGCCGAATACACTGAGGACATGGCCGCGGAAGTCCCGGGCTGGGAAACCGAGATGCTCGGCGAGAAAGCCCGTCAGCACGGCTGTTTCATTCTGGCGCAGTTGAAGACCAAACATCCGAATTTCGAGGGACGCTTCTTTAACACCGTGTTCCTTATCGCGCCTGATGGGAAAGTCGTGTACGAGCACCTGAAGAACATTGTGCTCTTTACCGAGACTTCAACGACGCCACATGATGTCTATGATGCGTGGGTCGCAGACCATGGCGATGGTCTCGAGACCTTCTTTCCGGTTGCCCGCACTGAAATTGGCAACATTGCCGGGAGCGTTGGCGTGGAAGGCGCATTTCCCGAAGCGTGGCGCGCCTTTGCTATGAACGGTGCGGAGATCTTCTATCACGCGTCATTGCCTGAACCGTGGGTTTCACGAGAGATGTTTCAGGTGCAGAACCGAGCCAGGGCGCTCGACAATACCGCCTACATGGTTGCGCCAAATACTGGTTCCCTGATTGTATCCGGCCCGCCCGGCACGGCAGACACCAGCATCGGCGGCGCTCTGGGCGGACGGTCCGGGATTTACGGCTACCGCGGAGAAGTACTGGCAGAAAGCACGGTCGTTGACGACTGCTACGTAGCAGCGCAGCTAGATATTGAGTCGCTGCGCCACTACCGTGAAAACTCGCGTTTTCAAAACTGGTTGCCCTACCTGAAAACGGAGTTGTTCAAGGATCTCTATGCAAATCCGATCTGGCCGAAAAATCAGCCGCCGCTGCAGCACGCCGAAAAACAGACTGTGCATGACGGCGTGGTGGACTCGCTAGTGACACGCGGCGCGTTCACGCGCAGCAAGATAAAGCCTTAGGAGTTTTCTCCTGGCTGTGCGCGGGCTTCGCGTCGGCCGTGTTGACTGCCCACCACGGCCGCAGCAGGGCGCCACATTTAGAGAACGTAGGGTTCTGGTTCTTGCCAGGCGCCAGGTCGGCAAAGATCAGTACGGCCTCTGTTCCCGCATCATTTCCAGATCATCACAATAGCCGCGAACCTGCCGCACGGCCTCGGTGAACTGCTCCAGAGGGGTGTCGTAGTGAGACGATGAGCCGCCTGCCCCCTGTTTCTCTTCGGCCGCGTCCAGCGGGTCCTTGGTCGCGCGGGCAGCATCGATGAATTCCTGAATGCCAGGGTTCTTCACGTTAATAGAGCCCTTCTCGTCCAGGTCGCCGTTCACCTTGCTCCACACTGACGAGAGATTCTGCACAGCGTCGCCGATCGAGCCGTCCAGGTCACCCGCCACGGGCTTCCACATGCTCAGCGCGCGCTTAAGCGTCTGATTTACGGCATTGTTGACGTAGTTGATGTGGAAATTCCAATCTCCGCGAATCTGGGAGAGATCAACTTCCCCTTCACTCATTGCTTGGCTCCTTTAGTGAGTTTGTCCGCCTGATCGATACGCGACCTGACCTCAGGGTCGACAGTATAGGGCTTCCAACCTGGTGGCGGCGTGTAAACGCCCCAGTCGGCCATTTTGTTGATCTGGTGCTTGACCAGCTCCAGCTGTTGAGTCTCATCCAGCGGCGGCGCCTCCATGGCCAGATTAGCCGGGTAAATGCCCCCACGGGCCATCATGGCGTCGTAAATGACCTTGTATTCCTCAACCCGCAGATCCTTGGCCAGGTTTTGCCACTGTGCCCGCACCCTGAAATCCCTCAGCCCATCGATATTCAGCACGGCGCTCACCAGGGTCTGGCCGCCGCCAAGGTACTCGGAAATCACGTTGCCCCGATAGTCAATTATCTGGCTCTTGCCGCAGCTCATCTTCGCACCGCCGCCGGGGAACCAGATTTCGCCGATGTTCGGCGCCAGCAGATAACAGGTGTTAAAAATCGCGTGAGATTTGTTCTGTATCTCGGCAACGCCGTTACCCATCCAGGGCTCCGGATACTGCGTGCGCCAGATGATTTCGGCACCGTTAAGGGCCAGTCCCCGCGCCGCTTCCGGATAGCTACCCTCAGCACAGATCAGTGTGCCGATGTTGCCGATCTCCGTGCGCGCAACCGGGTAGATCGCTTCGAACAGCTTTTCGGGATCATCGCCATAGCGCTCCAGATAGAGATTCCAGATATCGCTGGGCGCAACGTTCGGCTCACGCTGGTAGAACGCTGTCTTGTAGTGCTTGTGGATGACCTCGCCGTTCGGATCGATGATGAACGCGATGTTGAAGACCCTGTCCTCCATCAGCTCTGGATCTTTGGCGATCATCTGCGCAATCAGATAAATGTTGTGTTTCTTGCAGATCTCGCCAAGAAACGCCGTTTCTTTTCCTGGAATCGAGGGCACGACCTCGCGCGCAATGCGCACGTGTTCATCGCCACCGCCGAGGCACCAGCCGCCTATGCCGCCCTCGGAAATTGCAACCAGCCTGACTGGCAGATCGAGACTGCAATTCCACACGGCGTATTCAATGCTGCCCGCGATGGCCTCGATGTCTTTCCAGTAGTCGTCAATCGTGACCGCCATGTGCGATTCGTTCTGAATGCCGACGGCCGTGTACTGCAAAGTCATAATCGATTCCTGTTACCTGTGCCCTTTTCTGTAGTCAAAGTTCTTACCCGTGACTGCCTTAGAGCGATTGCTGTTATGCTCCGGAATCTTACCGGATTTAACGGCTTATGGCTCTGGCCGGGCAACGTGGATAGCCAGAGAATCCTGAGCGAAATCCGCAACCCAAGGCTGCAACCCCCTCCTCGGACACCACTGCAATGAATCGAACTGGCGAGTTGCCGTTATCTACTTACGTTGGCTACGGCGTCGGCCAGATTGGCGGTCAAATCCTGCGCGATACGCCCGCGCTAATCCTGCCGATCTACATGACCACGGTGCTTGGTCTGGAGGCCGCACTCGCCGGCATCGTTATTCTGATCGCGAAGATCTGGGTGGTCGCAGCCGACCCTGTCGCAGGCGTTATATCCGACAAAACAGATACTCGCTGGGGGCGGCGCCGACCGTTCATTCTGGCTGGTGGGCTAATCGCCGCCGGCAGCTTCGTGATGCTGTTTGTTGTGCCGGAGATTGAAAGCCAGCTCACACTGTTCGCCTACATGACCGCCGTCTATCTGCTGCTGAACACGGGTTACTCAATGTTCTCCGTACCGTACCTCACCATGGCTGCCGAGATGTCGGACCAGCCGCACGAGCGCACCAAGATCATGGGCTTTCGCAACGCCTGCCTCGCGCTGGGTCTGCTGGTGGGCGGCGCGCTGGCGCCAACCATCATTGCCTGGGTCGGAACCGAACTGGGTGGAACGCCCAGGGAGGGTTATCAGTGGATGGGTTGGATTCTTGGCGGCATCATTGCGCTATCAACGCTATGGGTTTTTCTTGGCACCGCCAGGGCACCTCGCAATCCGCCCACCGAGATAGCGCTTGGCCTGGCTGACCAGTTGCGCGTAGCGTGGAACAACAAGCCCTTCGTCTGGCTGATTTCCGCCAATATCGTGCAGTACATCAGCGCGGGTATCGGCTACGCAGGTGGAATCTACTTCCTCGGGTACACGCTGGCTCTGGGCTTGGGTGCCTTTGATGCAATCGCGATCTGGATTGTCATCATCGCCCTGTCGTCCATTGCGGCAATGCCGGCACTGGTTTACGCGGCAGGGCGGCTCGGCAAGATGCGCGTTTACAAGTGGTGCCTGTTCCTCTACTCCCTCAATATCCTGTTCTACTTCACGGCAAGCGCCGAGAACATGTGGATCGTGTGGCTTATTGCCGTTGGCATCGGCGTCTTCAACGGCGGGTTTATCCTGATGTCGTTCTCTGTGTTAACCGACACCGTGAACTACGATCGCATCACCAGCGGCATCAGCCGCGAGGGCGCGCTCTCGTCCATCTATTCTGCTGTTGACAAGGTAGGTAATGCGTTGGGCGCCTGGCTGTTTCTGACGGTTCTGTCCATAGTCGGCTTTGTCGAAGCCAGCGACGGGAGCTTTCCAGAGCAAACGCCCGAGGTGCTAAGAACCATTCAGCTAGGCTACATCGTGGCGCCGGCGTTTCTGCACACAGTGAGCATCCTGTTGTTGAACCGCATCAAACTAACTGAACAGGATTTGGAAGCACTTGAGCCGGGACCGGCCGGTTAAGCGGGCTCGCGAACACCGCGGTCAGTGCGTGATGTAGTGCTGTAGCCGCTCAATCTCAAACTGCTGCTCGGCGATGATCGCCTTGACCAGATCGCCGATCGAGAGCACGCCAACGACCTGCTTGTGGTCAAGGACCGGCAGGTGGCGTGCCCGCTTCTCCGTCATCAGCGCCATGCACTCCTGGACCGTTTGTTCTGGCCGCACGCAGAGCACTCGTGTGGACATGATGTCCCGCACCGGCGAAGTCCGACTGGAGCGTTCCTCGAGAGCGACTTTTCGGGCGTAGTCTCTCTCGCTAACGATGCCGACCAGCTTGCCCTCCTGCATTACCAGAAGCGCGCCAATCTCGCGTTCGGACATTTGTCGGATTGCATCGTAGATCAGGTCATCAGGTGACACTGACCAGACATCGCTGCCTTTGCTTTGCAGAATTTCCAACGCCGTATGCATGGTTCTTGCCTCCCGCGTTACCGCCCCGCGATCGATCATACAATGCGATCAGAATCGGGCTAGTCCCAAACCAGGGGGGCAGCGGGCTGATTTGACCCGCGCACGCGCTGCTGAGAGACTACGCCGCGTGGGCCGTGTCGAGTAGAGACGCGGCGTTAGCTATGGGTTTAAGCTGAGTTTGACTCAGATCGCGAACGCTCTACAGGGGACTACAGTATGAGAATTTTTCTGACCTTGGCTGCCGTGTTGGCAGCGCTATCCATTAGCGGCTGTGGTGGCAACGAATCTGGCGGTGTGGCCGATACGGCCAGCGGCATGATGGACAGCGCCAAGGAAGCCGGCGGTGACATGATGGACAGCGCGAAGGACGCGGCTGGCGACATGGCAGATTCTGCCGGCCAGATGATGGACGACGCAGCTGATGCGGCCGGTGACATGGCCGATACAGTGGTGGATACCGGCAAGGATGCGGTAGACGCTGCTGGCGATGTGGTTGACGATGCCGTTGATGCCGGAGGAAAAGTCATGGATGACATGAGCGACGCCGGCAAGGACATGGTGGACGACGCTAAAGACCAGGCCGATAAGATGGCCGACGATATGCTCGGCCAGTAGGTCCGCAGGTACCTTTACGAATTGCCGCCCGCACCATGTGCGGGCGGTTTTTTTTTGCTCAGGTGGTGACTTCGTAGAAGATGCGGCGGGCGGTGTCTTTGCCGATCATCTTGGAGATCATTTTTTGTGCTTTGTCCTGGGTGCGAATGTCGTCAACAAACTTGTCCTGGAACGCGCGAATCGTGGCGAGCTTGTCCGGATCGGTAACCGGCTCAGACTTATCAATCTCCCGCATGTAGTGGTCCAGATAGTCCATCGCACAATGGTGTAAGTCGTCGAATCGATCCTGCTTAAACATGCCCATAATGGTGCAGTCCCGGCGGTACTTCTTCATCCACTCTGGATAACGATCATCCGCCTCAAATTGAGGATAGCGGCCAAGTATTTCTGTTAGCGGATCGACCCAGCGCGCCCGATACTCGGGCGTATCGAAGGGGCAATTCACGTTTAAATGGCCAATCACCTTGCGCTTGGTGACCAGGCAGAAAAACAGAAAAATGGGTGCGTCAAAGTCTGGCTCAGGATAAAAGATCATGTTGATCTGATCGAGCGGCGGCAGCTTCACGCGAAAGCGCATGGTGAACAGCTTCCTGAACTTGTCAGCTGAGTAGTTGTGGTGGTCTGCGTCAAGCACCTTCAGGAACGATTTCGGCCTGGCCAGCTCCGGATCGACCTCCATTGGCCGCACCGATACGGTCTGACTAATGCGGCCAATGGCGCTATCCAAAACTTCATCCAAGGTTGCTTCCATCGCCGCTGGCCTCCTCAAGCCTCTGCGTACTTCTCAAAGTCGCAGGTCACATCCTGAAATACCGCGTTCGGTTCGAACAGGAAAGTCCGGTAATTGATGTGTCCCTGGCCACCCGCAATCGTCGTTGGCTTTATCAGGCCGGCACCGGAAGTGACGGCACCGAAATTCTGCCGGCCGCGAAACATCATCGGATCCCAACCGTGATACATGTAGGTCATCCCGGGCTGCATCGCCGAGGTGACATGCGCCATAACAACAAACGAGCCGTAGCTATTAAAGACTCGAATCAGATCGCCGTCAGCCACGCCGCGTGACTCCGCATCGGCCGGGCTGACGTAGATATCCGGTTCGCCCCGTTGCAGCCCGACGAGCAGCGGATCATCCCGCCACATGCTGTGGATGCCATGGCGGGCATGACCCATGACCAGCCTCAAGGGGTAACCCTTGGTATCAAGTGGTTCGCGATGCGTCGGTAGCGCCTCCCCTTCCTGCAGAAACCACTCGTGGTCTATGTAGTACTGCTGACGCCCTGTGAGCGTGTGATAGGGCTTTTTCTCATTCACACTCCGGATCATGGTGTCCCGGTAGGGTGAGTCAGGTCCGTAAATCAACCCATCCGAACCAGGTACCCGTGTAATACCGTTCTTTGCAAGGGTATCGAACGACTCTTTCGGCAGGTTCTGATTTACAGCGAGCATAAAGTCGAGCGCATCCCGCATGCTGGTGTAGGCACCGTTCTTGGTGAACAGGTCATAACACTGCGTGAAGTCGCGGACGACGGGCATCCCAAAGTAGTTGTCCTCAACCGGGGCGACACCCCGTGCCTTAGCGCGTTCACTGATGGCCTTAGACAGACGGCGGAAAAGTTCGAAATCATCCACAGACTCACCAAGCGGGGGCACGGCTGCATCGAGTACCTGCAGGTACGGCGTCCATTGCCATAGCACGACGTCCTGCCGCTCGTAGTGATGGGCCACGGGCAAAACGTAGTCCGCATACATTGCCGTGACACCCATGTCCGTAGCGCAGGCGACGATGTGCTCGAGCTTCTCAAACGCCTCCTCGCGCCACCGCTGTCCCGCCGCTCGCCAGTTCGCGGCGTTGCTGCCCATGTAAAAGCCCATCTTCCAGGGCGTGCGGCTGTAGTCCGGGAACCATTGTTTGCTAATGGCCTCCTGGAAGTACTTGTCGTAGTGGGCGGCAAGCTCCTCGCCATACCCCTCCGCATTCATGCTCCGGCCATCTGCGTGGGTGTAGTCCCAGCGTGACAGCGTAGCGACACGCAAAGTTGGCGGTAGTCCATCGAACCAGAAGGCGGCCTGATCCTGGTCTTTGCTCAGGTTCATGAACTGCATACCGCCACCAGGCTTACCGAGATTGCCTGTAATGGACAGAAGCAACATCACCGCCCGCTGGAAAAGGTCTCCGTGTACCCACTTGGAAATACGGAAACCGGCATAAATCATCGCGGGTTTGGCAGCGGCAAATTTGCGCCCCAACTCTCGAATCACGTCCGGGTGCAGGCCAGTGATTTCACCTGACCGCTCAGGAGCGAAGGCGCCAGAATGCTCGCGCAGCAGCTCGAACACGGTTGTGACTTCAACATCGCCTGACGGGGTACTTACCTTCCAGCGCCCCTCTAAAGCAGGCTGCAGATTCCCGAGTACAAGTTTCTCCTTGTGCTCGGGTATCGGGGCTCCAGGGGGCGGCACCTGAAAGCCCGTCCCGGGCGCCGCTGCCACGGCATCGGTCGCGCCATCCCAGAAGTAGAAGGTTTCCTCTGCCTGGTCGCCGGATTCACCAAAGTCGGTGCCGCGCAGGAACCGGCGCGTATCGGTGCGCACCAGAAACGGCAGATCAGTTTGTTCGCGAATGTACTCAGCATCATAGCTGCCATCGGTAAGAATCGTGTTCACCATGCCCATAGCGAGCGCAGCATCGGTGCCCGGTTTGGGATTGACCCACTTGCTGGCATGCATGGCGGTCGGCGTGAATTCCGGTGAAATAGCCACTACTTCGGTGCCGTTATAGCGGGCTTCCCAGAAGAAGTGGGCGTCGGGAATGCGCGTCACGGCGGGATTCGCGAACCAGACGAAACAGGCCTTCGACTTGAAGATCGCGGCGGCGGAGTCACCCAGTAATGGCTCGCCAACGGTCAGATAAATGCCGGTGGGCAGATCGCCGACGCCAGCGAAGGCCTCGGGCAGCGGACTGCCGGTGATCGTCGCGAAGCGGCCCAGACCCATCAGCGTCGCCCGCTTCATGGCCATCTGCGTGCCCAGGCCAATGGTAATTGACTCCGGACCAAACTCGCTGCAGGTGTCGATGAAGCGGTCAGCGATTTCTGCAGTGGCCTGGTCCCAGCTAATGCGTTCCCACTTGCCCTCGCCGCGCGCTCCGGCCCGCTTCATGGGATACAGGACGCGCTGCTTGCCATACATGTACTTCGCGTGGCGCAGTCCTTTCTGGCACCCGCGCGGACCGTAGTCGGGCGCATCCGCATCGGACTTTCCGTACTGCCCCTGCTGCTCTTCCCTCCAGACGATTCCGTTCTTTACATAGACATTGAACGCGCAGCCGCCCTGACAGTTGGTGCCATGCGAACCGTGGGCGACACTATCCCAGGTCCACTTGGAGCGCATCAGGTCTTCCCACTGGCCGTAGTCCGGCTGCGCATTCTGGGCATCCGCCGTGGCGCCATACTTAAGCGCAAGCCCCCCTGCGGCAGCGCCTGCAATGAAACCGCGTCGACTTGTCTCGCCCGTGGGCTGCATATCCTTAGCTCCCATTCTTACTCATCGTCACTGGCTCATGACCGCTCGCCGGACCGGCATGTGCTCTGGGCATCCGGCTACTCGCCATGGTATCCCGGAACCACAAAGGTTTTGTTGCTGGCCTGACCCAGAGCGAACTCCACCAGTGGAATCCGCTCGTTGCCGACCATAAGGCGCTCGCCGACCAGTATGCTGGCCGAGGCAAATCCACCACGCGCGTTGAGCTCGGCGGCATTATCGCGCAACACTGCCGCGCTCGTCTCCGCGCTGACTGCTGCCTCGAAGCCTGCGGGCGCAAGCCCGGCGTCATTTGCCAGACCTGACAGCGCCTGCCCATCGTTGAGGTCAACACCGCGGCCGAACGCAGCGGAAAAAACCGCGGGAATGTACCGCTCTGCTTTGCCTTGCTGAATTGCAGCCACGGCCCCGGCCAATGCCGGGATTACCGGTCCCGGCCACGTATCGGGCAGTTTAAGCGGCACGGCACAAAAATCGGCCCAGGCCTCAAGATCGGATGCCTGCCAGGCGGCGATGAGCGGGTCCTCGCTGAAGCGTGGACCGCCGGGCGGCAGACCATGACTATTAATCGGCTTCCAGCAGATTACCGCCCCTGTGCGCATCGCCACCTCGCGCAGGCGGACGAGCGTCAAATATGTCCAGGGGCAGGCGAAGTCGAAATAGAAATCGACACCAAGCTTAGGTTCCTCAGACACCACTGCGCCGGCGTAATTCAGTCTTGAGTACCTTGCCGTTCGCGTTACGCGGAATCTGCTCGATGCACTCCACCTCGCGAGGAGTTTTCATGCGTGAAATTCTCTCCGCGCAGAAGGCCTCAATCGTTTCCTGATCGACGCTGCTGCCTGAAGCGGGGACGATGTACGCCTTTAGTCGTTCGCCCCATTTCTCGTCCGGTACGCCAATAACCGCCACATCGGTGATCTGCGGGTGGCCAAACAGCACTTCCTCGACTTCCCGCGGGTAGATGTTAACGCCGCCGGATATGACCATGTCCTTCTTGCGATCGACAATGTACAAATAGCCCTCTTCATCACGCTTGGCTAAGTCGCCAACCGTAACCCACCCATCGTGATAGGCCTCGCGGGTCGCCTCGTTTCGATTCCAGTAGCCGTTAAACAAGTATGGGCTGGTGGAAAACAGTTCGCCGACTTCGCCGGCCGCACTCGGTGAACCATCGTCATTGCGCAACTCGACCTCGGTCAGCGCGATCGGTTGCCCAACGCACTGCTGTTTGCGCAACTGATCCGCCGGCCGCAGATTCGATACTATGCCTGCCTCAGTGGAACCGTAGGTTTCATGCAGCAGGCCCTCACCGAAGTAGTCAACCAATGTTGACTTCATCGCCTGCGGCAGCGCAGCCGCGTTGGAAATCACCGTGCGCAGCGTCTTTGGACGGCACGCCGAGAGCAGCTTCTTCTCCAGCCCCATCATCGCGTGAAAGTGGGTGGGTACGCCGAAGAAGCCCGTGATGTCGTTCTCGCTCAGCGACCGCATAACCGCTTCCGGATCGAAGCTGTCCATAATTTCGGCATAGCCCCCAAAAAACACCGGTGCCAGCGAGAAAATCATCCCCGCACCATGGCACATCGGGGCAATGGCCAGAAATCGATCATCGGGCGAATAGCAGCCGTACTCTACCGCCATCGCGAAGAGCGTCAGAATGCGCGAACGATGCGGTACTAGCACGCCTTTAGGCTTACCCGTGGTACCCGATGTATAGGGAATCGTGAAGACGCCCCATTCTTCAACCGAGATGCGTGGAGTGTCTGCACTCGCCTTAGCGAGCAGGGACTCTAACTCCGGTCCAATCACGATCAGTCGGTCCGCGGTCGCGAAGCGGCTATCGGCGAGCGCCTCGGCAGCAGCCTCATCCGCAAACACCACGCGAGCGTTTGCATCATCACAGATGGCGACAATTTCGGCGGCCGCGAGCTTTGGGTTAATCGTTGCCAGTCCCACCCCAGCCTGCGAGGCGCCGATCACCAGTTCCATGTATTCGATGGAGTTTCGGCTGACGATGGCCCCGTGGTCACCAGGCTTCAAGCCAAGCCCCTCGGCCACGGCTGTGCTGACCTGATTAATGCGCGCCACGAGTTCAGCGTAGCTGCGCATCCGCCCGGCCTGAGCGAAGGCGACCTTGTCTGGATCTCTCAGGGCAGCGGCGCGGATACCAGCAGCCAGCGACAGGTGGCGGAAGGTGTCGGGCGTCGCGGCGGCCATTAGCGCATCAGCCGGCCAGCTTGAACACGCGCAATGCGTTCTGGCGCATCAGCAAGTCCTTAGACTCGGGGCGCAAGCCCAGGTCGCCAACCTCCTGCACCGCACGTTCAGGATCAATGACCGGCCAATCCGTGCCGAACATCACTTTTTCCCTGCCGTAGGTGTTGGCGTAGTGGACATAGGCCTCAGGCCAGTATTTCGGCGCATAGGCATCTCCTGCGGTAAACACGTTTTCGTGCTTCCAGCACATGGAGATCATTTCATCGGTCCATGGGATACCAATATGAATCCCGATCAGCCGTAATTCCGGGAAATCGATGGCGACCTGATCAAGGCAAATGGGCCTGCCCACGCTGGGCAGTCGCCGCTTGCGGGAATACACCAGGTTGTGGCCAACCTGCATCATGATGGGAATGTCGAGCTCGCAGCACTTCGCGTAGTAGGGGTAGTACTTAGCGTGATCTGGGGCCAGCTCGCACCAGTGCGGATACAGATGTGCACCGACAAACCCGTAGTCGCGGACTGCCTCCTCAAGGTCTCGCAGTCCCTGCATCCCGCGATAGGGATCGACCCCTGCGAGTCCGGAAAATCGGTCTGGATGCGCCTGGCAGACTTCGTGCACCCTGGCATAGGGAATCTCAAACCCCCCCGCCTTGTTGATATCGCCGGCACGCACCGCGATGAGCAGTGACCGCTCAATGCCGGCGCGGTCCATGCGTCCAAGATAGTCCTCAATGGTCACGCCCCCCCGCATCTCGGGCGGCATACGGACCTGGGCCTTGAAGTCGTCGTCGAGGCCCGTTTGACCTTTTCTAACCTCCTCAGGAGTGAAGAGATTACAAACGATATCAATGGTTCCCGTCATGAACCTAAGATCATATCTCGCTCAGATGGGGCACGCTGGCGCCCTTGTTGAAGGCCCTGTAGCGGGCTACTGGCCGTCCAGGTCCCAGTCGCCGGCAGAACGTGAACGGACGGGGATTCCCGCCATCAGTGGCGCCTGCGTCTTGGGATCGTAGTTTACGGCGTCGCCCTCGACGATCACCCGCTCATTGATGGTGATCCAGTTGATCAGCGACCCGTCGAGCCGGAAAAAACCGGTCCAGCCGCGCTCCTCACCGGCCACAAAATGCCCATGCTTGACCATCGCGGGCCGGAAGAAATAGGTACCCGTATCCAGGCTCCCGAAGTTGTAGACGAGTTCACCGTCTAGGCTATAGGCCTCTTCAAAAACGGGATGGTGGACAAGCCGGTTGTCGGACCAACCGGGTGGCGCCCACGCCAGCATGGTGACAAAACCCTTGTTGTTATCGTCTGGCGGCGCTGGATCGTGATAGAGCAACTTGAGCTTCAGGAACCGTTGGGTATCGCCTTCATACACGTTCGGCATCCACTCCATGCGGCTGGTATCGACAATCGTCAGTTCGCCCGGCTCGTCGGACGCGGTGTTGCCACCGCGCAAAACCTTTGCGTCGCGATTCTTGTCGCTGGTGGTAAAACCCCAGTCGCCGTACTCCCGGAAAATGAGAATCTCGCTGCCAGCCTCAACTGACATGGCGGGAACCGCCAACCCAGCGGGCGCTCTGAAATACGCCCCTTTGCCGAGCAAACGGTCACCAATCTTCATTGCGCCGGCCATCACGTACCACTCAACGTCCGCGTGGTTGTACCCACCCGGACGATGCCAGGCGCTGTCGAAGATGAGTCGCGTAGAGGCCGCGCCGTTTTCCTCGTCGTATGACAGGTTGCGCTGCCGGACGCGCCCTTCCCCGCCGGGTAACTCCGGCCCGTGCCAACACAGGTCAGCTTCTTGTATGAGTTCTACATGAGGACGCACGTACGATCTCCCGTGGGTTCAGATACATAGGGCCAGCGGCCAGGTGGGACTATCAGCGCTTTTGGAGCGACTTGCAACTCACCGGCAGCCGAGTCCCATCCAGCGGACGCAGCGGGCCCGCGCGATGTTTGCCGCATTGCTGGCATGGGTTAAGGTACGGCTCAGTTTAGCCCCGAGGCCACGCGCCGTGTCTGAATTCGAGTTTTGGAAATACCTGCATATCCTAATGTTTGTGTTCTGGATTGGCACCGATCTGAGCGTGTATCTGTCGGCACGCAAGTCAACTGATGCCTCACTGCCATTCGAGAGCCGCGCGATGCTTCTGCACTGGGCGCTGCGCATTGAACTGTTGCCGCGGACCATGTGGAAAGTCGCGCTGCCCCTGGGCGTGATGCTGTCCGTCGATATGGGCCTGATGACGTTGAGCACTGGCGGCATATGGCTGGTTTGGCTGGGTACGCTGGTTTGGTGGGCGATCAGCATGTATGGCGCCTACAAGTATGACCAGCCAATCGGACACAAGCTCACCAAGCTCAACAATTTCCTGACCGGCGCCGTGGGCACGGGACTGATCGTTTTGGCCATTGCGTCCTACTTTGGCTCTGGACCGTTCGATGCTGAGGCCACGTGGCTGCTGTGGAAGGTTGGGCTTTATGGCCTGATCAATTTGATGGTCGTTGCGATGATCTACATTTTTGACCCGCTCGGCGCAGCGTTTGGCCGCCTGGCCGTCGAGGGATCGACACCTGAGATTGAGGCGAGTATTTCGGCCGTTATGAGCCGCTCGACCATCATCATTTGGGCGACCTATACGACGATCGCCATCGTTGGCTTTATCGCAACGACGAAGGTCATCTGAACAATCGGCAGGTAGCGATTGATTCAGCCAGTAGCCGGCCATACTCCGGGGTGCGCCAAGCCGGGATTGGCGCGTTTCCCAACGAGCGCAGGACTAGCCAGAAATGGAGAGCGCGGCTGCGGCCTGCACGTCCGCCAGTTCAGGTGAACCCGGCTGCACTACACCTAGCAGGCCCTGCATCAGCAGGCATGCCCACATAGCCCACACGAAGGGTTTCGTGCGCGCCAGGCTGCGGCTCATGGCCTGATCGGTTGCCGGGGTTGCGCCCTCGGTCGCCAGCTTGCCGATGCCGTCCATCAGGGGGCCTACCTGCATCCGCATCAGCAGCCCGAACAACAGGATGGCGGCGAACAGCACGAGCTTGCCGGCCACCCAGGGGGTGTCATCAAGCCGCCCGGTCGTCCAGGAATAGGTTACCGACGCCAGCAACCCCGCAATCATCGCCCAGCGGAAATAGAAATCGATTCGCGTTACCAGGTCACCCAGCGCCGTCCCGCGTTTGAAGTAAATCACCAGCACCATCGTGAGCCAGACCGGGCCGAGCAGGAGAATGCCGGCCCACTGCCAGGGCGGATGGGGCACGCCAACGAATTCGGTCAGAATGCCGCCGACGGTCAGCATGACACTGAGACATATCCGCGGGATCAGATCGACCTGCGCCATGACTTGTCCCGCAGCCAGCCGCTGGGCCGCCGTAAGATTCGAATCACACAGCCGGTTGCTGAGGTAGTAGACCCCGATATCAGGGCCGATCCAGTAGACGAACAGTAGCTGATGAATGAAGAGTGTCAGCTCATACGCGGTGAGCCCGTCATTGGCGCCATCGCCGACGGTAGCAGCCAGCAGCACGCCTAAAGGCAAGAATACGATTGCGAATGTCCAGCCCAGGCTGCGCGCCATGCGTACGTCCCCTCTCATCAAAACGCGACTATTCTTCCCGGAGCACCACCGAAGTGCAACATCGCTTGTCGGCACACGCACAGGCTGATACGCCGCTGTTGACGGCGCATAAGAAAAACCCGGCGCTTGGCCGGGTTTTTCGATGAGCAGTGACTGCCGGGCTTACCAGCGTCCACCACCACCGCCGCCCTGTCGAGGCGCGCGGGGTTTGGCTTCGTTGACCACGATAGCGCGGCCGTCGACCTGTGCGCCATTGAGCTCCTGGATCGCTTTTTGCGCTTCTCCGTCGCTCGACATTTCGACGAATCCGAAGCCCCGGCTTCTGCCGGTGTCGCGATCGGTAATCACGTTAGCGGAATCGACAGTGCCGCACTGACTAAAAGTTTCTGTCAGCGCCTGCTGATCAGTTGAGTACGGCAGATTGCCGACATACAGTTTTCTACCCACGATACCTCCTAAAGGTTCTGTAACCGCTCCAGAGGGTGTAGGCACCATGCCCGCAGACTCGATACAAGCGATACAAGGGAGCGCGGAGTATACAGCGTTTCAGGCTATGTAAAACAGATTTCAGGGCCCTGGATTTGGCCGGAAACCCTTGCCCCAGGCGCCTCAGGCGGGCACCCGACCGCCGAAACCGGTGTCTTGAAGGGGGCGGAAATGGTGGGCCGTGAAGGACTCGAACCTTCGACCAATGGATTAAAAGTCCACTGCTCTACCAACTGAGCTAACGGCCCTTCAACTGAAGGCCCGGGGACCGGGCGATCCCGGGCAGCGCGTGATCATACCGGAACGGAAATCCTCAACCAATCAAAGGCTCTGATAGCGTGTCGGGTCTGTGATGCCGGCTGCGGCAAAACCCGCCTGACGCAGACGGCAGGCATCACACTCGCCGCAGGCCGCTCCCTCTGCATCAGCCTGATAGCAGGACACCGTAAGACCGTAGTCCACGCCCAGACGAGAGCCTTGCCGAATAATGTCGGCCTTGCGCATGTCAATCAGCGGTGCACGGATGGCAACCGGCTGGCCTTCAACTCCCTTCTTGGTAGCGAGCCTGGCCAGGTTCCGAAACGCATCAATGTACTCCGGCCGGCAGTCTGGATAGCCAGAGTAGTCAACCGCGTTTACCCCCACGTGAATCTCATCAGCATCAACGACCTCGGCGACCGCCAGCGCAAGAGACAGGAACACAGTGTTTCGTGCTGGTACGTAAGTCGTCGGGATCCCCTCAGCGGCTGTCGTGGGCACTGGAATCGATGTGTCCGTGAGGGCGGAGCCGCCAAGCTCGCCAAGGTCGAGTTGCAGCACTCGATGACTTGCGACTTCATAACGCGTTGCAAGACCAGCTGCCGCATCAAGCTCGGCATCATGTCGTTGTCCATAGCGGAAACTGACTGCATGGATCTCCAGTCCCGACTCGTGCGCCAGCGCGAGGCAGGTTGCTGAGTCCATGCCGCCGGAGAGCAACACCACGGCACGGCTTGCTTCTCCCTGCATCGCTAATGACCCGGCTTGTCGCCCCAAAGATACTTGTGCAGCTGCACCTGGAAACGCACGTTGAGGCGGTCCTGCAGGATCCAATCTGCGAGCTCGTGCGGTGCCAGTACTCCCCAGGCTGGCGACAACAACACCGCAAAGCGCTCAGGCAAGTCGTGCTCGTTGAGTGCGCGCTTCGCCCACTCATAGTCGGACCGATCGGTGATCACGACCTTGATCTGGTCATCGCACTTCAGCTGCTGAAGGTTCTGCCAGCGGTTGCGCCCCGCTTCGCCGGAAGCGGGTGCCTTGAGATCCATGACAATGGTGACCCGCTCATCGACGCGCGCCAGATCAAGCGCGCCGCTGGTTTCTAGCGACACGTCATAACCCGCATCGCAAAGTGCCGTTAATAGCTGGGGGCAATTGGCCTGGGCCAGCGGTTCACCACCGGTCACGCACACCAGGCCTGGTGAGTAAGTGGCAACTGTGGCGAGGATATCCGCAATGCTCTTCGCCTTCCCGCCATGGAACGCATATTCGGTGTCACAGTACACGCAGCGCAACGGGCATCCGGTCAGGCGCACAAACACAGTCGGTATGCCTGCAGGCCGCGATTCGCCCTGCAGTGAGTAAAAGATTTCGGTGATGCGCAGTCGCTCAGCGCGCGCGCCTGCGGAATCGGAGTCGATGCTCATCAGTCCGCCCGATAGCTGGCGGGAAACTCAGCGGCCTTCGCTTTCCAGAAGCTCCAGACGCTGGTTGGCCAATCTGGCCGCAGTGGTTTCTGGATACTGGCTCACGACCGTGGACAACGCCGTTCGTGAAGAATCCCAGCGCTGCAGCTCGTAGTTACAAAAGCCGATCTTAAGCAGCGCGTCGGGCAATTTCCGCGACTGTGGGAAGCGATCCAGGACGACCTGAAACTCGCCAAGGGCCTTCCGGTAGTCCTGCGTCACATAGTAGGTTTCTGCCAGCCAGTACTGTGCATTGTCGTTGTACTCACTTTGCGGGAACGTCACCATGAATTGCTGGAGTGCCAGCGACGCTTCCTCATACCGACCCTGTTTCAGCAACTCAAAAGCGGCCTGGTAGTTGGCCCGGTCAGTCCCACCCGGCACTGGTAGCTGCCCCGGGTTGAGCGCCTGTCCGTCGAGCACGCCGGCCCCCGCCCCGGTTTTTTCCAGTGCCCCGAGCCGCTGGTCAAGATCCAGGTAGAGCTGCCGCTGGCGGCCATCCGACTGCTCGACCGAGTACTGGAGCGTTTCAACGTCGTTTCGCAGGCTGGCAAGATCCTGCTCCAGCGCATCCAGGCGCGAGAGCATGTTGACCAGGCCTTCGTTGTTAACAACCCGCTCTACTCGGCTGAGGCGCTGATCAACCTCGTTGAGGCGGATATTGGTCGGGTTGTTTTCCGGCGCGATAAACGCATCACAACCAACAAGCCCGAGAGCAGCGCAGATCGCCAGGCAACGGGAGTAAATTCCAATCGTCATGAGCGTGGCCGGCTACCGCTGGTAAACCAGTTCAACGCGACGATTGAGGCCCCAGGTACTCTCGTCTGAACCGATGCTGGCCGGCCGTTCTTCGCCGTAACTCACCGTGCTCAGCTGGCCGGCTGAAGCACCCTGCAGCAGCAAGACCTGCTTTACCGCCTGGGCACGGCGCTCACCCAATCCCAGGTTGTACTCCCTGCTACCGCGCTCGTCGGCATGCCCCTCGAGTCGCAGTCGCGCGCCGGCATTCGCCGCGAGGTAGCTGCCGTGAGCGCGCAGTACGTCCGCGTAGTCCGAATCCACATCGCTCTGATCGAACTCGAAGTAAATAATCCTGTTGTCCGCAGCCGCACCCGGGCCTCCCATGGGTGCGCCATCGCCGAACGCACTGCCCTCGCGAAACTCATCGTCGCTCGCGCCGGTGGTGTCAGCGCCACCTTGTTCACCGCCCCCATACTCACCAAACAGATCCGGATCGTCCTGTTGTGCGGTGCCCGACTGTCCGCCACAACCTGCCAGAACAACCAACACTAAGGCGATCGCCACACTTTCAATTCGCTTCATGACTGCACTCCTGACAGCAGGCAACGCTGCTGAATAATCCGCATCGACAACCCGCGATTCCAATTCAGTCGAAACACTGCATCTTCCGAACTCAATTCCGCCGCTGCGGTGACCACGCGGGTTCACGCACGTCACCGTCCAGCGAACTCAAGCGCTGCCGAATGCGGCCATCCGCAGAAACCGTCGCCAGCACACCCCGGTTCCCTTGCCGGGTCGCATAAATCAGCGTCTCGCCATTCGGCGCGAAGCTTGGACTTTCATCCAGGACACCGTCGGTCAGCACCTGAGTGAAGCCCCGGCCAAGATCGATCGCAGCGATTCTATAGTTGCCCCGGTCGTTATGCACCACGGCAATCTGCTCTGCTGTGGGGCTGACGCGGGGGCGCGCATTGTAGTTTCCCTCAAAAGACAGTCGCTTAGGGCGTCCCGAGCCGTCGGCAGCGATTGCGTAGATTTGCGGCGAACCGCTTCGATCGGAGGTGAACAATATGCGTTTGCCATCCGCGGACCAGGCCGGCTCAGTATCAATCGAACCCCGCCGCGTCAGCCGTGTGAGCACCTGAGTAGCGAGCTCCAGCGTATAGACATCGAGGTTGCCATCCCCGCCGGAGCGCACCAATGCCAGCCTGCGGCCGTCCGGCGACCAGGCTGGTGCGCTGTTGATGCCGGGCCGGGCCGACACGCGCTGGCGAGCGCCTGAGCGCAAATCCTGGATGAAGATCTCGGAGTTCTGATTTTCAAACGAGACGTAGGCGAGTCTCCGTCCATCCGGCGACCAGGCCGGAGACAGCAAAGGCTGGCCGCTTGAGACCAGCACCCGTGCATTCTCACCATCCGCGTCGGCGACGATAAGCCGATGGGTCTGGTTTCCCGCAGCGCCAGCAACCGTGATGTAGGCAATGCGTGTCGAGAATACGCCCTCAATGCCAGTGAGTTCCTCGTAGATCATATCCGCCACGCGGTGACTGGCCCGCCTCAGGCCGAGCCGACTGGAAGGCTGCCGGTAACCCAGCAGCTGCTCGCCCCGAAACACATCGAAGACCTGAAACTGAATGGTGTACTCATCCGCACCTGCCGGTATGAGCTGACCGATCACAATCTTCTCTACGCCAAGAATTCGCCAATCGTCTAAATCGATCTCTCTGGCCGTGCTGGGCTGCTGGAGCATGTCGCGGGTTGGAATGGGAGAAAACCGTCCCGAGCGTTGCAAGTCCGCAGCGACCACCGCAGATACATCGAACGGTGCCGCCCCGCTGCCGGTCCAGGCGAAGGGCACCACCGCGATCGGCACCGCCTGCTCGGTCCCTTCACTAATCTCGATCCGCAGCTGGGCAACGGCTGAGCTGGCAAGAAAATACCCTGCTGCGAGTACGAGCCAGGCCAGGCTCTTACCTAATACAATACTTTTGAAGTACATCTTAATTATCTGGTTTAAATACAAAAATAATGACCCGCTCAAACAGCGACGGGATCGGTGGTGCCGGCAGCGGCGAAGCCTTGTAGACCGCGTTCTCGATCGATCGCACGACCGCCGCATCCCCGTTGCAGCGATTCACCTGCACGTCGACGACTTCGCCGCCGGGGATCTGCCGCACGGTGACTTCGCAATTGATCCCAGGTACGGCGCTCAATGGCTTGTTCCAGCTACGCACGATTTTTTGCCGGATCACCTCGCGATATTGATCGAGCAAGCCGCCCTCCACTGCGGACTGGCGTTCCTCCTCCGCTGCAAGCTGCGCAAGTAGCTGCGCTTCCCTTTCTTTGCGCCTGGCAGCTTCAGCCGCGCGACGGGCGGCTTCTTCCGCGGCGCGCCGCTCCTCAGCCTCGCGGGCTTTTCGCTCTGCTTCGGCTTTAGCCGCTGCCTCTGCTTTTGCCTTGGCCGCGGCTTTCGCGTCCGCTTCCGCCTTCAGGCGCTCCGCCTCGCGCGCCTCCGCTTCCGCTGCTCTTGCGCGTTCTGCGGCGACGCGTTGCTGCTCAGCCTGTTCGGCCGCTTTTCGTTCACGTTCCCGCTGCGCTTCCAGCTCAAGGCGGGCGCGTTCTGCTGCCGCCTCGATTTCGCGCGCCTGCTCTCGCTGCCGCTCAGCGTCTGCGTCGACCACGATGACAGCATCAATCGCCAGCCTTACAGGCCGATCGGCCTGCCCCCGGAAGAATGACAGGTTCAGCGTTAACAACCCCACTAGCAGCAGATGAGCCCCTACAGAAATACCCACGCTGCCAAATGGGTTGGAGAGCGCTGCGTTCGCCTGTTTCATGCAGGGGCCCGGACCGGCAAGCCAGTCTTAGCTCTCCTCGGCGATAACGGCCCTGGCGGCGTCCAATTCGGCCGGATCTGTGAGAAAGCCAACTTTTGCCGCACCTGCCTGCTGGAGCAAGACCATGGCCAAAACCACGCGGCCATAGTCAACGGCCTGGTCGGCCTTTACCAAGACCGGAGTTGCCGGCTGGCGGCGAATAACCGCCCTGGCCAGGCTGAGAATGGTTTGCTCCGTCTGCGGACTCTCTTCGTCATCGCCGACATTCAAATAGAGCTGACCTGCTGCATCGACGGACAAGATCAGTGGCTCATTGTCGCTCGTCAGGTCCGGGTCGAGCGCTTCGGCCGCGGCCTTTGGCAAGTCGACCTCGATGCCCTGAGTCAGCAACGGCGCCGTGATCATGAAAATAATCAGCAGCACCAACATGACATCAATGTACGGGACTACGTTTATCTCGCCCATCAGCCGCCGCTTTCGCTGCCGGACCATCTATTGCGCCTCTGCTGCCGGCGTGGTGGCCGGTCGTCCCCTCGCATGCCGCTCCAGGATGCTGGAAAACTCCTCCGCAAAGCTGTCGTAACGCACTTCCAGGCGCGAGACCTGATCGGCGTAACGGTTGTAGAAAATGACGGCCGGAATTGCCGCGAACAGGCCCATGGCGGTCGCAACCAGCGCCTCTGCGATGCCTGGTGCGACCATCGCCAGCGTGGCCGACTGCACATTGCCCAGGGCAGTGAATGAATTCATGATGCCCCAGACCGTGCCGAACAGGCCCACATAGGGGCTCGTTGACCCGATCGTTGCGAGCGTCGCAAGGCTGTCCTCAAGTCGGTCCATCTCACGCATCTGTGCAACACGCATGGAGCGCCGGGCGGCCTCAACCACCTGACCGCCTGACAGGCCCGCCTGTTGGGTAAGTCGGCGGAATTCCCTGAACCCGGCCTCGAAAATGCCTGCCATGTCAGCCGGCGTGCTGCCTTGCTGGGTCACGTCACGGTAGATTGAGGTCAGGTCGCCACCCGACCAGAACGCCGACTCAAACTCATTGGAATCGTGCGTCGCGCGCTTCAGAACACCGCGTTTGCGCAGGATGATCGCCCAGGAGGCAATGGACGCAACAACGAGCAGCAGCATGACGAGCTGCACGACCACACTGGCCTCGATGACCAGATCGATAATCGATAAATCGTTCATACACTTGCGGGCGCAGTCAGGCCGCCTCTGGCGAACCTGCCCAGCCCCTCAGGGAAACAACAACAACGCGCGGAGTTTAATGGACGCCCGGGTAGCGAACCAGATGCGCGGTTAAGCGCAGTCTTAAGCGCCCTCGAACAGGTCGCCAGCGGCCTCGCCGCCGCCCGGCGGGGTCAAACCGAAGTGTTGATACGCGCGGCGTGTGGCGGTGCGTCCGCGCGCGGTGCGTTGCAAAAAACCTTGCTGAATAAGGAACGGTTCCAGCACGTCTTCAATGGTACCGCGCTCTTCACTCACGGCCGCCGCCAGGGACTCAATACCAACGGGCCCGCCATCGAAGCGCTCAATAATGGTCATCAGCAGCCGACGGTCCATCACGTCAAACCCATGCGGATCCACATCCAGCAGATCCATCGCCGCAGCCGCTACGGATTGATCGATGTGCCCATCACCTTCGACCTGCGCGAAATCGCGGACGCGGCGCAGCAGGCGATTGGCGATGCGTGGCGTGCCACGGGCGCGGCCCGCAATTTCCGCTGCCCCCGACGCGTCAATCTGCACACCGAGGATACTGGCCGCGCGCGTGACGATGGACTGAAGCTCCATGCTCGAATAGAACTCAAGTCGCTGCACGATCCCGAAACGGTCACGCAGCGGCGAAGTCAGCAACCCGGCGCGTGTGGTTGCACCCACCAGCGTAAATGGCGGCAGATCGAGCTTGATTGACCGCGCTGCCGGCCCCTCCCCGATGACGATATCGAGTTGGAAATCCTCCATCGCGGGGTACAGCACCTCTTCAACAACAGGACTCAGGCGATGAATCTCATCAACGAACAACACATCTTTAGGCTCGAGGTTGGTCAGGATAGCTGCCAAATCCCCGGGCCGTTCGAGCACCGGGCCGGAGGTGTGACGCAGATTTACCTTGAGCTCGTGCGCGACAATATTCGCTAATGTGGTCTTACCCAGGCCGGGAGGCCCGAAGATCAGGACATGATCCAGCGCCTCGTCGCGTTGCGCTGCCGCGGAGATGAAGATCCGCATCTGCCGCTTGACCGCTTCCTGCCCGACGTAATCGCTAAGCTGCCGCGGCCGAATGGCCGTATCTGCCGTCACATCTTCTGGCACCGCTGCCATGCTAACGAGCCGCTGGTGATCGTTCATGGTCTAGGTCGCTGCCGCCGAACGCAGCACCTTGCGCAGCAATTCTTCGGTGGTCACTTCGTCCTCCGCGTCAACACCGTCGAGCATACGCCGCGCCTCGGGAGGTTTATAGCCGAGCGATACCAGGGCATTGAACGCTTCAGTCTGCGGGGTCGCACTGGCCACCCCCGACGACCCCATTGACGCAGAGATGCCTGCATCCGTTTGCGCATAGCGATCGCGCAAGTCGAGGATCAATCGCTCAGCGGTCTTGCGCCCCAGACCCGGAAGTTTCGCCAGGCGTGCTTTGTCCTCAGTTTGCACACAGGCAACGAAATCCGCGACGCTGATGCCCGACAGAATCGCCAATGCCAGCTTGGCACCCACTCGATTTACTTTCAGCAGATCACGAAAGAGCTGCCGTTCAGCCGCCGTAGAAAAACCATACAGCGCCTGCTGGTCGTCGCGTGCGATGAGGTGGGTCTGGAGATACACCTCTTCACCGACCGCCGGCAACGCGAAAATCGTCGACATCGGCGCTTCGACTTCGTAGCCGACGCCCTGCACATCGATCAGTACCGCTGGCGGTTGCTTTTGGACCAGGCGCCCACGCAGGCTGCCGATCATCGTGCCGCCGCTGCCATCGCCAGCTTTCGCGTGGTGCGCTGATGTGCATGGCATAGCGCAACTGCCAGGGCATCGGCCTCATCGGGCTGAGGGAGTGCGCTCAGACTCAGCAATGCGCGGACCATATGCTGCACCTGCTGTTTATCCGCGCCACCTCGGCCAACGATCGCCTGTTTGACGGCGCGCGCCGCGTACTCGAAGAGCTCTGCGTCGCTCCCGACAGTAGCGCAGATGGCCGCGCCGCGAGCCTGCCCCAGCTTCAGCGCGCTGTTGGCATTGCGGTTCACGAAGACCTGCTCGACGGCGATTTCAGTCGGCTGGTATTGGGCTACGAGCGCCTGCACGCCGCTAAAAATTTGCGCCAGACGGGCTGGCAGATCAGCGTTGCCGGTGGCAATGCAACCGCTGGTAATGTAAGCCGTACGCGTGTTCTGAAGCTCGACCAGGCCGTAGCCGGTAACCCGTGACCCGGGATCAATCCCCAAGATGCGCACGGCGCTGGTCATGAGCAGTTCATTCGAGTGCGGCGAGAATTTCGGCGGAGATCTCGGCGTTGGAGTACACGTTCTGCACGTCGTCGAGATCTTCCAATGTCTCGAGCAGTTTCAGCATAGTCTCAGCTTCCTGCGCATCCAGATTCGCCTCCATCGAGGCGCGCAAAGTGATCTCGGCAAGCTCCGGCGAAACCACCTCACTAAGGGCATCACGTACCGGCTCGAACTCATCGGGCTCCGTAAGCACGTCGATACCACCGTCATCTGTGACCACGACATCCTCCGCGCCTGCCTCCAGGGCCGCCTCCATGACCTGGTCTTCATCGGTGCCTGAGGGAAAGCTAATCAAACCGACTTTGTTGAACAAGTACGCCACTGAGCCATCGGCGCCCAGATTGCCGCCGTACTTTGTGAACGCATGCCGAACTTCGGCGACGGTGCGATTGCGATTATCAGTCAGACAGCCCACCATCACCGCGGCGCCTCCGGGGCCATAGCCTTCATAGGTGATTTCCTCGTAGTCGCTACCTTCGAGCTGCCCCGCCCCGCGCTTGATGGCTCGCTCAATATTGTCTTTTGGCATGCTTTGCGCCTTTGCCTTGTCAATCGCCAGGCGCAAACGAGGATTCGCCGCTGGGTCTGGATCGCCCATCTTGGCGGCAATCGTGATTTCACGAATCAGTTTGGTAAACAGCTTGCCGCGCTTCTTATCCTGCGCGCCCTTGCGGTGCTGAATATTTGCCCACTTACTGTGACCAGCCATAGCTCGACATCAATATCAAAAACGCAGTGCGACACCCAGGTGCAGGCCGGTGTCATAGCGTACGGAAGGTGCGGCCTCGTAGTCGCCCCGGACATAGCGGGCACCAACGTAGACGTCAGCCTGTTTCAGTACGTTGTAGGCCAGGCGCAACCCGTAATCCTGCAGCTTCTCGATTTCCCCAACACCCAGAACCTCTGGGGCGTAGTAGGCGTGACCTGACACAACGAAACGGTCGTACGTCGGCAAGGTATACGCAAAGAACCCGCCAAGCGCGAAATTCAGGCCGTCCTGGTCGGATAAGTCGCCGTCGGTCAGTGTTGCACGGATCCCCAGGCCGCCCCGCACCGGATTAGTGCCGCTACTGGCCTCGCCGCCCAGGTATATCCCGCCATGCAGGGCGTCACCATTGTCATCGTGGTGCAACCACCCCGCGTCCCAGGTGAGGTCACCCGAGCCGAGCTCGCTGGAAAAGGCCAGCCGGAAAGCATCCCCGTTGACGCCTAAATCCAACTCACTGCCGAAGGCCGGCACGGCGGCAAACCAGCCACAGAAAAACAACACGGAGAGTCGCATCCATGAACTCCTCGACAACAACGGCCGGAATGATAACCGACGGTCAGGTAGGAGACGATAGAGGCATTAGCGATTAATGGCGTGAATCGCCCGCCGGTCCGCCGACAGCGCGGCCTCATGTACGGCCTCAGTCAGCGTGGGATGGCCATGAATCGTGCGCTGCAAGTCCTCGGTGCTGGCCTGGAACTCCATCGCCACGACCGCCTCACCAATGAGCTCACCCGCGAGGGGGCCGCATATATGCACGCCCAGGATCTGGTCGGACTCCGCATCCGCAATCACCTTGACCAGACCGGCGCCCTGATCCATGGCCTGAGCGCGCCCGCTTGCTGCGAAGTTGAACGTGCCGACTTTGTAGCGGGCGCCGGCCTCTTTGAGCTGCTGTTCCGTTTGACCAACCCAGGCAATCTCTGGCGCGGTATAGATGATCGACGGGATGACGTCATAGTTCACTTCCGCGGTCTTGCCCGCGATCAGATCGGCCACCATGACGCCCTCTTCACTACCTTTGTGCGCCAGCATGGGGCCACGTACGCAATCGCCGATGGCCCAAACGTTAAGCGCAGTTGTTCTGCACTCATCGTCCACCTCAACGAAGCCGCGCTCGTTAATGTCCACGCCCGCCAGCGGATCCAGCAGTTCCTGCGTGAACGGCCTGCGCCCGACGGCTACAACAACTTTGTCGACGGCCAGTTCATGTCCGCCTTGCGTGTCTTCATACTTCAGGCGCACACCGGCCTGCGATACCTCTGCATCCTGAACCTTGGCCCCCAGACGTATGTCGAGTCCCTGCTGCTTGAACTGACGTTGCGCATCCCTGGCAATCTGAGCGTCGGCCATTGGCAAAAACTCATCCAGCGCCTCGAGAATGGTGACTTTCGCGCCGAGACGAGCCCAGACGCTGCCAAGCTCCAGGCCGATCACCCCGGCGCCAATGACGCCGAGCCGCTCGGGCACAGTCGCAAAATCCAGTGCGCCCCAGGAATCAACTACGCGGTCGCTATCGAACGGCACCATCGGTAGCTCTACCGGGGTGGAACCCGAGGCAAGTACGACGTGCTCAGCCTCTAGCAGCTCGGCGGCTCCGTCGTGCGGCGTGAAGCGCACCTTGTTGTCGGGCAGCAGGTGCCCGTAACCAAAAAATCCCGTGACCTGATTGGCCTTGAACAGTCCTTCGATACCACCGGAAAGCTGGCGCGCGATCTTCGCCTTGCGCGACTGCATCTGGCCGAGGTCCAACTCCAGATGACCAACCCCGATACCGTGATTGGCAAACTCAACCCGCGCCCGGTGGTACAGCTCTGAAGACTCCAGTAGCGCCTTCGAAGGAATACAGCCTGCGTTCAGGCAGGTGCCACCAAAGGCTGGCCGGCCGTCGCGATTAAGCCAGGCATCGATACACGCGGTGGCCAGACCTTGCTGGGCAGCCCGGATAGCGGCGACGTAGCCCGCTGGGCCACCGCCGATGACGATGACATCAAACTTTCTGCTCATAGTGTTTTATCGAAGGATCTTTCGCTGCAAACGAGTTTCTAGCGCTGCGAACTTCGCAGCGATCCGCTTCTATAGCTGTAGAAGAAGCCGGCCCGGATCTTCGAGGGCGTCCTTCACTGCTACAAGAAACTGGACGGCTTCCTTGCCATCGATGATGCGGTGATCGTAGCTAAGCGCCAGGTACATCATCGGGCGAGGTTTTACCTCACCATCCACCACCATCGGCCGCTGCTGGATATTGTGCATGCCAAGAATCCCGCTCTGCGGAGGGTTAAGAATAGGCGTCGACAGCATGGAACCAAACACACCGCCATTAGTGATAGTGAAGGTGCCGCCGGTCAGATCGTCCATGGAAATCGAGCCTTCCCGAGCCTTGCGCCCAAACTCCGCGATGGCGCTTTCCATCTCGCCAAAACTCAGCTGGTCCGCATCCCGAACAACCGGTACGAGCAGCCCTCTGTCTGACGAAACCGCGATACCGATGTCGTAGTACTCGTGATACACGACATCATCACCTTCTACCGATGCATTAATCACCGGGTAGCGCCGCAGCGCCTCGACCGCCGCGCGCACAAAAAACGACATGAAGCCCAGTTTCACACCATGGGTCTTCTCAAAAGCTTCTTTGTATCGCGAGCGCAGCGACATCACCTCAGTGAGATCTACTTCATTGAACGTTGTCAGGATCGCGGCAGTCTGCTGCGCCTGAACAAGACGCTCGGCGATGCGACTGCGCAAGCGACTCATGGTGACCCGGTGCTCCTGGCGCTCTCCACCAGTGGCGGGTTGCGGGGCGAGCGCCCCGGGCAGATCTTCGACACCGCTTTCCGGGGTAACGCGATCATCCAATAACGCCTGCACGTCTTGTTTGAGGATGCGACCGCCCTTGCCGCTGCCGGATACCTGGGCAGCATCGAGATCGTGCTCTTCCAGCAACCGGCGCACCGCCGGACTGAGCTTATGCGCGTGCTCGGCGTTGCCCGGGTCGGCTTTTGCCGGGGCGGGCGTTGCATCCTCGCCATTGGCGGCGCCGGACGTTGCCGCGGCTGATGCGGCCGCGGCAGGTTTCACAGCGGCTGCTTCGCCTGCCTCCACCACGGCGAGCAGCTGTCCGCTGGTCACAGTCGTGCCATTCTCGATGCGTATCTCCTTCAGCACGCCCGCACTCGGGGACGGCACCTCCAGGACAACCTTGTCGGTTTCCAGATCAACCAGATTCTCATCACGCGCGACGGCATCGCCCGGCGATTTGTGCCACGCGACCAAGGTTGCATCAGTCACCGACTCAGGCAGTTGCGGGACCTTGACTTCGATACTCATGGGGCTTGTTGTCCTAGGTTAGCCTTCGGTTCGCAGCGCCGTTTCAACCAAACGTTGTTGCTGCTGAACATGCAGTTGAAAAATGCCCGGGGCCGGCGCCGCCGCGTGCGGCCGGCCAGCGTAATACAGCGAGTAATCTTCGGAAAGCGGCTCCTGCAGCCGATGTCGAATCTGGTACCAGGCACCCTGGTTTTGCGGCTCTTCCTGACACCATACGACTTCGCGGGCGTTTGGATACGCCGCGACTGCGTCGGCGAACTCAGCGATTGGAAATGGATAGAGCTGTTCAATGCGCACGATAGCCACGTCAGTCAGGCTGTCTGCCCTGCGCGCTTCCAACAAGTCGTAAAACACTTTGCCGCTACAAAATACGACGCGCGAAACCTGTGCCGGGTCAAGGTCATCAATTTCCGGAATGACACGCTGGAAGCGGCCGTGCTCAAGGTCGTCCAGCGCGGAGCTGGCCAGCCGGTGTCGCAACAGGCTCTTGGGCGTCATCACAACCAGCGGCTTGCGCAGCGTTCTAAGCATCTGCCGGCGCAGCATGTGGAACATCTGCGCGGGCGTCGAAGGCACGCAAACCTGGATATTGTTTTCCGCACATAGCTGCAAGAACCGTTCGAGACGCGCGGATGAGTGCTCTGGCCCCTGACCTTCGTAGCCATGCGGCAGCAGCAACGTGATGCCGCAGTAACGGCCCCACTTGGCTTCACCTGAAGCAATGAACTGATCGATCACGACCTGCGCACCATTCGCAAAGTCGCCAAACTGAGCCTCCCAGATCACCAGCGTTTCGGGCACCGTGGTGGCGTAGCCGTATTCGAAACCCATAACCGCTTCTTCGGAAAGCAGTGAATCGGTAACCGTGAATGACCCCTGCCGGGTATCGACATCGTCCAACGGCAGGTAGCTGCGCCCGGTTGTCTGGTCGTGCAGCGCCGCGTGGCGATGAAAGAACGTGCCGCGCCGGCTGTCCTGTCCCGTGAGGCGCACTTTATAGCCGTCCCGCAAAAGGCTGCCATAGGCCATCATCTCGGCGAATCCCCAGTCCATGGCAATTTCGCCAGCCGCCATGCGCTCCCGATCCGCAATGATGCGGGCGACGCGAGGATGCAGCGTGAACCCGCGCGGAATGCGCGTGATCTCGCGCCCAAGCGACTCAATGGCTGCACTGCTCAGCGCGGTCACGGGCGTCTCGTCCGGATCAGCGCGGTGGTAATCCGACCAATCGACCGTGTACTCGTTCCCAACATTGCCGATCACGGCCTGCGGTAGCGGCTGACCTGCATCCAGCCGCTCACGGTATGCTTCAACCAGTTCGTCGGGCCCTGTCGCATCGACAACGCCTTCTCTGACAAGCCTCTGCGTGTAAAGCTGCCGCACCGTTGGATGCTTCTTTATCGTCTGATACATGCGCGGCTGGGTTGCGGCCGGCTCATCGGCCTCGTTGTGGCCATGCCGCCGGTAGCACATCAAATCGATCACGACGTCTTTGCGAAAGGTTTGCCGATATTCCAGAGCCAGCCGCGTGACTAACACGCAGGCCTCCGGATCGTCGCCATTCACGTGAAAGACGGGCGCCTCAATCATTTTGGCAACATCGCTGCAGTACGGTGTTGACCGGGCATCGCGTGGATCACTCGTGGTGAATCCAACCTGATTATTTACCACGACGTGCACGGTACCGCCGGTACTAAACCCGCGCGCCTGGCTGAGCTGGAACGTTTCGGTAACCACGCCCTGGCCGGCAAAAGCCGCGTCGCC
>JANQPY010000043.1 GCA_028285245.1 Gammaproteobacteria bacterium | reverse complement strand
CAAATTCGAGATTCGTGCTGGCGCGCTGCGTGATCCGAGCGCTTACATCGAGAGCGCCTACATTGATGTGACGGGACTGACCTTTACCAGCGGCCAGGCAACCACCGGCTCGCTGGACGATCCGTTGAGCGCTTTCACACCGCCGACCACGGCTGAGAACAACGTCACCTGGATTACGTCGGATATGAACATGGGCGGATTTGACTGGAGCCTGTCCGGCAACGTGACGGCCGGCTTCGACTGCAATGGGGCAGGTGCCACCAACTGCCTGCGGGATGAAAGCGTGAAGATGAACCTCAAGTTTGCGGACGTATCGGTCGTGCCGGTACCGGCCGCCGTCTGGCTGTTTGGTTCCGCGCTGGGCCTGCTGGGATGGATGCGCAGAAAAGCCGGCTGATCAAGCGACTTCAATCCTCAATGGAAACCCGGCCATGTGCCGGGTTTTCTTTTCACTTGGGCCCTAACGCGGTTGCGTATTGTCACATCGTGACAACACGCCCTGGTGAAACTAGATAATATCGTGCGATGAGATTCCGAATCTGCCTGCTTCTGCTTGCTGGATTATGTTCGCAGGCGACGAACGCATCGAGCACCTATCAATACGCGGGCAGGAATTACGACACCATTTCTGATAACGCTTCTCTTTCCGGGGCCTACACCGAGAGCATGGCCATCGCTGGCCAATTGACATTCACGGACCCTTTGTCCGCGATACTCACGCCCGGTTTATTCTTTGACACGAGCGGCTTTATCACCAGTTACAGCTTGTCGGACGGTCGCTTCATGTACGACCCAATGAATTCCGTCATTCAAACCCTAGCCATCAAAATCAATCCGGATGGCAGCATCGCGGCCTGGGATATGGAGTTTCGACGTTCCTATCCGGGCGAAATCGGCAAGATCGTTGGCGCAATCTCAAGTACCTACGATCCACGAGAATTTGCGGACGATTCATATAGCGTTCAGGTCACCGCAGCGGAATGCACGGGCCTGCAGGACATTGGGTTGGCGTTTCCGCTTTGCGTCGAAACCGGTCCGGTAGATGCTGCCCTCGTACAGCTTTTTGGCCCGACGGTTCAACCAGGAACGTGGTCTGTCGTGCCCGTGCCGGCTGCTGTGTGGCTGTTTGGTTCCGCGCTGGGCTTGCTGGGATGGATGCGCAGGAAGACCAACTGATCAAGCGGCTTCGACCGACATAAGAAGCCCGGCCATGTGCCGGGTTTATTTTTGCAAGGCAGAGAGCGCTTCGCTTAGGAACCGGCACTCCGAAAATCGATCACTTCTGCATCGGTCGCGGGTTTCGGATCGCTCACCTCCACGCGGTTGCGCCCGCGTGACTTGGCGAGATACAGCGCTTCGTCGGCGCGGGCCAGCATTTCAGGCACAGTTTCACCGCGGCGGTATTCGGCTACACCAACCGATACAGTGATCTGATAGGCGTCGTCAATTGGTTGTCCGGCCACGTTCTCGCGCAGGCGCTCGGCGCAGCTCTCGGCACCCGATAAGTTCGTGCCGGGCAGAATGGCGATGAACTCTTCGCCGCCAAAGCGTCCGAATGAACGACGGTTGTCACTGGGGTTAATGGCATCCATCCCCCGCAGCTCAGCGCGCACGCGCTTGGCGAATACTTTCAGCACGCGATCACCGACCAGATGGCCGTGTTCGTCGTTCAGGCGCTTGAAGTGGTCGAGGTCGAAGATAGCAATCGACACGGGATAGTTTGAGCGATCCGCGCGGCCTTTTTCCCGCGCCAGCGTGTCCATAATGTAGTGGCGGTTAAACGACTTGGTCAGGTGATCGCGCTCAGCGACGCGTGCCACCTTACGAATGTTTTCGCGCAGTTGTTCATTGCGGTCGTGTAGCTCTTCGCGCAGTGAGTGAATGTGCCCGGCAAAGAGGGTAAGCCAGCCCATCACGCCCAGATAAGTAATGAGCTGTACGCCCTCTGACCAGAACGGTCCAGCCTGTGCCACGGTCAGGTAGCGAAGTACTATCGCAGCCGAGTAAGCGGCCGCAGATATCAGCGCAAGCCGCCGGAAACTTGTGCTGCTCACCTGAAACAGCGTGTAGAGCATGCACGTAATGAACATCGCCAGCGTGGTTGCGCCGGAGGCGGGCACGAAGTAGGTAAACAGCGCCGCCCAGAACAGACCGAACAGGCACTGCAACGCCGTGACCGCCGGCGCCGGCGGCTGGTCAGCCGGTGCCGCGCGCGCAATGCCGAAAAAGAGCGCATTGGTCGCAGCCACACCAGCCAGCATCAGCACGCCAACTTCTGGCGCGATGGATAGCTGTCCTGTCGCGATACTCAGCCAAATCAACCCTGACCACAGCAGATACAGGCTCGCCGCCATGTAGAACTGCGCCAGGGGCTTGCGCCCGTAGTCGGGGTGTAGCTTTGCCGAAGCCTGGGTAAATTTTTCAGCCAGCATGTTCTTGCCAGGCGCTCTGCAACTGGGGGATATCGGGCCGCCAGCGAGCCGGCGATGTCATCGGAGGAGGTTCGCAGACCCGCCGCTGAGCGTCCGTGATTCAGGTCGCAGCCGCCTCCCGGGCCTTGTTTATGTCAAATGCGCATGATCTTGCCCGCCTGTAGAATGGCCGCGCTTTTCTGACAGAGATGCCTGGGCCGTTGAGCAATTCCATGGGTCATCAGCACGAGTTTGATGTGATCGTTGTCGGTGGTGGTCATGCCGGCACGGAGGCGGCGGCTGCCGCGGCCCGCATTGGCGCGCGCACGCTGCTGCTTACCCATAGCCTCGATGCGCTCGGCCAGATGAGCTGCAACCCGGCGATTGGTGGCATCGGCAAAGGTCATCTGGCCCGCGAGATCGACGCGCTGGGCGGCATCATGGCTCGCGCGGCGGATCAGGCGGGTATTCACTTTCGCACGTTGAATGCGAGCAAAGGGCCCGCCGTGCGCGCCACGCGCGCGCAGGCCGATCGTGCGTTGTATCGCCAGGCCGTGCGCCGCCTGCTCGACGCTCACCAGAATCTGTCGCTATTCCAGTCAGGCGTTGATGACCTGATCCTTGAGGGTGACCGCGTCACCGGCGTGATCACGGAACAAGGTCTGCGGTTCTCCGGCTCAGCGGTCATTCTCACCGTCGGCACGTTCCTGCACGGCAAAATTCATGTGGGTGAGGCCAGCCGTTCCGGTGGCCGGGCCGGCGATCCCGCGGCCGTGCGTCTGGCAGACCGGTTGCGTGAACTGAAGCTGCGCGTCGGCCGGTTAAAGACGGGGACGCCGCCGCGTATTGATGCCCGCACCGTCGATTTCAGGCGCATGGAGGTGCAGTCCGGTGACGAGCCGCGACCCGTTTTTTCGTTCATCGGCAAGCGGGGGCAGCATCCCGAGCAGCGGGTTTGCCACATCACGAAAACGACGGAATCGGGCCACGAAATTTTGCGCGGTGCGCTGCATCGCTCGCCCATGTACACCGGGGCAATCGACGGAGTCGGGCCACGCTATTGCCCGTCCATTGAAGATAAGGTCACGCGCTTCGCTGACAAGACCAGTCATCAGATTTTCATCGAGCCGGAAGGATTGAACAGCACAGAGTTGTATCCCAACGGCATCTCCACGAGCCTGCCGTTTGAGGTTCAGGCAGAGTTCGTCGCAACGATTCCCGGCCTGGAAGCGGCCCGGATCACGCGGCCGGGCTACGCGATTGAGTACGATTTCTTTGATCCACGTGATTTAAAGAACAGCCTTGAGACGCGCGCGATCAGCGGCCTGTATTTCGCCGGTCAGATCAACGGCACTACCGGTTACGAAGAAGCAGGCGCGCAGGGGCTGTTGGCCG
Organism: Gammaproteobacteria bacterium; assembly: GCA_028285245.1. Taxonomy (GTDB): domain Bacteria; phylum Pseudomonadota; class Gammaproteobacteria; order Steroidobacterales; genus J054. The sequence continues at coordinate 22,268 of JANQPY010000043.1, read as the reverse complement.
GCATCAACGCCGCTCGCCAGACCCGCGGCGAGTCATCCTGGTGCCCGGCGCGCAGTGAAGCCTATCTCGGTGTGCTGGTGGATGATCTGGTCACCCGCGGCACCGCCGAGCCCTATCGCATGTTCACGAGTCGCGCGGAGTTTCGCCTGCTGTTGCGTGAGGACAATGCCGATCTGCGTCTGACGCCAATGGGCCGTGAATTCCATTTGGTGGATGATGCGCGCTGGGAAATCTTCGGCCGCAAGCGCGACGCGATTGAACGCGAGACTGCACGCCTGAGCAATTGCCTGGTGCGGCCCGCGCAGTTGCCGACCGACATGGAAAGGGTCTTTGGCGGTCCGCTCAGGCGCGAGCAGCGGGCGGGCGAACTACTCCGCCGCCCGGGCGTGACCCTTGCGAACGTCAGTGCCATTCCGGGCGTCGGGGGGAGAAAGTGTGAACCGGGCGAATACCCGGAACTCACCGCGCAAATCGACGCCCAGGTAGAAACCCAGGCGAGCTACGCAGGCTATGTGGAACGCCAGCAGGCGGAGGTAGAACGTCAGGCCCGCTACGCTGACTGGCAGTTGCCGGAGGATATCGATTACGCACGCGTGCGCGGTTTGTCCCATGAAGTGACGCAGAAGCTGAGCGAAGTGCGGCCGGCCACTGTGGGCCAGGCCGGCAGAGTGCCAGGCGTGACGCCGGCCGCCGTATCGTTGCTGCTTGTGCATTTGAAAAAGAACGCCCGCAAGATCGCCTGATGCATAGAGCTGTCAGGCTATTGATTCCCGTTGCGGTGGTCTTCGCCGCCAGTTGCGGTGCTCCGGACGAGACCGCCCAACCGTCTTCTGCCCCCATTGGCGGCGCCTCGGGCACTGAGCTGGCAGCCGTGCAGGTGCTCCACCGCGGCAATGCCGCCGAACCGCAGACGCTGGACCCGCATCGCGCCGAGGGTGTGCCGGAGTCGAATATCCTGCGCGACCTTTTTGAAGGCCTCATCGATGCGAGTCCCAGCGGTGAGCTCATTCCCGGCGTAGCCGAGCGCTGGGAACGCAGCGAGGACGGGCGCACGTATCGCTTTACGCTCCGAGCGGATGCCAGGTGGAGTAATGGTGATCCGGTCACGGCAGCCGACTTTGAGTTTTCCATGCGGCGCACAGTCGATCCGGCCACGCTGTCGCGCTACGCCAGTATTCTGTTTCCGATTGTTAACGCCGAGGCCATCGTCAACGGCGACAAGTCGCCTGAGACACTAGGCGTTACGGCAGTCAACGAGCGCGAACTCGAGATCAGGCTCAATGCGCCCACGCCCTACCTGCTTGGATTGCTGACGCACTCCACCACCTATCCGGTACACGCTCCCACCGTCACAGCCAACGAGGGGCGATTCGCCCGGCCGGGGCAGCTCGTTAGCAACGGGGCGTATGTGCTGGATGAATGGGTGGTGCAGTCCCATATTCGTCTGCGCCGCAACCCGAACTACTGGAATAACGATAAGACCACGATTAACGAGGTCTGGTACTACCCGCTGGAGAATCAGGACGCGGAGCTGAAGCGTTACCGCGCCGGCGAACTCCAGATCGCCAATAACCTGCCTTACAACCAGCTCACCTGGATGCGTGAAAACATCCCCAACGAACTGCGAATTGCCCCATATTTCGGCAGCTACTATTTCGGCCTGAACCTGACGCGCCCGCCGTTTGCAGGCAATCGCGAGCTGCGCGCAGCGCTGGCGATGGCCATCGATCGGCAGATCATTACCGAAAAGGTTACCGGCGCAGGCGAGATCGCGGCCTACGGGTGGGTGCCGCCCATCGCCGGCTATGCCGGACAGCAGCCGGAGTGGGCGCAGTGGTCGCAGGCGGAGCGCGACGCCGAAGCCGAGCGCCTGTATGCACAGGCTGGTTATGGCGAGGAGGCACCGCTCACGGTGGAGCTGCTGTACAACACCAGCGAGAACCACAAGCGCGTTGCAGCAGCCATCGCATCGATGTGGAAGCAAACGCTAGGTGTCAACACGCGACTCGTGAACAAAGAGTGGAAAGTCTTCCTCGACACCCGGGCGGCTAAGGAAACAGAAGTCTTCAGAGCCGGCTGGATCGGCGACTATGCGGATGCCTACAGTTTTGCGCAGCTAAAGCACTCGACCAACGTGCAAAACGATTCGGGCTACAAGAGTGACCGCTACGATGCATTGCTGGACGCCGCCGCCGCAGAACCGAATCCGGCGCTGCGTGCAGACTTGATGCAGCAGGCGGAAGCGCAGCTGCTTGAAGACCTGCCCATCATCCCCGTCTACTTTTATGTGTCCAGGCATCTTGTGAAGCCGTGGGTTACGGGCTGGGAAAATAACGTCATGGATCAGCATAGAACTCGACACCTCGCCATTCTCAAGCACTAGCGGGCCGGCCAGACATTCTCGTCTCACCCTCGCCAGAGGCTGTTTGCGCACCGTTGGCGTCACCTGTCGAGTGCTGTAGTTGCTGCGCGAACGTCGCCACCGCAGAATCGGCTGGTGCTGCGTTTCACCCTATCCCGCATTCTGGGCGCGATTCCAACGCTGCTGATTCTTATCAGTCTCAGTTTCCTGCTCATACGCGTGGCCCCCGGCGGGCCCTTTGACTCTGAGAAGCAGCTACCGCCGGAGATCGAGGCAAACTTGAGGGCTGCGTACAACCTTGATGAGCCGGTTGTACAGCAGCTTGGCCGGTATCTCTGGAATCTCGCACAGGGTGATTTCGGACCTTCCTTTCAGTACCGCGACTTCACGGTTACGGAACTGATCGCCGGCAGCTTTCCGGTGTCGTTGCGCCTCGGTGCGATGGCGATGTTGCTGGCGCTGTCACTCGGCGTGCTCGCCGGTTGCGTGGCGGCCCTCAGGCAGAACCGGTTGGCTGACTACAGCGTAATGACCGCGGCGATGACCGGCATCTCGGTGCCAAACTTCGTGATGGCACCGCTGCTGGTGCTGGTGTTCGCGGTCTGGCTGGGATGGCTGCCAGCCGGTGGTCTGGGCGATGGTTCGGTGAGTCACCTGATCCTGCCGGTGATCACGTTGGCGCTGCCGCAAATCGCCTACATCGCCAGACTTACCCGCGCCAGCATGATTGATGTGCTGCGCAGCCCGTTTATCCGTACCGCGCGGGCCCAGGGCCTCACGCCACTAACCGTGCTGATTCGCCACGCCATGAAGCCTGCGCTACTACCGGTGGTGTCTTACCTTGGTCCGGCACTGGCGGGCATCATCACGGGCTCCGTGGTGGTCGAGCAGATCTTTGGCGTACCCGGGCTTGGCCGGTTTTTTGTGCAGGGCGCGCTCAATCGTGATTACACGCTGGTCATGGGCGTAGTCGTGTTCTACGGCACGCTGATCGTCGTGCTTAATCTGATGGTCGACCTGCTCTATGGCTGGCTCGATCCGAGATTGCGGCGATGACGCCCATGGGCGGGCTTTGGTCCGATGCCGGGCGGGCGTTAAGGCGCAACCGGGCAGCCACGATCAGCGCTGCCATTCTTCTCAGCCTGATACTCCTGGTGATCTTCGGCCCGCTCTTCAGTCCCTGGTCTTACGACTACACCGACTGGGGCGAGATCGCCTCGCCGCCCGCACTCTCCAACGGGCACGTCTTTGGCACCGATCAGCTTGGCCGGGATTTGTTTGTGCGGACCCTCTACGGCGGGCGCATCTCACTCATGGTCGGCCTGGCCGCCACGGCTGTGTCCCTGTTGATTGGCATCGCTTACGGTGCCACTGCCGGCTACTTCGGCGGCCGGCTCGATCACGTCATGATGCGTATCGTCGATATTCTCTACGCGCTGCCGTTTATGTTCCTGGTCATTCTGCTGATGGTGCTGTTCGGCCGGAACATTTTTCTGATCTTTGTTGCGATCGGTGCAATCAACTGGCTGGACATGGCGCGCATCGTGCGGGGGCAGGCGATGAGTTTGCGCGAGCGAGAGTTTGTCGTCGCTGCGCGCACGAGCGGCACCCGCGCCGGCGGGATCATCGGCCGCCACGTCGTACCGAATCTTCTCGGCGTGGTGGCGGTCTATGCGACGCTGACCGTGCCTCAGGTCATTCTGGTCGAATCTTTCCTGAGCTTTCTTGGGCTTGGTGTTGCCGAGCCGATGACGTCCTGGGGCGCTTTGGTGAATGAGGGCGCGCAGAACATGGAAAGCGCGCCCTGGATGCTGCTGTTTCCGGCAAGTTTCCTGGCCATCACGCTCTTCTGCCTGAACTTCCTCGGCGATGGCTTGCGCGACGCGCTGGATCCGCGGGATCGGAGCGGGCGTTGAGCAAGTCCTCGGGGCCACTGTTGTCGGTGCGTGATCTGGCGGTGCGATTTGCTACGCCGGGCGGCGAAGTGTTCGCCGTGCGCAAGTTGAGCTACGCGGTGGCCGCCGGCGAAACCATCGGCATCGTCGGCGAATCAGGCTCGGGTAAGAGTCAGTCGGTGCTTGCCCTGATGGGATTGCTGCCCGAGAACGGGCACGCATCCGGCACGGCCCATTTCGAGGGCGAAGATCTCATCAGCATGCCGCGACAAGAACTCGCAGCCCTGCGCGGCGCTGGCATCTCAATGGTCTTTCAGGATCCGATGACCGCACTGAATCCGTACCTGAGTATCGGCAGGCAAATGCGTCTGGTGCTGCAACGGCATCTTGCGCTGAGCGCAGCCGAGGCGCACGACCGCTGCGTGCAGGCATTGGCCCAGGTCAGAATTCCGGAGCCGGTCCGGCGCCTGAAATCATTTCCGCACGAACTGTCGGGCGGTCAGCGTCAGCGTGTCATGCTGGCTACGGCATTACTGTGCAAGCCCAGATTGCTCATTGCCGATGAGCCGACGACGGCCCTGGACGTCACCGTGCAGGCGCAAATGCTTGCGCTGATGCGGGAACTGCAAGAAGAGACGGGCACCGCCATCATTCTGATCACGCATGATCTCGGCGTAGTGGCCGGTCAGTGTGACCACGTGGTTGTACTCGAGGCGGGCGAAGTCCGCGAGCGCAGCGCGGTCGATGAGTTGTTCTCGCGCCCTCAGCATGCCTACACGCAACGGCTCTTGCGTGCCGTGCCCCGTATTGACGCGGCGGGCCCTCCACAGCCTTCGGCGGAGGAGCCTCTGCTTACGGTCGATAGCCTGAGCGTTGAGTACGAGGTTCTGCCACAAACGTTATTCGGGCGCCGTCGGCAGCTGCGCGCCGTTACCGATGTGTCCCTTGAACTATCCGCCGGAGAGACACTTGGCGTGGTCGGCGAATCAGGCTGCGGCAAGTCCACGCTGGCGCGGGCGGTGCTGCGACTGATTGAAGTAGCAGGCGGGCGCGTGAGTTTCTTGGGATCGGATCTGCTGGCGCTGGAAGGCGCAAGCTTGCGCGATGCGCGGCGTGAGCTGCAGGTCGTGTTTCAGGATCCGCTGGCCGCATTGAATCCCCGCATGAGCATCGGTGACATCGTTGGCGAACCGCTGCGCAATTTTTCTCCGGACCTGAGTGCCAGCCAGCGCGAGGCCCGGGTCGCTGAGATGTTGACCGCAGTGGGCCTTTCGCCAGCAGACGCGCGGCGCTATCCGCACGAGTTTTCGGGGGGTCAGTGCCAGCGGGTCGGCATCGCGCGCGCGTTGATCAGCCGGCCGCGCGTTGTCGTGTGCGACGAGGCGGTGAGCGCGCTGGATGTTTCCATTCAGGCGCAGATTATTGAGTTGCTCGAGAAGCTGCAGCGGGAGATGCAGCTGGCGCTGGTGTTCATTGCGCACGATCTGGCCGTGGTCCGCCAAATCAGTCATCGGGTTCTGGTGATGTATCTGGGCCGCGCCGTCGAGCTTGCCCCGGGCGATCAGCTGTACTCGCGCCCACAGCACCCTTACACGCGGGCTTTGCTCTCCGCCGTACCAGTGCCCGACCCGGCCTCTGAGCGAACGCGCCAGTCCATAACGCTGAGCGGCGAGGTGCCTTCGCCCCTGAAGCCGCCGGCCGGCTGCGCTTTTCATACGCGCTGCGCGCATGCACAACCGCGCTGCCAGCAAGAGGTGCCCGAGCTCAGGCGGGTTGAATCAGCTGACGTGGCCTGTCACTTTGCCGGCACCATCGATGCAGAAAACACGAGTATTTCAGTCGCCGGCTAGCGCAAACACCGCGTTGACCCGAGCGTCGATGCGAATGTCCGCCGCCTGATAAGTTGCGGCGGCATCCTGAGCAACTGCCCGGGCTTCCATCATCATCGGCCTCGCGACCGGCCCCGCATCAAAAGCCTCAATGGAATGCACGCCGGCCACCTGTGTATCCAGCGCTTTGGCAAGCACCTGAGCATTCGCGCGGGCATCGCGCGCGGCCGCCGCCAGCGCTTCGCGGTGCAGCTCGTCACGCCGTGAGCTGTCGAGGCTCGGCGGAGACACCTGATTCACGCCGGCATCCACGGCCCCTTCAATCAGTTGCCCCAGCAGGTCAAGATCATTCAGCTCCACCTGCAGCTGCCGCTGTACGTAATAGCCCTCAAAACGCTGCTCGCGCGTTTTCGAGTCCCAGCGGTATTCAGGCCGGATGTTGAGCCCCGTCGTCTGGATCTTGTTCTCGGGAATGCCGAGTCGCTTGCAGAGCGACAGAAAGGCTGCGGCAACACGCGACACTTCATCGCGAGCTTCACCCAGATCAGACTTGCGGGCCTCAACGCCCAAACTGAGCCTGGCCAGATCTGGCGTCACAGCGACGCTGGCGTTGCCAGTCACGCTGACTCGCCGCGCAGGATCGTCGTTCGCCGCTGCCGGATTGCCAACCATCACTAGCAGAGCGCCCAGGCAGAGACAGGCGCCGGTCAGGGCTCTAAACATGGCGAAACCTCATGGTCTGGGGGCTGGTGCCGTCCCAGCCCTTGTGGAAAAAGTTGCTACCGGGCACTAACATAGCGACCCGCGCAAACCCGCGCAAAAGCACTTTATAAAGAGTAGTCCATGGTCCAGCTGTTCCGGCTTTCGATGATCTGCGCACTGGTGACCCTCGTGTGGCCGCTCAGCGGCATGGCGGCTGGCGACCCCGAGCGCGGCGAAATCCTCGCCGACACATGCATGGGTTGTCATGGCATCAAGGGTTATCGCAACGCCTATCCGTCCTACCGCGTGCCCAAGCTCGGTGGCCAGCCGCAGGAATACCTGAAGCTTGCGCTGATCGGCTACCGCAACGGGTCGCGCGCGCATGAAACCATGCGGGCGCAGGCAGCCACTTTGAGTAACCAGGACATCGATGACCTCGCAGCCTACTTCGCAGGTCAGGGCGAGATACGCTCCGGCGAGCTCGTTACCGGCGGCCGTGCCGCGGCCGGCAAGGATAAGGTTGCCGTTTGTTCAGCGTGCCACGGTCCGAACGGCGTGAGTCCGGCACCCAACTGGCCCAGCCTCGCCGGTCAGCATCGCGACTATCTGGAAGAATCCATTGCCCAGTACCAGCGTGGCGACCGCACCGACCCGGTCATGGCCGGCCAGGTCATCAACCTGACCGAGCAGGACATTAAGGACATCGCCGCTTTTTATGCGGCCCAGAGCGGGTTGTTTACGGTCAGCTACGCCAACTGAACTGACCAGGCGGCCGCGACTGAAAGCGGGCATCGGGGCCAGACCCCAGGGTCCGGGATCACCGTCTGATCCGATGAATCTGTGGCGATTGTCTGAGCTTAAGCCCGGGTAGCAAGCGCAATGACAGCAACATCCTTCAGGGGTTTCCGCGTGCACGGCACCGGCGGCGGTGACGACGCGCGCCTCGAGACCCTGTCGCTCGATGACCTTGCTGAGGGTGAGGTGGTCATCCGCGGCGAGTACTCAAGCATCAACTACAAAGACGCACTCGCCGCGACTGGCGCCGGGCGCATCCTGCGCCGCTTTCCGCTGGTAGCCGGTGTGGACATCGCCGGGACCGTCGAGTCCTCAACAGATCCGTCAATTCCGGTGGGCGCGCGGGTCGCGGCGCATGGCTGCGGCCTCAGTGAAACCCACGACGGGGGCTTCGCCGAGTACGCGCGCGTGAAAGCCGACTGGGTCAACCTGTTGCCGGCGGAGATCGACACACGGTCCGCCATGGGCATCGGCACGGCGGGGTTTACTGCAGCGCTGGCTATTCATCGGCTGGAGCAGAACGGCCAGACGCCGGAGCTTGGTCCGATAGCGGTCACGGGGGCCACAGGCGGCGTTGGCAGTTTCGCGATCGACATGCTGGCGGCGCGGGGCTATTCGGTCACGGCACTCACCGGCAAAGCCGGTTCGGCGGGCGAGTATCTGAAGAATTTGGGCGCCAGCGACGTCCTCGATATGAAGTCGCTGGAGTTGGGTGAAAAACCGTTAGAGAAAGTCCGCTGGGGTGGTGCGGTCGATAATCTCGGCGGGGTGCCGTTGGCATGGCTCACCCGAACCACGCGCGGCGGCGGTGGCATTGCCAGCATTGGGCTGGCTGCAGGGCACGAACTGAACACCACCGTCATGCCCTTCATTCTGCGTGGCGTCAGTCTCCTCGGCATCAACTCAGTGGAAATTCCGACGGCCCTGCGCCGTGAAATCTGGGCGCGGCTGGCGGGGGATCTGGCGCCGCGCCACCTCGACCGGATTGCTCCGCGCGAGGTCACGCTGAACGATCTGCCGGCGCAGTTTCAGCCTTACATCGACGGGCAGGTGGTTGGGCGCACCATCGTGCGCCTGAGCTGACCCGGTCCACGGAGCCGTCTTCGTGACAGCGGAGACTCCACAGCACTTCAGGGCGCTTCTCCAGACTGCCTGTAGCCAGGGTGAAGCGCATCTCGGTGATGATCAGCAGGAGATGCTGGCTGCATACCTGGCGTCGCTGTCGCGCTGGAATCAGGCATTTAACCTGACGTCGGTCACTGAACCGGCAGCCATGGTGGCGGTGCACATGTCCGATTCTCTATCGGCGCGCGACTTTCTTCTCGGGGAAAAAATTCTTGATGTCGGCACGGGGGCCGGACTGCCGGGTATTCCCCTGGCCGTCGCTGAACCCGAACGCCAGTTCACACTGCTCGATGCAGCGGGAAAGAAAACCCGGTTCGTCACGCAGGTCGCGGCGGAGCTGGGCCTGAACAACATTGAAGTTGTTCAGGCTCGTGCCGAGGACTATGCGCCGGATAGCGGTTTCGATACGGTGATCTCCCGGGCTTTTGCCGAGCTGTCGGTGTTCATCGCACGCTGCGGCGCGTTGCCTGCTGCAGACGGCCGCCTGGTGGCGATGAAGGGGCGCTACCCGGCCGACGAATTGGCCGCCATGCCGGATCAATGGCTTGCGGAAAAGGTTGCACCAGTGCGGGTAGCGGGTCTGGACGCCGAACGGCATATCATTGTGCTCAAGCGTCGAGCTTAAGGTTCGCGCCAGAGCATGGAGAGGAAACGACGGACACCATGGGCCAGGTAGTTGCAGTCACCAACCAGAAAGGCGGGGTCGGCAAGACCACCACCGCCGTGAACCTCGCGGCGGCGCTGGCTGATCGCGACTGCCGGGTGCTGCTCGTCGATCTGGATCCCCAGGGCAACTCAACCACCGGCTGCGGCGTCGATAAGCAAGACCTGTCGGTGACGGTGTGCGACGTGTTGCTCGGCGAGGCCCGCACGCAGGACGTCATTTTGAAGGTAGCGGCCGGTGATTTTTCGCTGTTGCCGGCCAACGCCGATCTGACCGCCGCGGAGGTGCGCCTGCTTCAGGAAATCGGCCGTGAACTGAAGCTCCGCGCCGCGCTGGAGCCCATTCGCGGTGTCTATGACTTCGTGCTCATCGACTGCCCGCCGACGATTAACATGCTGACGCTCAACGCGCTGACTGCGGCGGACGGCGTATTGATTCCCATACAGTGCGAGTACTACGCGCTGGAGGGGTTGTCAGCTTTGCTTGAGACGATCAAGCAGGTACGCAACACCGTGAATCACGACCTGCGTATTGAGGGGCTGTTGCGGACCATGTACGACTCGCGCAACAAGCTGGCGGAGGAAGTTTCCGAGCAGCTCATCAAGCATTTCCGGGAGCGCGTATATAACACCGTCATCCCGCGTAACGTGCGACTGGCCGAGGCACCCAGTTTCGGTCTGCCGGCGATGTACCACGACCGGACGTCCGCAGGCGCCCGGGCCTATGTCTCCCTGGCGAAGGAAGTGCTGGCGCGCCAGGCAGCGTGAGAAACGGGGCGGTTTACTTATCTCCTCCTGGTGCATGATCGCGAGAGGGAGATAACTAAACTGTCCCCGGACCCCCAAAGTCGGCTAGGCTCCCGTTCGCGGGAAGGCGCTCGGAGTTAGTGCAGGTGGCGGCGAAAAAAACAGGGCTCGGACGAGGACTCGATGCGCTGCTCGGCGATGTCGATATGGCGCCGCCGCCGGTGGCCCCTGAGACAGGCCAGTCAGAAACGTCAGGCGCCACCGAACTACCAGTAGAGCACCTGCGCCGCGGTGTTTACCAGCCGCGCCGGCGCATGGACCAGGACGCGCTGAACGAGCTGGCCCGGTCGATTCGCTCTCAGGGCATTGTGCAGCCGATCGTGGTCCGCCCGCTCCCGGGTGCGGCGGAAGGCGCGCGCTACGAGATTGTCGCTGGCGAGCGCCGCTGGCGGGCCGCCCAGCTCGCTGGCCTGGCGGAAGTGCCCGTGGTCATTCGCGAAATTCCCGATTCAGCGGCTGTGGCCGTAGCCCTGATCGAGAACATTCAGCGTGAGGACCTCAATCCGCTGGAAGAGGCGCAGGCTGTGAAACGCCTGGTCGATGAGTTCGAGCTGACCCACCAGGAGGCGGCGGACGCCATCGGCAGGTCGCGGACTGCGGTGACCAATCTACTGAGGTTGCTGGAACTGGCGCCAGAGGCCAAGGCGCTGGTGGACGCCGGCGAGCTGGAAATGGGCCACGCCAGGGCCTTACTGCCTCTCCCGTCGGCCCGCCAGCAGGCAGAAGTGGCCGGCCTGGTCGCCCGCAAGGGCCTGTCGGTACGGGAGACCGAACAACTGGTGCGGAAGCTCTTGAGCGGTGGCGGACGTTCCAGCGCTAAGGGCAGCAAGTCAACGGATCCTGATGTCCGCCGGCTGCAGGACGATCTGGCCGAGAAACTGGGCGCCAAGGTCACCATCCAGCATGGCGGCGGCGGTCGGGGCAAGCTCGTCATCAGCTACAACAGCCTGGACGAACTCGACGGCATCCTCGAGCACATCAAGTAACCAAGCTTGAAGCCGTTTATCTATCTCCCTAGAATACCCCGGCTCGGCTGCCTGGCTTGCCGCTGAGACGCCACCCGCCCGCGTTTTTCGGCGTGCGAAGTGGCTTTTTTTTGTTTCCGCTTCAAGCCCGCGCAGATGGGTAACGAGCAGACATTGCATCAGGTTCGCCGCGCTGTTTGGCGCCTGGCTGGATGGCAGTTAGGTCTGACCGTCGGCCTGGCGGCCGCCGCAGGACTGTTCGTTGGGCGTATCTGGGCTATGTCGGCTTTGGTCGGCGGGAGCATCGGCATCGTCGCCGGGCTGTACCAGGCACTGCGCATGCTTAAGGTCGATGCGAGCATCGATCCAGAGCGTTTTTTGAGTGGCGTCTACGCAGGCGAGGCGCTGAAGATTGTTTTGACCGTAGCGTTGTTTATCGCTGCGATTCGGTTGCTGCCGGTGGAACTGATTCCGGTCATGGTCACATACGCAGCGACCTACACCGTTTACTGGTTGGCACTAAGAACAGGGTTTCCCTGGGTTGAGGGCCGTGCGCAACCCGGCGGACAGGAAGGGACGCGGAGAAGCTAGCAGCGATGGCGACCGAAGGCGGCAAGACCACAGCCGGGTATATCCAGCATCACCTGCAGAACCTGCAGGTTTGTCCAACCGAACAGGGCTGGGTATGGAACGAGTGCAGCGGCAACTTCATGGCCGTGAACGTCGACTCCATGGTTTTCTCGGTTCTTCTGGGCGGGCTGTTCCTGTTCTTGTTCCGCCGCGCGGCGAAGAGTTTCTCGGTCGATAAACCGACTAAGTTTCAGGCGGCCGTCGAACTCATCGTCGGGTTCGTCGATGACAGCGTGCGTGACACCTTCCACGGCAAGAGCAATCTGATCGCGCCGCTGGCGCTAACCATCGTCTGTTGGGTGTTCCTCATGAACCTGATGGATCTGATTCCGGTTGACTGGTTGCCTGAGCTTGCGGTGCTCATGGGCATTGAATACCTGAAGGTGGTGCCGTCCACCGATGTCAACGTGACGTTTGGTATGTCGCTGTCCGTGTTTGCGCTGATTCTGTTTTACAGCCTGAAGATCAAGGGCGTTGGTGGCTTCATTGTTGGCGAGCTGATGATGAACCCGCTCAACCCGAAAGAGCTTGGCATGCCGAAGATCTTCTGGCCGTTCGTGATGGTCTTTAACTTTGTGCTTGAGACGGTGGCGCTGCTGGCCAAGCCGCTGTCCCTGTCGCTGCGGCTGTTCGGGAACATGTATGCGGGTGAACTGATGTTCATCCTGATCGCCCTGTTGGGCCTGTTTCAGCTTCCCCTGCATTTCGGCTGGGCCGTCTTTCACATTCTTGTGGTCACGCTGCAGGCGTACATTTTCATGATGCTCACCATCGTCTACCTGAGCCAGGCGCACGAGCATCACTAGGTTCACTTACTTTTTATTCGTCAGACTCATCCTGGTTAGGAGCAACTAATGGAAACTGTTATTGGGTTTACCGCGATCGCCGTAGCGATCCTGATCGGCCTCGGCGCGTTGGGCGTCGGTATCGGTATGGGCCTGCTGGGCGGCCGCTTTCTTGAGGGCTGCGCCCGTCAGCCAGAGTTGGCGCCGATGCTGCAAACCAAGATGTTCCTGGTGGTTGCGCTGCTGGACGCGGTTGCGATGATCGGTGTCGGTATCGCGCTGTTCTTCGCCTTCGCCAATCCGTTCGTTGGTCAGCTGCAGACTGCGTTAGGCGGATAAGAGCTCGGCCTTAAGCCCGGCATAAGAAAAGTCGTCGAGGAGCGGTTCGCGTGGATATCAATATGACCCTGATCGGACAGACGATCGCGATGTTCGTCTTTGTCTGGTTCTGCATGAAGTTCGTCTGGCCGGTCATTATCGAGATGATCGAAGAGCGCCAGCAGCAGATCGCTGACGGTCTGGCAGCGGCCGAGAAGGGCACGCGCGCGCTGGATGAGGCGAAAGGCCAGGTTGACGAGCTGGTGGGCGAGGCGCGCCAGCAGGCCCGCCAGATTATCGATCAGGCTAACCAGCGGGCGAATGCCATCGTTGAGGAAGCACGCACCGGCGCTAACCAGGAGCGCGAACGCATCCTCAATACCGCACAGTCCGAGGTTGAGCAGGAAGTGAATCGCGCGCGGGATGAGCTGCGCAATCAGGTCGCGGTAATCGCCGTGGCCGGTGCTGAGAAAATCCTCTCGCGCGAGATTGATTCGAACGCGCACCGCGATTTGCTGAACCAGCTCGCGAGCGAGATCTAACCGATGGCCCGCGCCGACGCTGTTGCCCGACCCTACGCCCAGGCCCTGTTCGAATTGGCGAGGGAAGGCGGGGCGTTGGATGCCTGGCAGGCACTGCTGGATACCGCGGCCACCGCGGCTGCCGATGCACAGGTTTTGCGTTTGCTGGATGCCCCAGGTTCAGACAGCAGCCGTCTGGCGCAGATGTTGCTTGAGGTCGCCGGTAGCGAGCAGAGCGCAACCGGCGTTGCCCAAAGTGCCCAGGCGAAGAACTTCATGCGCCTGCTGGCGGAGAACCGGCGCATTGCTGCCCTGCCGGCCATCGCGCAGTGCTTTAGTGATCTCAAAGCGGAAGTTGAGAACACCGTCAACGTGGTGCTGACGGCGGCATCAGAAGTGGATGAGGCACAGCAGCGGCAGATGAGCGAGGCACTGAGCCGGCGCTTCGGCCGGCAGGTAAGCCTGCGTTTTGTATTGGACGAACAGTTGATCGGCGGCGCGCGTCTGCAGGCCGACGATCATGTGATAGACGGATCAGTTCGCACCCGGCTGGAAAAACTGGCCAGCACGTTGGTGCAATAAGAGGGTAGATAGACATGGCACTCAAGGCATCTGAAATCACCGAGCTGCTGAAGGAGCGCATCAAGAACTTCGACAGCGCGGCTGAAGCCCGGGACGTTGGCACCGTCGTGGCCGTTACCGACGGCATCACCCGGATTCATGGCCTGAACGCTGCGCAGTACGGCGAGATGCTGGAGTTCCCCGGCGACACGTTCGGACTGGCGCTGAACCTGGAGCAGGACTCTGTCGGTGCGGTGGTCCTGGGTGACTACAAGCACATCTCCGAAGGAGACACTGTTAAAACCACGGGCCGTATTCTTGAAGTGCCTGTGGGTGAGTCACTGCTCGGCCGCGTTGTTAACTCCCTCGGTGAGCCGATCGACGGCAAGGGCCCGATCAGTGCCGAAGGGTCTTCCCCAATTGAAAAAGTCGCACCGGGCGTGATCACGCGTAAGTCGGTGAGTCAGCCAGTCCAGACTGGCCTTAAGGCCATTGACGCCATGGTGCCGGTTGGCCGCGGCCAGCGTGAGCTGATCATCGGCGATCGCCAGACCGGCAAGACGGCCGTGGCGATCGACGCGATCATCAATCAGAAGGGCACGGGCGTTAAGTGTATTTATGTCGCCGTCGGCCAGAAGAATTCATCGATTGCCAACGTGGTCAGCAAGCTCGAAGAGCACGGCGCGATGGAGCACACGATTGTGGTTGCCGCGCCCGCTGCTGAGTCCGCAGCCATGCAGTACATCGCGCCGTATTCAGGCTGCGCGATGGGCGAGTACTTCCGCGACAAAGGCGAAGATGCGCTGATCGTTTACGACGATCTGACCAAGCAGGCCTGGGCCTACCGCCAGGTGTCACTGCTGCTGCGCCGCCCGCCCGGCCGCGAGGCGTACCCGGGCGACGTGTTCTACCTGCATTCGCGCCTGCTGGAGCGCGCGGCTCGCGTCAACGAGGAGTACGTTGAGAAGGCGACCAACGGGCAGGTGAAGGGCAAAACCGGTTCACTTACCGCGCTGCCAATTATCGAAACTCAGGCCGGCGACGTATCGGCCTTCGTGCCCACCAACGTGATCTCGATTACCGACGGGCAGATCTTCCTCGAAACGGATCTGTTCAACTCCGGTATTCGCCCGGCCATCAACGCCGGTCTGTCGGTTTCTCGCGTGGGTGGTGCGGCGCAGACCAAGATCGTGAAGAAGCTCGGTGGCGGCGTTCGCCTGGCGCTGGCGCAGTATCGTGAGTTGGCGGCGTTTGCGCAGTTCGCGTCTGACCTGGATGAGGCGACGCGGAAACAGCTTGAGCGCGGCCAGCGCGTGACTGAGCTGATGAAGCAGAAACAGTATTCGCCGCTGTCGGTCGGCCTGATGGGTCTGTCGCTTTACGCGGTCAATGAGGGCTTCATCGATGACGTGCCGGTAGACAAGGTCGTCGACTTCGAGGCAGCGCTGCATGCGCACGCGACGGAAAAATTCGGCAGCCTGATCAACCAGATCAGCGAGTCGGGCGCCTACGACGATGATATCGCTAATGAACTGAACAAAGTCTGCGAAGACTTCAAACGTTCCGGCGCGTACTAAGGCACGGTGTAAGCAGAGGCACTATCGATGGCAGGCGCCAAAGAAATCCGCACCAAGATCGGCAGCGTGAAAAACACGCAGAAGATCACCAAAGCCATGGAGATGGTCGCAGCCAGCAAGATGCGGCGCACGCAACAGCGCATGGCTGAGGCGAAACCTTACGCGCAGAAGATTCGGGGTGTGATTGGCCATTTGTTTCAGGCCAACCCGGACTACCGCCATCCGTTCCTGGAGGAACGCGAAGTGAAGCGCGTCGGCTATATCGTGATTACCAGCGATCGCGGCCTCTGCGGCGGCCTGAACGTCAACGTATTTCGGAAGCTGCTAGCGGACCTCAGGGGCTGGAACGAGAAAGGCGTCGAGACCGATCTTTGTCTGATCGGTGCAAAGGGCGTGCAGTTCTTCCGGCGCCTGAAGGTGAACGTGGTCGGGGCTGCATCGCATCTGGGTGAGGACCCGCATCTTGCGGAGCTACTCGGGGCTATTCAGGTCATGCTCGATGCGTACAGCGAGGGCAAGGTGGACCGCGTGTTTCTGGTGCATAACGAGTTCGTCAACACCATGACGCAAAGCCCGACGATCGACACGCTGCTGCCGGTCGAGCCCCTGGATAAAGACGAGCTGACGGAATACTGGGACTACATCTACGAGCCGGATGCGACGGAGCTCCTGGATATCGTGCTGATGCGCTATATCGAATCCCAGGTTTATCGGGGCACAGTCGAGAATGTGGCCTGCGAGATGGCGGCAAAGATGGTGGCCATGAAAGCCGCCACCGACAACGCCGGCAAGATGATCGATCAACTGCAGCTCGACTACAACAAGGCGCGCCAGGCTGCGATTACGCAAGAGTTGTCGGAGATCGTAAGCGGCGCTGCGGCAGTTTGATTACCGTCGCTTAAGTTTAAGTTCTGAAATTATGCAATGTGCGGCAGCAGCCGCAACGAGACAGAGGTTAGGCCAATGAGTTCTGGCAAGGTTGTACAGGTTATCGGCGCAGTTGTTGACGTCGAATTTCCGCGCGATGCGATTCCGAATGTGTACGACGCGCTGCGTCTGGATGATCGGGATCTGACGATGGAAGTGCAGCAGCAGCTTGGTGACGGCGTCGTACGCGCCATCGCGATGGGTGCCAGTGAGGGCCTCGAGCGCGGTCTGTCAGTTTCGAATACCGGTCAGCCGATTACTGTCCCGGTGGGTACCAAGACCCTCGGCCGGATCATGGATGTGCTCGGCAACCCAATCGACGAAGCGGGCCCGATTGGCGCCGACACGCAGTTGCCCATCCACCGTGAGCCACCGGCATACGAGGATCAGGCCGCTACCACAGAGTTGTTCGAAACCGGCATCAAGGTGATCGACCTGATCATGCCGATTGCCAAGGGCGGCAAGATTGGTCTGTTCGGCGGCGCCGGCGTGGGCAAGACCGTTACGCTCATGGAGCTGATTAACAACATCGCGAAGGAGCACGGCGGCTACTCCGTGTTCGCGGGCGTGGGTGAGCGAACTCGTGAGGGTAACGACTTCTATCACGAGATGACTGAGTCGGAAGTTATCGACAAGGTCGCGCTGGTCTACGGGCAAATGAACGAGCCACCGGGCAACCGCCTGCGCGTGGCGCTAACGGGCCTGACGATTGCGGAGAACTTCCGCGACGAGGGCCGCGACGTGCTGATGTTCATCGACAACATTTACCGTTACACGCTGGCGGGTACCGAGGTGTCGGCGCTGCTCGGACGCATGCCGTCGGCGGTGGGTTATCAGCCCACACTGGCCGAAGAGATGGGCGTGTTGCAGGAGCGCATTACGTCAACGAAGACCGGTTCCATCACGTCGTTCCAGGCCGTCTACGTGCCAGCGGATGACCTGACTGACCCGTCACCTGCGACCACCTTTGCTCACCTCGACGCCACGCTAGTGTTGTCCCGGCAAATTGCGGAGCTCGGCATTTATCCCGCCGTGGATCCGCTCGATTCCACCAGCCGTATTCTCGACCCGAACGTGATCGGCCAGGAGCACTATGACGTAGCGCGCTCCGTGCAGTCGGTACTCCAGCGGTACAAAGAGCTGCAGGACATCATCGCGATTCTCGGCATGGATGAACTGTCGGAAGACGACAAGCTCATCGTGCAGCGGGCACGCAAGATCCAGCGTTTCCTGTCGCAGCCGTTCACGGTCGCAGAAACCTTCACCGGTCAGCCTGGCAAGTACGTGCCGCTGTCCGAGACCATTCGCGGCTTTAAGGCGATTGTGGCCGGTGAGTACGACAACCTCCCCGAGCAGGCCTTCTACATGGTGGGTTCCATCGACGAAGCTGCCGAGCAGGGCAAGAAGCTCCAGTAACGGTTGGCCGCGCTTAAATCATGAGCACCATGCACGTCGACATCGTTAGCGCTGAAGGCGAAATCTACTCCGGCGAGGCCGAGCAGGTGGTGGCGCCCGCCCGCATGGGCGACGTCGGCATCAAGCCGCGTCACGCGGCGCTGCTAACGGCTTTACGTCCCGGGGAGGTCCGCGTGCAGCTACCCAATGAGGGTGAAGAGCTGTTTTTCTATGTGACCGGCGGCATCCTAGAAGTGCAGCCGCATGTTGTGACGGTGCTGGCCGACTCCGCCCTGCACGGTGATCAGCTCGATGAGGAGGCCGCCGACAAGGCGCGCCAGGCGGCTGAGGCCGCGATGGCCGGTGCGACCGAGAAGTCCGACATCGCCGAGGCACAGGAGCAGCTGATCGAAGCCCGCGCCCGCTTCCGGGCCGCCCAGAAGCTCAAGGGCAAACGTTAGAGACCTGCTTCCGGGATTTCTCCTGGCGGTCCGGCTACAGTAGGCGCCCGATTCACGCGTCACGCGATTCTGCCGTATGCCAGTCAGTGTCATCATTCTCGCCGCCGGCCAGGGCAAGCGCATGCATTCGGCGTTGCCCAAGGTGCTGCAGCCCATGGCTGGCAAGCCAATCCTGCGGTATGTAGTCGACACCGCCCGGGCGCTTGATCCCGCCAGCCTGCACATTGTGTTTGGTCATGGTGGCGATGCGGTCCGCGAGGCGTTTGGCGATGACGATCTTCACTGGGCGATGCAGGCCGAGCAGCTGGGCACTGGTCATGCGGTTCAGCAGGCTCTGCCCCAGATACCGGACGGCCAGACGCTGCTTATCCTGTGTGGCGACGTGCCGTTGCTGACGCCGGAAGCCTTGCGGCCGCTGGTTGCGGCTGCCGAACGGGGATCACTTGCGGTCTTGAGCGCGCGGCTGGATGACGCGACGGGCTACGGGAGAATGCTGCGCAACGCTGGGGGAAAACTCACCGGCATCGTTGAACAACGTGACGCCAGTGACGAGCAGCTTGAGATTGACGAGATCAACACCGGCGTAATGGCCGGTCCGGCAGCGCTGTTCAACGACTACCTGGGCAAGATTAATAGCGACAACGCTCAAGGCGAGTATTACCTGACCGACGTGGTCGCGATGGCGGCAAACGACGGTAAGCCGGTTGAGGCCGTTTGCACAGATGATGCGGCCGCCGCCCTCGGGATCAACAATCGCCATCAGTTGGCGGAAGCAGAGGCGGTTTATCGGGCGCGCAAGGCAAACGAGTTGCTTGGCGACGGAGTAACGCTGGCGGATCCTGCGCGGATTGACGTGCGCGGCACGCTTAAGTGCGGCCGCGATGTGTTCATCGATGTGAATGTGGTTTTCGCCGGCGATGTTTTGCTGGGAGACAACGTCACCATCGGCGCCAACAGCATCGTGACAGATGCACAAATTGGTGCCGGCACCGTGGTGCATCCAATGAGCATCATCGAAGATTCCCGGATCGGTGAGCGCTGCGAAATCGGTCCTTACGCGCGCGTGCGGCCCGGCGTGGAGCTCGCTGAACGGGCCAAGCTCGGCAATTTTGTAGAGCTTAAGAAAGCCACGGTGGGGCCCGGCAGTAAAGTGAATCACCTGACTTATGTGGGTGACGCTGAGATCGGTGCCAACGTGAACGTGGGCGCCGGTACGATCACCTGCAATTACGACGGCGCCAACAAGCATCTGACGGTGATTGGCGACGATGCGTTCATCGGTTCTGGTGTCGAGCTGGTCGCACCGATCGAGGTGGGGGCGGGTGCGACCATTGGTGCAGGCTCTACCGTGAGCAAGAGTGCACCAGCCGGCGAGCTGACCGTGGAGCGGGCCAAGCAGGTCACGATCTCTGGCTGGCGGCGGCCTGTAAAGCCCTGAATTAACGCAAAATTAAGAATCGTTCACGGTGTTCGCGTTGAGACGCCGATAGACTCATCAGTTCAGAATTACAGGAACCCTGAATAATGTGCGGCATCGTAGGGGCAATCGCTGAGCGGAACGTCGTGCCCGTCCTCATGGAGGGCTTAAGGCGTCTCGAGTATCGCGGCTACGACTCGGCCGGCCTGGCGACTGTGGGCGCGAGCCATCTCGAGCGCCGGCGCCGGATGGGCAAAGTCGCGGAACTCCAGAACGCATTGGACGATGCGCCGTTACAGGGTCCGATCGGCATCGCGCATACACGGTGGGCGACCCATGGTGTGCCGAGCGAAGGGAATGCCCACCCGCACGTATCCGGCGAGCGGCTGGCCGTAGTCCACAACGGCATCATTGAGAATCATGACCGGCTCCGGGCAGAGCTGCAGGACGCCGGCTACCAGTTCGATACGGAGACCGACACCGAGGTCATCGTTCACCGCATACATCAGCACCTGCAGAGCAATGATGATCTGGTCGCCGCGGTGCGCAAGACCGTGGGCGAGCTGGAAGGTGCCTATGCGCTGGTGGTGATGTCGCAAGATGATCCCAACAAGCTGGTGCTCGCGCGGGCCGGATGCCCGGTGGTCGTGGGTGTGGGTATCGGCGAAAACTTTGTTGCTTCCGACGTCGCCGCACTATTGCCAGTGACCCGACGCTTCATGTTTCTCGAAGAAGGCGACATGGCAGTAATCGACGCGGCAGAAATTCAGGTAACGGATGCAGCGGGCCAGGCCGTCGAACGACCCGTTGTCGAGAGCGAGCTGTCCGCCGATGCCGCCGACAAGAGTGGCTATCGACACTTCATGCTCAAGGAGATTCACGAGCAGGCTGCTGCCGTCGCCCAAACGCTGGAACAGCGGGTTGCCGGTGGAAAACTGCTCGAGGCTGCTTTTGGCCCCGCGGCCCAGGCCGTGTTCGCAAAAGCGCGCGCCGTGCGAATCGTTGCCTGTGGCACCAGCTATCACGCGGGTGCGGTAGCCAGCTATCTGATTGAACAGATATGCCGCTTGCCGTGTTACATCGACATCGCCAGCGAGTACCGCTACCGCGATCCGGTGGTACCCCCTGACACCCTGTTCGTGACCATCTCGCAGTCCGGCGAAACCGCCGATACGCTTGCGGCGTTGCGCATGGCCAAAGAGGCCGGCTATTTGTCGACCCTGGCCATCTGCAATGTGCCGGAGAGTTCCCTGGTGCGTGAATCCGAGTTGGTGATGCTCACGCGTGCGGGCCCGGAGATTGGCGTTGCCTCGACCAAAGCATTCACCACGCAGCTTGCCGCGCTGGCCATGCTGGTCATTGGCCTTGGCAAACATCACGGCGTCGACGCGGAACGCGAGCGCGGGCTGGTGCAGCGGCTCATCGAAACGCCGGGGCTGATAGAAAAGACGCTGAAGCTGGATGGGCCAATGCTGGAGTTGGCCGAGCGTTTCGCGGACAAACATCACGCGCTGTTTCTTGGCCGCGGCGCCATGCATCCGATTGCCATGGAAGGCGCGCTAAAGCTCAAAGAGATTTCGTACATCCATGCCGAGGCCTATGCCGCCGGTGAGCTAAAGCACGGGCCGCTGGCACTGGTAGATGCGGACATGCCCGTCATTGCCGTAGCGCCGAACAACGATCTCGTCGAGAAACTGAAGTCGAACCTGATGGAAGTGCGCGCCCGCGGCGGCGAGCTCATCGTGTTTGCTGATCCCGAAGCCGGCATGCAAGACAGTGAAGGTGTAACCGTCATCGAGATGCCGGCGCACGTCAGCTACTTTCAAGCGCCACTCGTTTACACGATTCCGCTGCAGCTACTGTCGTATCACGTCGCCGTGCTCAAGGGCACCGACGTTGATCAGCCAAGAAATCTTGCCAAGTCCGTAACGGTCGAATAGCCGCCTTTCTTTGGCAGGGAAAGCACTGGCGTCAAGCTGCGGCCCCCAGACCAATCGATAAAGATGCGACGGCCGCCGCTCCAAGGGCCGTTCTGATGTGGTTCCAGCGCTGCCATTTCTGCTGATACGCTGGCCAAACCTCATCAGCAGAACCAGGCTCGGCTTCAGCTAATTGGTTGTTAAGCGGAACGTTAAATAACACCGTGATTGCGAACGGGCCCGCTATATATGCCAATGCGCCAATCAGCCGGGCGACTGAACCAACGTCGCTGAGATCTAGCACCGCGTTAACAGCAACTAGCGCACACAGGCCCGGTGTGCCCAGAAAGAGAAGCAGGAAAAGCGGATTGATGATCCTTTCGTTAATGCGTTGCATGGCGAACATGCCCTTATCGTTCGGGAGATCTGCTAGCGACTGTAGAGCAAAATTCGAGAACGCAAAAAGAAGCCCGGTGACCAATCCTGCTCCGGTTATCGCGGCGGCAACAATAAGATCCATATTCATGTGTGCTCAGTCGCGAATTACCTGGTATCGCAGACGGAGCGCGTTGTCGTTGAGTGGACGAGAATCCAGGAGAGTTAGCTGGGACAGG
>JANQPY010000039.1 GCA_028285245.1 Gammaproteobacteria bacterium | reverse complement strand
GGTCAACGACACGTCCGTGGTGCCGCTGCCGGCCGCTGCATGGCTCATGCTCTCCGGTCTGATCGGCCTCGTGCCCGTCGCCCGAAAGCGCGCCGCGGCCACAGCCACCTAGACAAACAGGAATGTCAGCAGCCGGGTCTCAGCAATCCGCCGGGACCCGGCTTTGCTGTTTCTGCTCAGCGTAACCAAATGCTTCCTTCTGCCGTTCACTTAGCTGTCATCTAATGCTGATAAATAACCCGCCCAGGAACTAGTCACCTTGCCGACGATGAACAAAAACACAACGCTACGCGCCTTTATATGTGGAGCCCTCGTGCTGGCATGCAACACGGGGCTCGCCAATCCAGACCGTGAATTCGATTCCCGTGAGGACGAGCTGCTCTACTTTATGGGCACACAGCTCGGACAGGAACTGCACGCGATTGGCGTAACCGACAAAAAGCGCCTGAAGCTGGTACAGCAGGGCCTGCTGGACCGGGCCCGCAACAAGGCGCCGAGGTTCGACGATGGCTACCCCTCGATGCTCAGCAACTGGATGGCACTGGAGTACAAGAAGACAGTGGATGCTGAGAAGGAGCGAGCCGCTCAATACCTCGCAGAACAGTCTGCCAGGCAGGGAGCAACGACCAGCGAAGACGGGTTGGTGTACGTGCCAATCATTGAAGGCGAAGGCGAGCAACCGAATAAGGGCTCGAACGTTACCGCACACTACGTTACGTCCCTGAGTGACGGTACCGTGATCGACAGCACCTTCGACCGGGGAGCACCACTGCAGGCGCGCCTTACTCAAGTGATCAAGTGCTGGTCACGTGGAATTCAAATGATGCGCGTGGGCGGCAAAGCCCGCATTAGCTGTCCGTCGGAACTCACCTACGGAGATCGCGGCACAGCCACAATCCCCGGCGGAGCTGCGCTGACGTTTGAAGTGGAACTACTGGATGTAGAAAGCGCCGTTAGCGCCAAAGCAGAAGAGACTGGAGTCCAGCGGGAATCAGGACAGGCGCCGCCTTCGAACCAACCCGCCGGCTAAGTTTTCTCGCGCTGGCCCGCGAAGACCTGCAGTTCTTCGCTCCAGGCGAACTCCCAGAGGCTACCGGAAACACCAAGGATGCGAGCAAACCGGCGAGTGGCGGGATCTTCCCAGCCGTCGAGCAGCATCCATTCAGCGTCGGTCACCTCTGCCGACCGCACCCGCTCGCATTGCGTATCTACTAGCGCCGTTGACTTAGATCGACCTTGAGTGGGCTTTAGCGAATCAATCTCGACTGAACCGCGTTCAACCAATTCGCCTGATTCACCGCGCCACTCGACAGTGACGGTTGCCATACCCTGGCGAACGGGAGTCTCGTTCCAGATAGCAACGTGCGCGACACAAAATGAGCCGTTCTGAGACAGGTAGAGTTCGGCCCTGCCCGGCAATGGATCGGGCTCCGGCAACTGCAATACCGATGAAGACTGCTTATCAACTCCAGAGCCAGTGCCGGCGCAGGCAACCAGCAGCATTGCCAGCGTGCCGACCAGCAACTGACGTCCGCCTGGGCAGCGGCTGCAGGTAGCGTTCGCTTGAAGTCTAGACACCATCGTGCGACCTATTGACCGTCGGCGTAGGCGCCAACGCCCAAAGCCTTGCGATTCTCTTCACGCAGGTTGTCTTCCAGCATCATCTGATAATCCTGCACGATGTTCTCGATCTGGACCTGCTTGAGCCCCGTGACAGGATCGCGTTGCAACAACCCGCCCAGGGGGCCTTTCTTCCTATACGCTTCGAGCAGCTCAACGTTGGCTTCGTAGAGCTTCAGGTTCTTCGCCTCGCTGTCATCGAGCTGTGCCTGAGTATCAGCTAGCTGCACTGTTAGTTCAGCGTTGGACTCGTTGGCGGCCGCCAGTTCCGTATTGCGCTCGCGGATAATGTCGTTGGCCTGCCGAATGGTGTCCTCAGCTCTGCCCAGGCGGCCCTGGGTGCGCTCGAGCATGCCAGCGGTGCGCTCATTCTTGCGTTCTTCGGAGGCCAGATCCAGACCAGTCGACTTGAGCTTCGACTGAGTCGATTCCAGCGCTTTCTCAGCCGCAGCAAGCTCGGCCGACATCCTCGCGTTGTCCACCTCAAGCTGCTGCTTCTCGGCCGACACCTGCCGCAACAGTGCCTGCGCGCGAGCCAGCGCCTGTTGCGGGTCCTGCTGCTGTGCTGACGCGGCAGACGCGGCAGCGAGCAGCCAAACTGCAGCTAGGATCCTAAAACTCAACATTGAGCTCGGCCTGAAAAACGTCAGTCTGCAGGGGAATGCCGGCCGCACCAGCAGGCACCAGCCCGGTCAAGCCCGAATCGATCGCGCCATCAATTTCGTCAGCGGTAAACCAGCGAAAGCGCAGCCACGTGCCATTGGATACTCCAAACAAGAAACCCGCCACCCAGCCCTCAGCATCAGTTCCGCCAGCACGGAAGTTGGAGTCTGTGAGGGCAGCGATCACCGCATCCCGCTGCAGATAACGATAGCCGGCGAAAGCCTGCCACTCACCCAATGCGCGCGGCTCGGCATAGCCAACCTCAAGCTCCCCGAGCCAGCCGCGATTCCGCTCTTCGACATTTAAACCCACCCGCGCGGAGACATCGTCAGCATCAAAGCCTGTGTTTTCCACATAGTCGGCTCGCAGAATGACATTCACAGGAGCAAACCCCGTGTACTTTGCTTCTGCAGTTAGGTTTACAAGCTCATACTCAGAAGCCAGCGCAAACAACTGTCGACCTGGTGTACTGTCGTTAGCGATGTCGAACACTGTGTTGCCCTTACTCAACACGGGATTAGCTGTCCAATCGTTGGCCATGCTATCGAGTGAGTTGCGACGACCGGTTACATTCCGGAAGTTGTAAGTCGCCGCTGCGACTTTCAACTCCGTATTCTGGGTAAAGGCTAGATCTACACCTAGCTGTGTGGCCCACCAGTACTTTTCGTTGGTAGAGCTATCGAACGCGTTGAACTCCTGGTCGAGCAGGTTATAACCGCCGACGGTGGCAAACACGCTGCTCGATCCGAACGGGACCTCATAACTGAGCGTGACCCCCTCGAAGGTCAGGTCATCGTCGAAGACCAGTGGCGTGTACATAAAGGGATTGGGCACTCGCCCACCCTGGAATGTCAGGCGCTGGCTACCAAAAAGGTCCATCCACTCGCCCTGCAAGTAAGCCCGATCAATGAAGAAGTCGTAAGGTCGGCCAAAGTCGCCCAAAGTCTGGTTACGTGTGGTGGGATTAGTGTCGTTGCCAGTCGCAAAGCGCGTCACCAGCGAAAAGTTCTCTGAGATCTGAGCCGCGAGGCCCAGGCGCAGGCGCAGCTGATAACGGTCAATATCCTGGATCGTGTTCAGGAACAAATCGCCAAGCGGCGCACCGCTTGAAATGCCGCCAGCGTCGTTGATGGCGGCAAAATCAAAAAAAGAGGAGTTATTTGGATCCTGAAAAACGCCGATGTAGCGCACGCGCGCGTCACCCGATAGCGTGACTGCAGACATCCAGCCCGGCAGCGCATCCGGGGTGCCCCACTTTTCTTCTCGAGCCATTGCAACGACATCTTCCGTGACGTCCTCTCTAAGCTCCTGGCGGACTTCGTCGCGGATCTGGTCTTTCACGAACTCAGGCACATAGGGCACACGCACCACACCAGGCGGCGCGTCCGCGGGCGCCTCGGATACAGCGCCGGCAGCACCAGCCTCCTCTTCAGCCTGGGCCCGCGCCTTCGCCGCAGCGTCGGCCTTCATCTGCGACGCTTTCTCGGCACTGAGAATGCCCTGCTCGACGAGCTCGTCGACGAGGTTCAAGATCGTGTTCTTAAGCTCCAGGAGCTCCTCGCTGACAGCGGCGCCGGCGATCGGAGCAACTGCGAGCAACAGGCAGCCGGTCAGCGCCGGCATGGCATTTCGGCGAAGCATGAGCATCAACTCTTGAGGCTATTGGTATTTGCAGGTCGTCAGGTTCGCGAGGTGATGCGCAGGCGCACAGGCTGCGGCAGGCCCTCGGGCGGTTGCCGGCTAATCTGCACGCCCGTTGACAGCGCGTCGCGCAAAGCAGCGTCCAAGACCGGATCGTTGGTTCCGCTGAGGAGTTCGCTGTCCTGAATCAGCCCATCGTCATTGAGCCAGATGCTGACCACCACGGAATACTCTCCGACCCGGACTGTGTCCTGATCTGAAAGAAACGACTGCAGGTCGCGGGTGATGATGCCGGCGTACCACGCGTTAGGATCGGCGCCGATCAGACCACGGCCACCGCGGTTTGCCTTCAGGCCAAAGCCGTCACTGCCGGCAACACCGTCGGCATCGAGACCCAGCTCTTCACCCATCGACTCGTCGGATTCGGCTACGTCGTCGGCCATCTGCTCGGGCTCGGGCTCTTCGAGTTCAATCTCCTCGATCTCCGGCTCCGGCTGCTCAACCTTGGGCGGCGGAGGCGGTGGCGGCGGCTGCACAATAGAGATGCGCTGGATAAGCGGCTCCTGCGGCGCCGCGGTGCCTGACAGCGTTGATACCAGACCCCAAACGCCAATCGGCAGCAGCAGCACGATGGCGCCGACTCCGCCTACCAGCGTCTTGTTTTCCAGCACCCATTCCTTCAACGAGGCTGGGCCTTCGTCGTCCTCCACATCGAAACGCGACCATTGCTCTTTGTCTGTCATGCGTCCGCTCCGCTCGCTATCTCACGAGTTTTTGTGTCACCAGGCCGACCTGCGTGATGCCGATCCGACCGACGGCATCAAGTACTTCAATGACCTTCTGGTACTGCACCAGCGAGTCGCCCTTAATGACTACTGGTGTCGTCGGATCCGCAGCGTAGTACCCACCGAGCCGGCTCTCGAGTTCGCTCATGGTGACCGGGTACGTATCGAGATAAAGAGTGCCGTCAGCGGTGATGGTCACCGCTTTGGTCTTAGACTCCGCCATGCTCGGCTGCGCGCTGGCCTGGGGGAGATCCACCTTGACGCCCTGAATCGCCGCCGTCGTCATAATGATGAAAATAATCAGCAGCACGAACGTCAGATCAACCATCGGGGTGATGTTGATGTCGTCATATGGCTCCTGATCGCCTTTTACGTCCGCGGACATTGCTGTGCTTAAGCTCCGTACGCCTCGTTGAAGCGGGCCTCGAGTTCGTCGGCAAACACCTGCATGTCGGCGCCTACTTCCTTCGCCTGCGAGCTCAGCCAGTTGTAGCCGAACAGCGATGGGATGGCGACGCCGAGTCCGGCCACCGTGGCCAAAAGCGCCGCGGCCATGCCGGGCGCAATCGTCGCGATATTGACGTCGCCTGTCGCGGCGATGGCCGCGAAGGTCACCATCACGCCCACGACCGTGCCGAGCAGGCCGATGAATGGGCCGCCGGAGATAGCAATCGTCAACAAAACGAGTTTGCTATTCAGCTTCTGAGACTCGCGCACCATCGCTGCATCCATCGAAGCGCGCACCACGCTCATTGACTTGGCATCCAGGCCGGCCGCCTGCGCACCGACCGACGGCGATACGCGGCGGTTGATCTCATCGAATCCAATGCGAAACACTCGCCAGAGCGGCGAATCACCGAACTGTTTCTTGGCCACCTGCAACGCCCGCATATCATCGCTGTCGTTGCCGACCGAACCGAAAGCCTTGAGAAAGTCCTGCGAAACCTTCTTGGCTTTGGATAGTTCGACCGACTTCACGAACATGATTACAAATGACGCCAGCATCATCAGGCCACAAAGAACAATGACGAGCTGTTCAACGATCGCCTCCGGCTTGCCGAAGACGTTCTGAAAAATGATGCCGAAATTACCAATCTGCTTTTCGCCGCTCTCCCCGCTGGCCTCATCCAGCGCATAGCTCAAAACCCGGTCGCCATTGGCACCCTGCACCTCGGCGGAAAATGCAACCCAGTCGGCGCTGCGCATGACGTTGGAGAAACGCATCTCATCAATATCCGCCGCGAGCAGGCCCTCGCCATCGGCGCTGCCGCCCACGATGACGGGGCCGGCCATGGGCGCGGCCTCGACCGCTGCGCCGCCTACCTGCTTGCCGTCCAGGTAGAGCTGCATCTCACCGGCGGAGATTGCCAACGCAACGTGATGCCACTGCGCCGCGACCATCGGGGTAAATGAACTCACTTCGACATCGTTGTAGGTAGCCCGCAGCGTGCCGCCGTCGAGCACCAGCGATAGCTGGCTGTCCTCAGTAGCCTGATTGAGTAAGTAAGCCGATTCGGTAGGCAAGCCGTTCAGCCGAATCCAGGTCTCGAACGTCCAGCCTGTCTCCGGGTTAATCGCCAGCTGCGGCACCTCAGCCATCACGAGTGGCTCGGTGCCTGACAG
>JANQPY010000037.1 GCA_028285245.1 Gammaproteobacteria bacterium | reverse complement strand
GTCAGCTAGTACTTGTAAAGTTCCAGTTCGTCGGCCGACATCTGGTACACCGTCTGAGCAATATCGCCGTTGTAGGGTTTCGTATACATGGTGCCGGTTACCCAGTAGGGCTCCCAGATATTGAGGATTTCCTGCGCTTCATCGAGTCGCACGTAGACGACCTGGTTGGGCGGCGGCGGCGGAACGTGCATACACGCGCCGAAATACGGGACCAGCAGAAACTCGTCCAGCAGTCCGCCTTCGTCAGACTCCAGGGGCACGATAAATCCAGGCAGTTTTACGTACTCGCGGTCCAGTGCCTGCACGGCCTGTGTCCCGTATGTCCAACCCATCTCCTGCTCGTACGGATCGATCATCGACTCGTCGGGGCTGGAGCCAGGCAAGGCTGGCGGCGGCGGTTTTGCCTGGGGCGGGATCATCTGATCCCACATCAGCATCCTGGGTTTTTCAGCCAGCGTTGCCTGGGCCGTCAGAAAACAAAGCGCGGCGATCAGCAGCGTCAGTGTTCTAGATCTGTGCATCGAAAGCTCCTAAATTCGTACCGACAGGCCATCGGCCAATGCGTTGCGGTAGGCGCGCCACGCAGGCCAGAGGCTGACGAGCAAGGCGGCCGCCAGGACCAGGCCCGCGAAGAGCCACTCGATTGGGCCTGGCCATTGAACCGGCAGAAAGATACCGAATCTTTGCTTCAGCCACCCGGCCGTAAGGAAGCTCAGACCTGTGACCAGCGCAATACCGAGGCTTACGCCGATTACCGCAAGCAGTGCGCCCTCGCTGGTCATCAAAGCAAGAATATGCCAGGGACGCGCGCCAATAGCCCGCAGAATCGCCATTTCCCGGCGCCGCTCGCCGAGACTTGTGAGTATTGCCGACAACATTCCGATCAAGCCGGCAATTACCACGCACAGGCTGATGGCCAGCAGCGCGACTTCCACCCCGCGAATCAGTTGCCAGAGTTGCTGCAGGGTGACACCCGGAATGATCGCCATCAGGGGCTCTTGTGGATACTCGTTGATCTTTCTTTGCAGGCCGAAGGTTGCGACTCGTGACTTGAGGCCGAGAAGAAAGGCAGTAATCGCTTCTGGCTGTAGATCGAGTTCCAGGACTTCTTCGGCCGACAGGCTTTGCCCGGGTGCTCTGCCCCCTTCGTTCCAGTCGGCGTGTATCGCCTCGATGCCCTCGAGCCCGACATGCACGGTCCGGTCAATGGGTGTTCCGGTGCGATCCAGGATCCCAACGACCGTAAATGGCTTGTCATCGTGCTGTATAAAACTAGTTGCCCCGGCACCGTGAGCGATCACGATCTGCTCGCCCAGTCGGTAGCCCAGTTCTTCCGCCACGTCGGCGCCGAGTACGGTATCGAATACGGCTTCGAAGGCCTGGCCCTCGGCAAATGTCAGCATTCGACTGCGCTTGTATCGGTAGTAGCGGAAGTAGTCCGTGTTCGTTCCCATCACGCGAAAGCCGCGATGCGAGTCGCCCAGTGAGATGGGAATAGACCAGTCGACAACCGGCTGACCGGCAATCTCCTGATAGCTCTGCCAGGTGATGTTGTTGGTGGGGCTGCCGATACGAAAAACGGAATAGAGCAGCAGATTAATGTCGCCGCTGCGCGCGCCGACGATCAGGTCGGTGCCCGAGACTGTGCTCATGAAACCGCTTCTGGTTTCGGTTCGGATGCGCTCTACGCCCAGCAGTAAAGCGGAGCTGATCGCGATAGACAGGATAGTAAGAATCGCCGTTGCCCTGCGATTGGCGAGGCTCTCGCGGGCCAGCATCAGCACGGTCGCGGCGCTACCCATCGGTACCTTTCGTCCGGTTGATGTCCGTAAGCCTGATACTGCGGTCGAATTGCGTGCGCAACGACAGATCATGACTGACGAACAGCAGGGCGGTGCCGGCCGACTCGCACTCTGCGACAAGTAGCTCGATGAACTGCGCGCGCAGGCCGCTGTCGAGTGCAGACGTGGGTTCGTCGGCGATCAGCAAGCCCGGGCTGCCGATTAGCGCTCGCGCCGCGGCCACGCGCTGCTGCTGGCCAATACTGAGCTGGGTTACCGGTCGCATCAGCAACTCTGAATCTATACCGAGATGATGCAGCAGCCTGGTCGCTTCAGCCTCCTCGCTGCTGCTCTGGGCAAGCGCTCGATCGCGTCGCCGGTCGGAGAACCGGCAGGCCAGGCTGACGTTGGTTACGACGTCGAGAAACGGTAACAGGTTGAATTGCTGGAAAATAAAGCCTATTTCGTCGGCACGCAGCCGGTCGCGATCGGAGGCGCGCAGCTCGTGCAAAGGCTGGCCGAGTACTTCCAGGGTGCCGCTACGCGGGGTGAGTACACCGCCGATCAGACCCAGCAGCGTACTCTTGCCGCTGCCGCTCGGGCCACTCAGGAAGACCCGCTCACCCGCAGCCACAGCCAGTTCGTCGATATTCAAAACCGTTTCCTGTCCGGGCCAGGCAAATACCAGGTTGCTGGCTTCGACGGTAGCGCGTTCGGCAGATACCACACTAAGGCTCGAACGAGAGTTCCGGATTGGATGACGTCAACTCGCCGAAGCTCTGTGTCTCCAGACCGATGAAGCTTGTCTCGACTTCGGTGGTAAGCGGGAATGCGTCGAACAGTTCAATCCGGATAGACCGCAGCTCCTCCGGGCGGGTGCAGCGCAGCCGATAGTTGGCGACGAACTCGGAGTGGTCGGCTGAGTCGTTGTGCTCCTCGTGATCGTCGTGCTCTTCGTGGTCCGAGTGGCCTGTCTCATCGTCCGCGTCGAGTAGATGCTTCGCATTTGCTTCAAGCGTGGTGCAGTTCGCGGCTGCCGCCACGCTGAAAATCGCTGGCGGATTCTTCAACGCCGTCAGTGTTTCGGCAATGGCCTTATTCTGCTCAGCCGTGCGCGGCGGGTGCTCGAATCCGACAAAATTCATGGCCGGAGCCTCCAGCTCGACGTACAGCAGGTCGTCGTCCAGCGCGACATTCATCTCGGTGACGCCATGCTCGTGAGAGTCGAGCTGGCGTGATTCATGCTGGCCCGCATCGGCACTTGCGAACATGAGTGCAAATGCAGCACCGGCAGATGCCGCGGCGAGTGTTCTCGATTCAGTGGCCATGAAAATTCCCCGGAACAATAGGCGAGATCGGATTGCCGGTGACGGTTCATCGGCAATCCCCGGTCAATCGGGAGCTCTTTAGCTGACTGTCGGTGGTGCCCTGGCCCGGGGCGCGCGGTTGTGCCGAGTGAGCGGCGAGAAGTCCGTCTGAGGGACGCAGCAGGAGACGACGGGCATCAAGCCCGGTGAGTCGGGCAAATCGAAGGCAAGGTCATCCAGCCTGTCCTGCGTGGCGCAGACTCTGCAGTCTGATTCTTCAACATGGTCTGGCGAGACATCGTGGACCAGCGCCCCTAGCAGGGCGACAAGCACAATTGCAAAAAGGCCGGTCGCTAGACGCGATGCAGCAGTCATTCCATGCCATCTGTCTGACTCGCTCACGATTATCCAGACGGCCAAACACCTGTGCAATGAAAGCTCGGTTGGCATAGTGGATCGCCGGCACTCATTCGAATGCGACGCCGGCAAGCGATAGCGCTGGAGGCCTTGCCCTAGTTCGCGCCCATCAGGAATTCCCTGCGTGTTTCCGGCTGCGTCTTGAATACGCCGCCCAGAGCGGTGGTCGATGTAAAGCTGTTGGTATCCCGGACACCGCGTGCCTTCATACAGTAGTGGACGGCTCTTATGCTGACGGCGACGTCTTCCGATTGCAGCAAGGTCTGCAAGGCCAGCAGCACCTGCTCGGTAAGGCGTTCCTGAACCTGCGGGCGCTGCGCGAAAAACCGCACGATACGGCTGACCTTGGACAGACCTACCAGTCTGGACCGCGGTATGTAGGCAACCGATGCGCTGCCGTCAATCGTGACGAAATGGTGCTCGCAGGTTGACGACAGGTCGATGTCGCAGACCTTGATCATCTCGTCCACCTGCATCTTGTTCTCGATGACGGTCAGTTTCGGGAAATTTCGATAGTCGAGCCCACTGAAGATTTCGTCCACGTACATGCGGGCGATCCGCTGCGGCGTTTCCATAAAGCTGTCGTCGCGCAGGTCAAGGCCGAGGATCTCCATGACCTCCTGGAAATGACCTTCAATACGGGACCTCTTTTCCTCGTCGGGCAGTTCCTGCGCAATCATCGGCGTTTCAAGTCCGCGTCGCAGGAGCGCATCCCGGACCAGAATCGCTTCCTCACGCAGTTCGCTATCGGAATTCTCCCCGTCGTTCTGGCCGAAGGGAGTACTTAGTGTCTGTTCGATGGATTTGCGCATGGATAGATTACTGGTCGCTACAGTCTGTGGAACGGCAGAGTCGGTAGTTGCGGACATGGGCGGCGATGAGCAGGGCTGCGGATGCGACGGTAATGATCCGCTCTGCGTTTTCCCCAATCGCATCATGAAAAATTGCTGCCGAAGTGACTCCTGCCATGCCGATAGCCCCGATCCCAAGTACCCAA